>JAFXHP010000069.1 GCA_017536285.1 Clostridia bacterium
TATCCCCACAAAGGATTCTCCTTTGGAAACGCCAGCTCTCACTCTTTCTGCCTTTTTAACAGCCGCTTCTGTAGCCCTAATTATTCCCGGAATGAAAATCTCATCACAGTAATCTCTGTCGATATCTCCCCATCCCTCGGTTCCCGCAACATTAGGTCCCGAATGAGTATGAAATGCGGCTAAAATGCAGTTTTCCTCGGGAATATTGAACTTTTCTTCAATTAAATCCCTTATCCTGTCAGAAAGAGCTGTATTTATCTGGCACACCGCAAGGCTTATCATAAGGGCCTCTTTTTCCCCTTGTCTGAAATAAAACGCGGTTGCCGTAAGGTCATCTGCCACCTTCGTGGAATGTAAATCGGGAACATATCCGTACAAAAGAGCTCCGACTTTCGGTGTTATTATCTCACGGGCTGCCCCCATAAATAGGTCTTTCATATAAACCCCTCCTGTTTACTTCAAGTATACATCCTTACTTTTTCTTCGGCAAGGATGTTTATTCTTAAAAAATTCGCAAATATTCACAAATGTATTGATTTGACTTTTTCTTGGTGTTATACTGTTTTTGAGAGGAGTTGATTAATTTGATTTACCAGAAATTGCTGACGGATAAAGACGCATACTTTGTATCTTCAGGTCCCTCCGAGGATTTTCCCCTTCACAGGCATCCCGAAATAGAATTAAGCTATTGCATAGAGGGTGAATATGAAATAATAATCGACAACAGAAAATATGTGCTGAAAGAAGGCGACCTTGCTTTTGTCAAGCCTATGGCTTCTCACGAGCTTAAGTCTCCCAAAAAAGCAAAAATGCTTACCATAGAAACCGGCCCGGGATTACTTGGCAAACACTTTGATTTATTTATGAAATTCAACTTTAATGTTCTTATAGAAAAGTGCGAGAACAGTGATGCAGGAATAAAGCTCCGTACACTCCTTAACGAAACCGCGTTTTTAATGACAAACCGCACGGAATTTTCGGATCTTGCCGTAAAAGGAAATATTTTCAAGATATGTCACATTCTTATACGTGATTTTGCCAAAAACGAAAATACAGATATTCAGTCGAAGGACATACGCGATATCATAAGAGTTGAAAAGGCAATTCAGATTATATATAAAGAATATTCAAAACAGTTAAGTGTCGACTACGTTTCGGAAAAATGCGGATACAGCAAGAGCAATTTCTGCAGAGTATTTAAAAAAATCACCGGGGAAACATTTTACAGTGTGCTTAACCGCCACCGCGTGGAAATTGCCTGTATGCACCTTAAGGAAAGCAGAGCAATGCTTGATGAGGTTGCATTTCAGGTTGGCTTTGCCGACTCAAAAAGCTTTTGCCGTGTATTCAAGAAAATTATGAAAACAAGTCCCGGAAGGTACAGAAAAGAAAACTCCTGAAGCAATGCTTCAGGAGTTTTTATCTCTAGTCAAACTCTTTATCCAGGTGTAGCTGTTGGTTTTAATTGCCGCCGCACCGCATTTGAAAATCTGATCGGCGTTTAAGCAGAACACCACGGAAATGGGATGCCAGTGCCAGTAGAACGCCGCAAGAAATGACACGGGAAGAACGATGCACCATATGCTTATAATATCGTTTTTCAAGATAAAGTCGGGATCTCCCCCGCCCCTTACTATACCGGTTAATGCAGGCATCTGATATGCCGTACCAAAGCCCGTTACACAAAGCACCAAAATAAATGCATTAGCAAGATATTTTGTTTCCTCGCTTAAATCATAAAGAGACAAAATCGGAATCCTTAAGAAGAATAAAAGGGTGCTTGTAACAGCTCCTATTATGATAAACATAATCTGAAGGGTTTTTGTATAGCTTTTAACCTTTTCTATGTTTCCTGTTCCCACAGCCTTTCCTATGATAACGCTCGTTGCGGCAGATGCACCGATGGATGCCACCTTAAGGGTCTGGAAAAGGGATGTGGATACGGAATTTGCCGCAATTGCCGCATCGGACATATGACCTAAGATTACGGTTTGAAGAGCCGTTGATACACCGAACATTGCCGCAACCAATACAACAGAGCGAGCAATTTTTATATAGTCGGAATAAAGCTTGTTATCTATCTTTATGTACTCAGTAAGCTTTATCTTAAGCTTTTTATCGTAAAATGCAACATAAATTATAACGATAACAAGTTCTATTATTCTTGCCGTAAGCGTTCCTATTGCCGCACCCGTTACGCCAAGCTCGGGAAAGCCGAAGCGACCTTCAATTAAAAGAAAGTTTATGGAGCAGTTTATGAGTAGTGTTGCAAGGGAAACCAAAAACGCTATTTTTACCGTTTCCACGCACCGAAGCGTTGCAAGAAGAACGTTTGTGATTGCGAAAATTATATATGTATATTTTATGATATTTATATACTCAACGCCAGATGCCACAATTGCCTCGGTGGGTGTAAAAATTCCCACTACCTTTTCCGGGATAAAAAGGGCAAGGGTGAAAAGGATGACTGCAGCAAAAAGTGCCAGCGTCATGGCAGAAAAAGAAATTTTATTAACTTCTTTGCATCTTTTCTGCCCCCAGTACTGACTTCCGAGAACAACGATTGCATCGCCGCAGCCCATAATAATCTGCTGAAACACAAACTGAATCTGGTTTACCGCCGCAACTCCGGAAAGTGCCGTTTCGCTGTAAGAGCCTATCATTATATTGTCAGCCAGGTTTACGCCGAGAACTATCACATTCTGAAGCACAAGCATAACATAAAGGCTGAAAAACTCTCTGTAAAAAGCTTTATCTTTAATCATTTTACCGTCTCTTTCCAATAAAAAATCCGTCCGTATTATACCATACGGACGGACAAAAATCAACATTATTCTTTAAGCAAATGTGTTAGCATCCGAACGCACCTAAAACGGCAAAAACTGAGCTAATGCTGATGCATTTGCGAATATTTTAACAACGTAACGGCGAAAAAACGAATTCGGATATTATCGCATTTACTTAACGGTAAGTACCACTTTACCTACGTTTTTACCCTTATATAAAATGTCATGGGCACTTTCTGCCTCGGTTATGGGTAAAACCTTGTAAATTGTGGGCATGACCTGTCCCGCTTCAATTTTCGGGTATACGTTTTTAACAAGCTCAGAAAGGATAAACGCCTTCATATCGGGAGTTCTTGAACGCAGTGTGCTTCCGATTATTCTGACATTTCTTACATATATGTTCTTTAAGTCAATTTCTGTTTTCGTGCCTGCAAGGGCTGCAATCATTATCCAGCGTGCACCGTGTGTCAGGTAGTGGATGCACTTGCCCATAAAATCTCCGCCGAGACAGTCAATTGCAACATCAACGCCGTGACCTGCACTGAGTTCTTCCTTAAGAACCTCAACTATATCTTCTTTCTCCGATACTACCACTCTGTCGGCGTTGAGATGGGCTATTGCTTCCTTTTTGTCTTCTGTCAGAACCGTTGTAATAACCCTTACGCCGAAAGCCTTTGCCATAGGAATAATTACGCTTGCAAGTCCGCTAGCACCTGCATTCATTAAAAGGGTGTTTCCTTCCTTTATTCCGCCTTCGATGAAAAGATTAAGATAAGCCGTTGCAAAGGCTTCGGGAATGGCGGATGCTTCAACCATTGTGCAGTTAGCAGGCACCGGCATTAACATATCATATCTTACGCTGACAAATTCGGCATAGCCGCCACCGCCAAGTAATGCACAAACCTTGTCGCCCACCTTCCAGTTGGAATTTTCCTTGGCAACAATTCCTACTTCCTTTATTACGCCTGCAATTTCAAGTCCCATCCATTCGGGGCATCCCGGGGGCGGAGGATAGTCTCCTTCTCTCTGCATTAAATCTGCTCGGTTAAGTGCAGCGGCGTGGATTTCAACTAATACCTCATCGGGCTTTATTACGGGATTTTCAACCTCGTCCCATCTTAAGGACTTATCGTCATTTACAAGTATCGCTTTCATAATTTACCTCACTTTATAATTCCTGCCGCCTTAAGGGTTGCCTTATGGACTGCAATTTCATATTCCGCCGTGTAGGGATTTTCTATTTTCCCAAGTATTTCAAGACCGAAGGACTCAATCAACGCTTTATAGCGGTCATATTCTTCGCTAACCAAAGTTTCTCCCATATCATTCCACACGGGATTCATATAATAGCAAACGGTTGTGTGGTGAGCATCACCGCCTGAATGCATTTCGAGAGGCTTAACCTCAGCAGTTCCCTTGCTTCCGCACACAACAAGCTGTCTTCTCGGGAAACCGCCGTATTCTGCGGCAGAGCTTTTGACAATGGCCTGTGCGTTTTTATATTTAAAAATTGCAAGACCGTAGTCATTTACCGCTTTGCCAGAATGTCCCGTTGCTATATTATGGGGGATAATTTCCTCAGGCTCACCCAAAATGCTTATAACAAGGTCAACCATATGGCAGCCTAAAAAGTACATCATTCCGCCGTCGATGCCGGAAAGCCAATGACGCTTTTCCTCCGTGGGGGGAGAAATGCCGTTCATCTGTGCTTCAACGCTGAATATTTCACCCAAGTAGCCTTCTTTGATTTTCTTCATTAAATCGGAAATTACCGGGTTATAACGGTACATATAGCCCATATGAAGAACCTTTCCCTTTTCCTTTGCAAGGCGTATTGCCTCTAAAAATTCCTCGTGGTCGCTTCCGCCGGGCTTATCCATATAAACGTGTTTTCCCGCCTTTAAGGATAAGATGGAATATTTCGTAAGGTATTTTTCCTCGGTTTCGATAAATACCGCTTCGATTTCTTCATTTTCAAGGGCTTCGGAAAGAGTCATTAAAGGAGCCTTTACCGCCCCTTTCTTTCGGTCATATTTTCCTTCTTCCTCTGACGGAATAACAAGGCCGCAAAGCTCAAATAAATCGCTTAAATAGGGCATTGTTACAAAAGGTGCCGGGGCATGGTCATGACCGAGGCCGATTTGCACTGCCTTTATTCTTCTCATCAAAGCAACCTCCAGTCAAACTGCACTACTGCAGGGAAATTTTTATCATTTATAAGTCTATCATAGACCTTTTCGCAATCAGCAGGGGAATAAACCTCGCCAAGCATATCATCAAAGGAAATTCTCTTGTATTTCAAAAGATTTAATACCGCTATCATATCGTCACGGTGGGTAAATAAACCTGGGGATGATTCATGCTCAGGGCGTGCAATAGTATGTGCACCGATTAAGCTGATGCCCGGTGCATGCACCTTTCTGTAATAGTCTATCGTAAAGTTTTTATCTCTTGTACAGCCAAGGAGTGCAACCCTTCCAAACTGTGCCATACAGTCGAGAGCACCTGAAAGTCCTGCCCCAACACCGGTTACTTCAATTGCTACCTTTGCTCCGCCGCCGGTGAGCTCCTTTACCTTTTCGGCAAAGCCGTTTTCTAAAGGATCAAGTGCGTAATCTGCACCGCCCATCAAGGCCGCATCTCTTTTTTCCTTTATGGGGTCCGCTGCAATTATAGGAGTTGCCCCCGACGCCTTAAGAAGCCTTACCGCAATCTGTCCAAGCGTTCCAAGTCCCATTACAAGGGCACTTTCTCCCATTTCCAGACGGGTTTTTCTTATTGCCGCCATGGGGAATGTGGATATAAACGAAAGTGCTGCTTCGTTATACGATATATCCTCCGACGGGATTTTCACAACCTGATTTCTTGCTACTATATTATAATCCTTGTGTAAGCTCCAGTAAAGGGCAACACGGTCACCCACCTTAAAATCCTTAACACATTCGCCAACAGCTTCAACAATACCTGCGGAGCTGTAGCCTGAAACTCTTGGGAATTTAGCTTCCTTAGGCGGCTCGGTTGATGCCGAAACATTTAAATCGCCCGTGATGTTTGCTCTCTCTGTTCCGGGGCTTACCGTACTTACCATAGTTCTTACGCAAACCGAGCCTGGCTTTAATTCTTCATTTTTAGTTACAATTTCTACTTTATTTACTTCGGGAAAAATAATCTGCTTTATTTCCATAATATCACTCCTCGGCTTAAGTATACTATCTTGACAAAAGCTTTTCAATAGCGTATACTATCAAAAAAAGTAACTATTCTATGATTCGGTGATTGTATGAACGAGAAATTTTATGTAAAATCCTTTTATATGGATAAATACGCTTATCCCAAACATCACACAACCGGGGACTTTATTACCTTCACAAGCCCCTGCATAGGTTACCTTTTATGCGGCACTGCGGAGTTTTTATATCATGGCAAAACTCTTTCCGCAAGCGAAGGTGACCTTATTTATATCGCCGCAGGCACAAAATACTATTCCTTCTGGCAAGGTGAGCCGGAGGTAATATTTTATTCTGTCAGCTTTTCATTTACCGACAGAAAAGCTTTTTCAGCCTTCCCTTTTCAGATTTTAAAAAATTATCCCGGAGATATATTTGATGAAATTCATACTGCCTACAAAAGTAACCACTTAGAGGCTCTGGGAAAATTTTATCTACTTCTTTCTGATCTTTCAGGAAAACTGACCGTGGGTAACCCTGCCCTTTCTGCTGTTTTACCCGCCATAGAATACATTGAGCAGAACTATAATAAAAGCATAACCGTTTCCCATCTTGCATCCCTCTGCAACTATTCGGAGCCGCATTTTTATGCCGCCTTTAAAAAGGCAACCGGCGTTTCGCCCATAAATTACAAGCATAATGTGTGCATACAGCACGCACTTTATCTTCTTACCCAGACAGATATGCCCGTTGAGGAAGTAAGCTGGCGGTCGGGTTTTTCTTCCTCAAATCATTTCAGAAATGTGTTTTTTAAAATACTGGGGAAATCACCAAAAGATGTAAGATAATGAATAGAAAACATACTATGCGGCAAACTATTCCTTGAAAGGAATGATTTTTTTGCCGCATAAATTTATTTTTAACGAAACCTCTTATCACGGAGAAGGTGCTATCGAGGAAATCCCCGGTGAAGTGAAGCACCGAGGATTAAAGAAAGCCTTTATTGTAACAGACAATGACCTTTGCCTTGCTAAAATCACAGACAAGGTTACAGACATTCTGGAAAAATTCAACATTCCCTTTGAAATTTTTTCCGAGGTAGAGCCAAACCCTTCTACAGACAGCGTATCAAAGGGCGTTGATGCATACAAAGCCTCCGGTGCCGACTTTATTCTTGCGGTCGGTGGAGGAAGTCCAATTGATACAGCCAAAGCCATAGGAATAATCATAACCAACCCCGAATTTTCCGATGTCGTAAGTTTAGAAGGATTTAAGAATGTTAAAAACCGCCCGGTTCCTCTTTTGGCCGTACCAACAACGGCAGGAAGTGCTGCAGAAGCCACGGTATTTTTTGTAATTACCGATTCTGATAATAAGAAAAAGATGGTGTGCATTTGCCATCAGTCAATCCCCGTGGCCGCATTTGTTGATCCTTCCATGATGATTTCAATGCCTCCTTCCCTGACTGCCGCCACGGGAATGGATGCTTTAACCCACGCCATCGAAGGTTATATAACTAAAAACGCAACCCCGCTTTCAGACATTTTAACCTTAAATGCAATCCGCCTTATAGCCTCATCATTAAAGGATGCGGCAGAGGGTAATAAAGACGCTTTTTCTTCTATGGCTCTCGGTCAGTTTATTGCCGGAATGGGATTTTCCAATGCAGGACTTGGCATAGTTCACTCGATGTCTCACCCCATAAGTGCCTTTTACAAAACACCGCACGGTGTTGCCAATGCAATAATTCTCCCTCACGTTATGGAATTTAACCGCGACTGGACGGGCGATAAATACCGCCATATTGCACAGGCTATGGGCTGCGAAAATACAGACACTTTATCCGAAGAAGAAGCAAAGGATGCGGCAATCGAAGCTGTAAAAAGCTTGTCTTCCGCCCTTAAAATCCCAAAAGACCTCCGGGATATCGCCTCGGAAGATGACGTTGACTTTCTTTCCGAAAGTGCATTTTATGATGCCTGTCGCCCGGGTAACCCAAGAGAAGTTACCATAGAGGATATCAAAAAGCTATACCTTTCCCTTATGTAAAAGGAGATGTAAAAAAGTGCTGTGGCAAAGCCACAGCACTTTTCTTACTTGTTTTCTATTGTAATTTCCTGAGTTTCGCCATTCCATGTCACAGAATATCCAAGGTGCTCGGAAATAAATCTTATGGGAATAAAGGTTCTTGAATCCTTGATTTTAGGCGGTACATCCAAAGTATAACGAACAGTTTTATATTCGCCGCCCACATACTTATACACATAAACAAGGTTGTTAATAATCTGAAGGGTTATTACATTTACATCCTTCTTAACCACGATTGTTCTTGTATCACCCTGCC
The DNA here is from genome assembly GCA_017536285.1 of Clostridia bacterium. The sequence continues at coordinate 8,298 of JAFXHP010000069.1, forward strand.
ACTCGATGGTAGCCCCCATTGCCTCAAGAAGTCCTCTTAAAGGAATCATTGTTCTGCCATTATCAATATAGGGAGCAACGTCCAAGGTAATTTCCGTTTTTTCATCGTTATGCTCTGCAGTTATTTCTTTTCTGCCTATTGCAAGAACGTATTTTTCAGTGTCCTTTTTATTTGCATTATTGAAGCTTTCCCTTGTTTCGTAAAGAACAAATTCACCGGCAGAAGCGTGCCCTAAAAAGCTTGAATGAATTTCGATTTTTAAAAATTTTACATCCTCGATTGCAGGAAAATCGAAATGATAGGTCTTTTTCTTATCCATTTCTTCCTGTGTTATTTCAATCATTTCTCCGTTTAAGTCAAAATAGTCTTTGCCGTCAACACTGCCTAAAACCGAGAATTTGAACCAAAATCCCGAATCGTCATTGTTTCTGGGCACATAGTCAAATCCTTTTAAGGAATGTTCCTTTCCCATATCTACGGTTATAACAAAGGTTTTGCCTTTGTCGGCGGGATCGGTGTGCCAGATTGTATTATTCTTTCCGTCAAACGCCGCAGCTGCTGTCATATTATCGTTCCAGGAGGAGTTTGCCGTAATAACGAAGCCCTCGGTATTTACCGTATAAGGTCTTATTTCAGCCATAGCTTCCTCAAAGGCCTCCGCACTTTCTGCAGAATTATATTTATCATCCTTACCGCTTAAATTTATTTCTGCACAGGTGCCGTAGCCGCCCTGAGTGGCTGTAGCTTCAAGAATAAATACCTTTGCCTTTATGTTTATTCCGAAGTCAACATTTCCGTTTGCCGGGCTGTTTTTAAACTCTCCGCTTTTTACAAGATATTTTTCGCCGTCAAGAGAATCTGATGCATATACGTTATATGTTAAAAATCTGCCCGTTCCCTGATCCTGACGGGGAGTGTAGGAAAGTCCGCTTACATAATCGGCTTTCGGAAGCTCAACTGTAATGAGATAAGGAGGCTCGTCGTGACTTGTTATTGTCTTTCCCTCATTTGTGTAATTCGAATGCCAGTAGGTTTCTTTATCTCCATCTGTCATCAAAGAAGCGGGAGAAGTTTCTCTTACACTGTTTACACTTACTTTCCATCCGTCTCTTTTAATGGGATTTTTTACATAATAAGGGTCCTCCTCCGGGGCAAGTGTAGCACTTCCGCCCTTCATGCTTACATAAGAGCCTTTGGGAATTTCATTTTCCTTTCCGCTTCCCCTTATAAGGTCGAATTCCGCACAGGTGCCGTATGAGTTAACACTTGATGTGATTTCAAATACAATTCCCTTCACCCTATAGCTCTTTCCAAAATCCTTCGTAAAGGGCGTTTTGTCCTGAATGCCTTCACCGGAATCTATAAGATAAGCTGTTTCTCCGTCGCTTGATGCGTAAAATTTATAGCTTCTTGCAGTTCCGTTTGTGTTGTCAATACGGGGAGTGTAGGTAAAGCCCGAAATAAGTTCCTCTGTCGGAAGCTCAATGTAAATGTAGAAAGGCACCTTATCCTTTTCCACGATGGAAGAGCCTTCTGCTCTGTAAAAAGAATGCCAATAGGTTTTTGCATCACCGTCAATTATATGTTCAACGCTTGATTCGGGATAAAGGCTTGAAACCCTTACCGTAAAAGCAGACTTATCAAGATATTCGGCAGCCGATACAGGAATCATAAGGCAAAGTATTAACGAACAAACAAATAATAATGATAATATTTTCTTCATATCAATGCCTCCTTATCTAATAAGCTCTGCCGCTTTAACTGTAAGCTCAGCAGACACGCCGGATTTTGTCATTGTCCACACATCGCCGTTATTTGTTAATTTATATCCGAAGCAATCGGAAAGCAGGCTTGCCGGAACATAGCAAAGTCCGTTTATAACCTTAACAGGATGAGTGAGCGTAGCACTTCTTCCTCCGATAAATACTTCGTTTGTGCCTGCCGTTGTATAAATCCATGTAGAAACAATCTTCTTTCCGTTCCACGTCGCATCCTCATCGGTGGAATTTTCAAGGGTGTGAGTCTTCACAATTAACATATCGCTTTCAACATTGCCCCACTCAACCTTTGTTCTTCCGTAGCCTAAAATGTCGGAAAGTGCTACTGCGGGGAAATAGAGCATGCCGTTTTCAGTAACAGTAGAATATCTTATATCCGGCTCATAAACCTTCATTTTTCCGCCGTTTGCAACCATTTCGTTTTTGCCTGCCACCATCACGGTGCAATCTGTAAGATTAAGTCTTTCTGTTTCGGTGAGAGACTTCTGCTCTATTTCTGTATAAAGATAGTTAAAACGTCCCATTGGTGCAGTTGAGCCTTCCTGATAGAAATTAAGTACATTGCCTGCAATATCGACATAATCTGACCACTTGAATTCCATTTCAACGTCCGCTGTTTTTCCGATTATGCTTCTGGGAATCGCAAGCTGCATTACGTTATCATTTATGCTGTAAGTTGCTTTTCCTGCGTCAGTAAGTGTGTATGCCTTGTCACCAAACTTTGAAACCTTGCCGAGTTCACCGATATTTACGGCATAGTCATAGCCTTCCCAGCCTGTCTGATAGTTTCTGTCGGTGTTTATATAAAGATGCATAAAGTTTTTGCCTTCCTTTATGGCATCCTTAGTTTTTACCATAAAGTAAATATTTTTTTCATCATAGCTTACTTTGGAACGCAATATTACATTGTTTACCTTTGCGGTATAGTGAAGCAATTCCTGAGTTTCCACGTCCTTATTTGAATATACATCTCTTTCATAACCGCCCATATCTGCAACAAACTCAGGACCTACGCCATCCCACTGAGAGACATCTCCTTTAATATCAATGGTCTTTGCACCGCTTGCTAAAGGTGCAGGACGAACGCCTTTGTACTTCCTTATAAAGTCAGCCATAAGATTATAATAGTCGTCACCCAAGGGGCCTTTTGTAGGTTCAATATCACGGCTTCCCTCATCATCGAAAAGGTCGATAAATACGTTGGTTTTTCCGCCGAGCTCCTTGGAACGGCTTACATGCCATTCGTTCCAGCCTGTAATAAATACAAAGTGAGGATCTTCTGTTAAAGCGCGTGAAATTTGTTCCTGCATGAAATAGCCGTGACGAGTTGCCTCAGGTCTGTAATCTTCGCCGAAAGCTTCAGTATAGCTACGGCCCTTTATATATTCATCGGAAAAGGCTTCTGTACCCACGCCTCCGGTTTCGTATGATTCATTTAAAGCAACGCCTACGTTTATAAATTCCGCTCTTCCGTCATCACAAATTCCACGAAGAGGCTGAGGATAGGGGCTTAGCCAGTGCCAATCTCCCTCAAGATAATCTTCTGCACGGCGGGCACCGCTTCCCCTTACAGAAAAGAATTTTTTAATATCGGAAGCAAGTCCCATATCTTCGGGATCTTCCTTATCCGCCCTGCCTGTTCCGCCTTCAATTTCGTTTGCAAGAAGCATGGGTTTACCGTCAAGCATAAACCAGAGGTCAGCATATTCTCCGCTTTCGTAGAAGTTGAGATAAGCGGATTTTAACATACGCCATTTTTCTTCGTGAGTTGCACCCATGGGCATATAGAAGGAAATTTTCGGTGCATCAATGCCCGCTTCCCTTGCATCGTGGAATGCCTTGAAGCACATACCCGCAGATATTACAAAGCTTCTGTCACCGTTGGTGCAATCGAAGAATATGGCATCCACGCCTGCATTTGCAAGCATTTCCGCATGGCGACGGAATACCCAGTAATCCTCGCCATCGTAAAAGCCGAAGAGAGGCTCATTCCAGTAAATTGAACCGGGACTTGAGTTACCCTTTGTAAACCAAATGGGATGATCGTAGTCATTCTTAGCTTCGGGATATTTTTTTATAGCCTCAGATGCAATTACCGCACTCTTATCTCCCTGATGGTTAGGCCAGTAGAAAATTCCCACCTGACGTTCTCCCTCTTTCACGGGGCCGGCTTCTTCATAGTCTGCAATACGTCTCCCCAGGCCGTCTGTTGCAACCCAGGTATCCGAATAATTATCAATAATATCACTGTCCGGCACAGGAGTCAGCAATTCAGGAGTATATTCCTCAGATGACAGAGTAACACTCTTTATATCAACGTGTCCCTGCATATGATAGTTCTGCACGATGTAGAGCATTCTCTCACCCGTGAAGGTGCCTTCAACTGCCATTTTATATGTATTGGTGCCGTTTTTATTTATAAGCATATAACCCAAAAACTCACCGTCTTTTGGGTTGTCAAGTCTTATTCTGAAAGCCTCACCGTTTGTCCAGTCAACGATAACTGTGGAAACCTCCATTGAAATAGACTTTACACCATCCATTTTTACCTTGAAGCCAACGTAGCCCCCGTCCTTCCAGCTTTTTATACTTCCGTCAACAACAGCTACGCCTGTATCTGACTTATCAGCCACATCCGATGCGGTAAGGGTAATCTCCGCTGCTGATGCGACCATAATCATACCGGAGAGCATGACCAGAGCAAGTAAAACACATAGAAACCTTTTCATATTTATCCTCCTTTTACATTTAAGATTCTTTTAAATATAATAACACACATAGAAAACTTAGTCAATGAACAAAATTGCGATTAAATACAGGACAATATTGCTTTTTTATAAAATCTGTGTTATAATACGCCAAGATGCACTTTTCGGATTTGTAAATTTCATAAAAAAGCAATTTTGTAATATAAAGGAGATTTATCCCATGCTTTTTCAATCAGCCTACTATGGCACGGATTCCAGCGGCATCCATAACGCCTCAGATGAATTTCTTCACATAAACAATACCGGCTACTATAAGGATATGATTTCAAAAACTTACGGCACGAACCGCCCCAACGGCCTTCCCGACTGGCAGATAATTTATGTGTTTTCCGGAAAAATGGAACATCATTTTGCAGACGGTTCAGTTTCGTATCTTGCCCCCGGAGACATTATCATATACCCTCCCGGAGTTCTTCAGAGATACCGCTGTGTTGCCGAGCTTACAAGCTATGCCTGGGTACATTTTACCGGCCATGCGGCAAGTGAGCTTGTGGAATCCACAGGTTTTTCTCCCCTTAAAATATTTCACACCCAGGTAAACAGCACAGCTATCACTTACATTCATACAATGATTGAGGAGATACGCCGCCAAAAGCCTTGCTATGAAATTAAATCAGTTTCTGTTTTTCTTGACTACATGTCCTTTCTTGCCAGGGAAATAAAAAACGAAAGCAAAAAGTCCGCAAAATACACAAAGCTTCTTCCTGCCTTAAGAGAAATAGAAAACAACCCCTTCCCTTACAAAACCAACGAAGAATATGCAGCCCTCTGCGGAATTGACGCCTATTATTTCATACATCTTTTCAAGGAAGTCACAGGCCTTTCTCCCCTTAAATATGCAACCGACCTTTCAATGCGAAAGGCAGGGAAGTTAATCGTCGAAACAGATATGGACGTAGGAGATATTTCATCTTCTTTAGGCCATGACGATCCATGCTATTTTTCAAGGAAATTCCGTAAGTTTTACGGCCTTACTCCCTCTGAATACAGAAAACGCCAACGTGATACTGAAAACGCTTTTTCAGTAAGTACTCTTTTAAGCAAATGAAAAAAATGTGCTGTGGCTTTGCCACAGCACATTTTTTATCTTTCTTCTCTGAAATAAGGAAGTCCCAGGCTCTGAGGAGGCTGATTTTCCTTTTTATTTCTCATACTTGTTATAATAAGTACCACTATTGTTACAAGGTAAGGAAGCATCTTTATCATTTCTTTTGTTGCATTTCCAAGGCCTTCAATATAAACGCTGGCTATATAAAGTCCACCGAAAATGAAAGAACCGAGTATGCCCACATTAGGCTTCCAAAGTGCGAAAATTACAAGAGCTATGGCAAGCCATCCACGGTCACCGAAGCCGCCGTTCGTCCATGAGCCGCCGGTATAGTCCATTATAAAGTAAAGTCCGCCGAGACCTGCTATGGCACCACCTATAATTGTTGCTGCATACTTATACTTGGAAACGCTTATTCCTGCAGCATCTGCTGTTGCAGGATTTTCACCCACTGCACGAAGATGGAGACCAACCCTGGTTTTCTTAAGGATAAACGCTGATACAAAAGCAATTATAATTGCCACATATACCAAAAATCCATAGGAAAAGAAAATTTTACCGAACGCTCCGAGCTCGTCCGCAAAAGGAAGGGTTACCTTAAAATAATCTGCCGTAGTCTTTACATTAAGGTTTCCGCCTTCGCCGAAAATTTTTGTAAGAGAGCCGCCGAAGAAGTCACCGAAGCCCACGCCGAAGGTGGTAAGTGCAAGTCCTGTTACGTTCTGGTTAGCTCTCAATGTTATTGTAAGAAAGCTGTAGATAAGAGCAAGAAGTGCAGAGCCTAAAAGGGATGAAAGAAGCGGAATAACTATGCACCAAAAGCCAACAGGTGCAGTTCCGGAAAGCATGCAGCTTCTCTCATAAAGATATGCACCAAGCACACCGGCACTTCCGCCCACATACATAATTCCCGGAATACCAAGATTAAGATTACCTGATTTTTCTGTTATTATTTCTCCCGTGGAGCCGAAAAGCAGAGGAATGCCCTGCACGATTGCTTTATTAATTATTGTTGCAAACATTACTCATGCCTCCTTATGCTTCTGTCGGAAATTGATTTTATACTGTACAAAAAATTCGCTTCCGATGATGAAGAATATTATTATACCCGTAAGAATATCGGCGATGCTCTGATTGAGTCCGCACTGAGTTGCGATTTCCCCCGCTCCGCTTTCCATGAAAGCAATGAGGAAGGATACAAGCATCATTACTACGGGGTTGAATTTAGCAAGCCACGAAACCATAATTGCCGTAAATCCCATACCGCCGACAGTGTCTGTAGCAACCGTGTGATGTTCACCTGCTACAAGCAAAAAGCCTGCCAGACCGCAAAGACCGCCGGATAACGCCATGGTACGCATAATTACTTTTTTTACATTTATTCCTATATAACGTGCCGTATTTTCACTTTCACCCACAACGGAAATTTCATATCCGTGCTTCGAATACTTGAAATAGATATACATTCCTATGGTTAAAAGTATAACTATTATGATATTTATAAGATAATCTTTTCCGAAAAGCTTAGGCATCCATCCACCCTGGATAACGCCCATAACCTGAGAACCTGACTTAACCTTAACAGCGATAAACACCTATACAACCTGAGTTGCAACATAGTTCATCATAAGGGTGAAAAGAGTTTCGTTTGTCCCGAAATTCGCCTTGAAAAACGCAGGGATTATACCCCAGATTACACCTGCTATTATACTTACTATAAGCATTAAGGGAAGAAGTATCCAAAGAGGCATTGTCTGTCCGAAATAAAGCATCATTACAGCTGATGCAAGACATCCCACAAGGGTTTGTCCCTCTGCTCCTATGTTCCAGAATTTCATTTTGAACGCAGGCGTTACAGCAAGGGATATGCAAAGGAGCATCGCAATATTCTGACACAGCTTAAGGATTCTTCTGGAAGTACCGAACGAGCCTTCAAACATTACTCCGAAAACCTTAAGGGGGTTTTGCTTTGATAAAAGAACTATAACAAAGGCACAAACAGCCAAGGCAATTAAGATGCTTATAATTCGCACCGCCCAGGCCTTTACCATAGGCATGTCATCACGTTTTGAAATATGAAACATGCTTTCGTGATGCTTTACATTACTCATTACCTTCACCTCCGTTAAGCCTTGTCATCAAAAGACCGACTTCTTCTTTCGTCGTCGTTCTTGCATCAACAATTCCGCTTATCTTTCCGCCGCACAAAACCAATATTCTGTCACAAAGCTCTAAAAGAACATCCAGGTCTTCGCCTACATATATAACCGCAACGCCCTTTTCTTTCTGCTCGTTTAACAGATTGTATATTGTGTATGAGGAGTTTATATCAAGACCTCTTACGGGATATGCAACCATTAAAACAGTGGGGCTTGATGCTATCTCACGGCCAACCAGAACCTTCTGCACGTTACCTCCGGATAATTTTCTTACCGGAGTGTTGGCATCCGGAGTTGCTACCTCAAGCTGGTCGATAATTTTTTCCGCCAGGTCCTTGGGTGCCTTCCTCTCAAGGAAAACGCTCTTACCCTTTTTGTAACTTCTTAGCATTACGTTATCCACAATGTCCATATTTCCAACCAGGCCCATGCCCAGTCTGTCTTCAGGAACGAAGGAAAGTCTTACACCCATTTCTCTTATCTCGACGGGCGTTTTATCCTTTAAATCTTCAACCAATCCTGTATTGGGATCTTTATATAAAATATCTCCTGTTTCCATATGCTGAAGACCTGCTATAGCCTCCAGTAGCTCTCTCTGTCCGCTTCCTGCAATACCTGCAATACCTAAAATTTCACCAGCATTTGCAGTAAAGGAAATATCTTCAAGAAGCTTTACTCCCTCACGGCTCTTGCAGTTGATATTTTTTACCACGAGACGCTCGGTAACTCCTTCAGGTTCTTTTCTTTCAATATTAAGGCTTATCTTTTTACCAACCATCATTTCCGTAAGCTCTGTTTCTGATGTATCCTTGGTTTCAACAGTTCCTATGTACTCCCCCTTACGGAGTACCGCTACACGATTTGAAATTTCCATAACCTCATTAAGCTTGTGGGTTATGATAATAATCGCCTTGCCGTCATCACGCATCTCTCTTAAAACATCAAAAAGCTTCTCCGTTTCCTGAGGGGTTAAAACCGCCGTGGGCTCGTCCAGGATAAGAATATCGGCACCACGGAATAAAACTTTTATGATTTCAACAGTCTGTTTTTCAGATACGGACATTTCATAAATTTTCTTTAAGGGGTCCATACCAAAACCGTACTGATTGTTGATTTCATTTATTTTGCCAATATATGCCTTTTTGTCAAACTTTCCTTCGTCCTCCAGGCCTAAAATGATGTTTTCCGCTGCATCAAACACTTCGACCAATTTAAAGTGCTGATGAATCATTCCGATTTTGTAGTCAAAAGCATCTCTCGGCGAGGAAATCACCGCAGGCATCCCATCAATAAAAATCTCACCCTCGTCGGGAGAATAAATTCCCGAAATCATGTTCATAAGGGTAGTTTTTCCGCTTCCGTTTTCGCCCAGAATAGAAAGTATTTCCCCTTTGTTTACGGTGAGATTTACATTTTTGTTGGCAACTACGCTTCCGAAGGTTTTTGTTATGTTTTTAAGTTCTATTGCAGCCTTGCTCATTTCATCACTCCTCCGCATTAATACACACTTATATAGCTTACATTATAGCAGATTTTAACTTTTCCGTCAACATTTATCGACAAAAAAATAAGAGCAAGGTTTCCCTTGCTCTTACTGTTAATAAGCAATAACTTATTTAATTGTGATACCGTCGATATCAAGATCGAAGTAAGGAGCAGATCTGAAGGAAGATTCTGCGAATACACCGTCGATGATAACTTCTGTGTCACCTGTGAATGCAGCGTCAGAGTCAACGTCAGCCATGTAGCTTGTAACAGCTTCTCCGCCAACTGTGAAGTTAGCTGTATCGAATACGTTGATTTCGCCTGCGATTAAAGCAGCTTTTACTTCTTCCATCTTTTCTGCTGTGCCTTCTGCTGCAACTGCTTCGTTAAGACCAAGAGTCATAACAACGCCTTCTTCAAGGCCACCGCAGAAGTCCTGAGTGATGGGAGTGCCGTTCTGAACAGATGTGATCATGTGTTCAAAGTAGGGCTGCCAGTTGATCTTGGAAGATACAAGTGCTGTGTTGGGACCCCATTCTCTTGTGTCTAAGTTGTAAGCAACATCGGGAACACCTGCTTCTTCACAAGCCTTGGGAGCACCCTCAGAGTCAGCATGCTGGCTGATAAGTACGCAACCATCAGCGATTAATGCGTTAGCAGCTTCCTTTTCAAGAGCGATGTCAAACCAGGAGTTTGTGAACTTGACATCCATTGTAGCTTCGGGGCAAACAGAACGTGCACCGAGGAAGAAGGATGTGTAACCGGACTTAACTTCTGCATAGGGGAAAGCACCAACATAACCGATCTTAGCCTGTTCAGCTGTGATTTCGCCGTTTTCGATCATTTCGTTGAGCTTAAGACCTGCTGCAACACCTACAAGGTAACGTCCTTCATAGATAGAAGCGAACGCATTGTAGAAGTTGGGAAGGTTTTCTGTGTGAGCCTTTGTACCTGTAGCGTGGCAGAATATAACGTCAGTAAATTCCTTAGCTGCCTGGATCATGAAGTCTTCATGACCAAAGCTGTCAGCAAAGATTACGTCACAACCTGCATCAACTAATTCTGCAGCTGCTTCGTAGCATTCGTTACCTTCAGGAATGTTTACCTTTACGATAACCTGCTCGTCTGTAAGACCGAGAGCTTCCTTAGCTGCCATAGCTGCGTCTAAGAAGTTCTTGTCGTATGTGGAGTTTTCATCGTGTAAGAAGATGAAACCAACCTTGATGCCTTCTGCATCTGTGTTTTCTGCAACTTCTTCAGTGCCGCCGCAAGCTGCGAAGCAGAAAAGTGTTGCAAGTGCCAACATGAGTGCGAGTAACTTTTTCATTGTTTTTTCCTCCGTTATTTTTTTATTTATCCGAAAACCATACTTTCCGGATTCTATATTATAATTTATCAAATCCTAATGAAAAAAGCAATATCAATTTGAAAACAAATTAACCAAATCCACCTTTCATTTTTTGTCAATTTTCACCAATAAAAAATCCGTAAGAGAACTTTCTCTTACGGATAAAACATTATTCATTTTCAAAAAGAGGTGTCGAAAAATAGCGTTCTGCTGTATCGGGAAGCACCGTTACAACGGTTTTTCCTTCACCGAGCTTTTGGGCAAGCTTTATTGCCGCAGCCACGTTGGTACCACCGGATATTCCGCACATAATTCCTTCCATTCTTGCCAGGTCTTTGGCCGTTTTAATTGCCTCTTCATCTGAAATTATGCATATATCGGAATAGATTTTGTTGTTTAATATGGCAGGAATTATTCCGTCACCTATTCCCATCTGAAGGTGAGTGCCGATATTTCCGCCTGCAAGTATTGCAGCGTTTTCAGGCTCAACCGCCCATATTTCAATATCGGGGTTTTCTTCCTTTAACACTTCTCCGATACCGGTTATTGTTCCGCCTGTGCCGATTCCGGAGCAAAAGCCGTGAATAGGACGGCCCACCTCTTCTAAAATTTCCCTTGCGGTGTAATTTCTCTGTGCCTGGGTATTTGCTTCGTTTTCAAACTGCTGTGGAACATATACGTTTTTATCCTCAGAGGCCATTTTAAGTGCAGTCTTCAAGCAGTTATCGATACATTCGCCGATGTTTCCGTCATCATGTATCAGAATTACTTCTGCACCGTAGTGACGAACTAATTTTCTTCTCTCCTCGGAAACGGAATCGGGCATAATGATTTTTGTCTTATATCCCATAACCGCACCCACAAGAGCAAGACCTATCCCCTGATTTCCGCTGGTAGGCTCCACAATTACGGTATTTTCGTTTATTATTCCCTTTTCTCTTGCCACACGGATCATATTGTATGCAGTTCTTGTTTTTATGGACCCGCCCACATTAAGACCTTCAAATTTAACTAAAATTTCGGCACTTTTTTCCCTGCCCATTTTATTAAGACGTATCATGGGCGTATTTCCCAATGCCGAAAGTATGTTGTCATGAATCATCTGATATTCCCCTTTAAAACAAATATATCCTTATTATACCAATATATGCAAAATTGTCAAGAAGAAACACAAAAACAGAGCCGCCATCTGGCGGCTCTTAAATCTTATTTTGTTGTTTCTGCCTCAACAAGACGGGATGCCCCGTAACGCTCACGAAGAGCATTTTTCTGAATTTTACCTGTTGCATTTCTGGGAATTTCGGCAAAGATGATTTTCTTAGGTCTCTTATATCTGGGAAGGGCAGTGCAGTATTCATCCATTTCCTCCACTGTCGCTGTTACACCTTCCTTAAGCTGAATAATTGCTGCCGTAATTTCGCCAAGTCTCTCATCAGGAAGACCGATTACGCCCACGTCGCTTACCTTATCATTTGCACGGAGGAAGTCCTCAATCTGCACGGGATAAATATTTTCACCGCCTGTTATGATAACATCCTTCTTACGGTCAACAAGATAGATAAAGCCGTCTTCGTCCTGCTTTGCCATATCTCCTGTATAGAGCCAACCGTCAGGTGTCAAGACTTCTCTTGTAGCCTCAGGATTCTTGTAATAGCACTTCATTACGCCGTCGCCCTTCAAGCAAAGTTCGCCAACCTCACCCTGCTTCGCTTCGTTGCCTTCATCTGTAATAATCTTAACTTCCCACTTGTATCCGGGAACACCGATTGCACCAACCTTATGTATATTTTCAACGCCAAGGTGAACTGCACCGGGACCGATTGATTCTGAAAGTCCGTAGTTTGTATCATACTCGTGGTTCGGGAATACTTCCTTCCATCTCTTTATAAGTGAAGGCGGAACGGGCTGTGCTCCGATGTGCATAAGTCTCCACTGAGAAAGGTTATAATCGGAAAGATTAATCTCGCCACGCTCAATTGCATCCAATATATCCTGTGCCCACGGAACAAGAAGCCATACAATTGTTGCCTTTTCGTCAGATACCGTCTGGAGAATCCACTCAGGCTTGATACCCTTTAATATAACAGCCTTGCTTCCGGATAAAAGCGAACCGAACCAGTGCATCTTTGCACCTGTATGGTAAAGAGGAGGAATACATAAGAACACGTCCTCTCTTCCCTGGGAGTGATGCTTCTGCTCTACCTGACAGGATGTAACAAGAGCCTTATGTCTGTGCAAAATAGCTTTGGGGAAGCCTGTTGTACCTGATGAGAAGTAAATTGCACCGTCGTCCTCATCATCAATTTCAATGGCAGGAGCTCCGGATGAACAGTAGCCAATCATCTCTTCATAGCTGTCCGCAAAATCAGGCTTATCGTCACCTACAAAGAAATAGTGCTTAATTTCAAGCTTCGGAAGAACCAAATTAAGTCTCTCCGTAAATTCGGGACCGAAAACCAGAACAGAAACGTCTGCCAAATCAGAGCAATACTCAATTTCCTCTGCGGAAAAGCGGAAGTTCATGGGAACCGCAATGGCACCGGATTTCAGTATTCCGAAATAGATGGGAAGCCAGTCGATGCAGTTCATCATTAAAATTGCAACCTTGTCTCCCTTTTTAACACCTCTTGTAAGAAGAAGGTTTGCAAAGCGGTTTGCCGCAACGTCAAACTCCTTCCAGGTGATTTCACGGCGGTATTTTTCCCCTGCCGTAGCCTCAATAAGGCTGTATTCGTGCCAGGATAAGTTTTTATCCGGCTGATTTGCGGGATTTACTTCAACCAGAGCAATTTCATTTGGATGAAGTCTCGCATTTTTTTCAAGAAAATCTGTAATAGGCATATTTTTACCTTCCTTTCAAAAGGGTAATTTGCTAATGCATACCAATCGGGAAGGTCTTTCCCGATTGGTATGCATACGGCAAGGCCGTATGCTTTAATTTTATTCTTCTTCGCCAAGGGCATCTGTTGCCTTAACAAGTACCTTTCTGTCGTAGCAGGCGAACATAGGATCAACCTTTTCCTTCTTCATTTTAGGAGTTAAAAGGCTGACAACGGGAACTATGATAAGTCCGCCGATCATTGCAGCTGCACCGCAGTTGATGGGAGACTGTAAAACAGCAGGGAAGCTTCCTCTAAAGAGCATATTTGCTATCATTAAAAGAGAGCCGAATGCAAAGCTTGCCCATACAGATGCTTTTGTAACCCACTTGCCGTACAAGCCGTATAAAAAGGGGGCAAGGAACGCACCTGCAAGAGCACCCCAGGAAATACCCATCATATCTGCTATATAGCCAAGCTTATCCTTATTGATTGCAATGAATGCAGATACTGCGATGAACACAACGATGAAGATTCGCATAACGAATACCTGCTTTTTCTCAGACATATTCTTAACGATGTGTCCCTTTATCATATCAAGAGTAAGGGTCGAGCTTGATGTTAAAACAAGGCTTGAAAGAGTTGACATGGATGCTGAAAGAACCAAAACGATTACAACACCGATTAAAATATCGGGAAGATTTTCAAGCATTTTGGGAACAACGGCATCAAATCCGCCAACAGGTGTCCCTGCTTCTGCTTCGATACCGGAAATTCTTCCGAAGCCGCCCAAGAAGTAGCATCCGCCTGCAACGATAATTGCAAATATCGTGGAAATTATTGTACCCTTGAAAATATTGTTTTCGCTCTTTATCGCATAAAACTTCTGAACCATCTGAGGAAGACCCCAAGTACCAAGGGAAGTTAAAATTACAACACATAAAAGTCCGAAGGGATCGGGACCGAAGAATGAAGCAAATCCGCCGGGAAGCACATCTCCGTTGACATTTACACATTCAACCTCGGCAAGCTCTGTAAGCGATGCAACGAATCCGCCGTGGCTGCCCAGTACGGCACCGATAACCGCTATGATTCCGCCGATCATTATGATACCCTGGATAAAGTCGTTGATTGCTGTTGCCATATATCCGCCTGCGATAACGTAGATACCCGTAAGTACCGCCATTATAATAACGCATACGTTGTAGGATACACCGGGGAATGCCATTTCAAAGAGTCTAGAAAGGCCGTTGTAAAGTGATGCTGTATAAGGAATTAAGAATATGAAAACAATTGCCGAAGCAACTATTTTCAAAGAGTTGCTCTCAAAACGCTTACCGAAATATTCAGGCATTGTGGCCGTTCCGAGATGCTGAGTCTGAAGACGTGTTCTTCTTCCCAGGATAATCCAGGCAAGAAGAGAACCGATAAAGGCGTTACCGAGACCAATCCAGGTTGAAGCTACACCGAACTTCCAACCGAACTGACCTGCATAGCCTACGAAAATAACCGCTGAGAAATAAGATGTACCGTAAGCAAAAGCCGTAAGCCAGGGACCTACATTTCTTCCGCCCAAAACGAAGCCTGATACATTTGTCGCACTTTTTCTGCAGTATACTCCGACACCTATCATAACCGCGAAGAATACCACCAACATAATAATTTTTACTGCCATTTTAACCATCCTTCCATAATACATTTTTTTCTTCCAGAGGACAGCCGGCAATAAAAAAACCGCCCTCCGGAAAATAACCAGAGGACGGACATAATAATCCGCGATACCACCTCAGTTTACAGGTTCCTCACGGCAACCTGCCTCATTGAGTAAAACAAAAAAACCGTACTTCCGTGCTACTCACTCGCTTTAACGGGCGAAACCCGTCGGGACTTACTTAATTCTTTCCCGCAGCTCCCGGACCGTATTCAGTAAACCTTCAGATTACGGCTTGCACCAACCGCCGCTTCTCTTGACTCCTAAGGAAAACCTACTTGCTTCCGTTCACAGCCTTTAGCATACCCATTTATGCTTACAGGCATTTTAGCACACTAAAGTGAAAAAGTCAATACCTATTTTTATTTTATTGCTCTTTTAATTTTTCGCTTTGATAGTGAAGGGTAAGTGCTGAAATAAGTTCGTCTAAATCGCCGTTCATAATGGCATCAATTTTGTGAAGGGTAAGACCGATTCTGTGGTCCGACACTCTTCCCTGGGGGAAGTTATAGGTTCTTATTCTCTCACTTCTGTCACCTGTTCCGACCTGACTCTTACGCTCGGATGCCACCTTTTCGTGCTGCTGAGACTGCATAAGCTCATAAAGACGGGAACGGAGAATTTTCATACCCTTATCCTTGTTTTTATGCTGGCTCTTTTCGTCCTGACAGCTTACCACAAGTCCTGTGGGGATGTGAGTGATACGAACCGCACTGTCTGTCGTATTAACGCACTGACCGCCGGGGCCGCCCGCACGGAAAACGTCAATTCTTAAATCATTGGGGTTTATTTCAACCTCCACCTCTTCAACTTCGGGAAGCACCGCAACGGTTACGGTTGAAGTGTGAATTCTTCCCTGGGATTCGGTGTCCGGAACTCTCTGCACTCTGTGAACTCCGCTTTCGTACTTAAGAGTACTATATGCCCCCTGACCTATTATCATAAAAGAAATTTCTTTTATTCCGCCAAGTCCTGTTTCGTTGGTATTCATTACGTCAATTTTCCATCTTCTGGATTCTGTAAACATGGAATACATTCTGAAAAGGTTTGCCGCAAAAAGTGCCGCTTCATCGCCGCCTGCTCCGCCTCTTATTTCCATAATTACATTTTTATCGTCATTGGGATCTTTCGGGAGCATCAATATTTTAAGTTCTTCCTCACAAATCGATGCCGCATCAAGGCATTCATCAAGCTCCATTTTTGCAAGCTCATGCAGTTCCTTTGCCGAAGAGTCTTCCAAAATCATCTTTGCTTCTTCAATGGATTCTTTGTATTTTTTATACTCTCTGTATTTTTCCACAATAGGAGTCATGTCGGCATGCTCCTTGCAAAGCTTGCTCCACTCTGATCTATCCTCCATTACGGAAACATCACTTATACTTTTCGTAAGCTCTTCATAGCGTTCTTCAATAAAAGCCAATTTTTCAAACATTTTTAAAAATCTCCCATACATTGCTTTTTACATTTTTTTATTATAACAATTTTTCTACCTTTCGTCAACAAATATGAATAAAAAAATATTTCTACAATATACTATGGAAAGAAAGGAGGTTTTTATTTTGAAAAAACTTATTTCTATTTTACTGACAGTATCCCTTCTGTTTATCATCGCAGCCTGCGGTATGCCCGACGGAAACAGTCCCGGGGTGAGCGATGACATCGAAAACGGTGCCAATGATATAATTGACGAAACCGAAGATATGGCAGACGATATGATTGATGATACAAAGGATTTTGCAGACGATATGACAAACGGCACCGATGATACACCTGCCGAAATGCCAGATGACACAATAGACGGCACCATGGAAGATACCGAAACAGTACAGTAAAAAAACGGATGCGGCTTTAGCCTCATCCGTTTTTTTATTAAAACCTTGACGTATCACAAGCTTTATTCCGTATAAATTATACTTGCAATAAAAGGAAAACCGTGGTATAATATAGTTTCAGAAATTATAATCCCGAAAGGATGAATATATAATGGAAAACGTTTTTGATATTTTAAAAGAGAGAGGACTTATTGCTCAGACCACTCACGAGGCAGAAATCCGTGAGATGCTGGGCAAGGAAAAGATAAAGTTCTACATCGGCTTTGACCCCACGGCTGACAGCCTTCACGTAGGACACTTCCTTCAGATGGTTGTAATGCGTCATATGCAGAACGCAGGCCATACCCCCATCGCACTTGTTGGTGGCGGTACAGGCCACATCGGTGACCCTTCCGGAAGAACCGACATGCGTCAGATGATGACAAAGGAAGTAATTGACCACAACTGCGAATGCTTCAAAGAACAGCTTTCAAGAATAATTGATTTTTCCGACGGCAAGGCTTTAATGGTAAATAACGCCGACTGGTTACTGGACCTTAACTATGTTGAGTTTATCCGTGACATTGGTGCCTGCTTCTCCGTTAATCAGATGCTTCAGGCAGAGTGCTTTAAGCAGAGACTTGAAAAAGGCTTATCCTTCCTCGAATTTAACTATATGCTTATGCAGAGCTATGACTTCTTGATGCTTAACCGTAAGTATGACTGTAAGTTAGAGCTTGGCGGTGACGATCAGTGGAGCAACATCTTAGGCGGCCTTGACCTTTGCAGAAAGAAGGACCAGAAGCAGGTTTACGGTATGACCTTCACACTTCTTACCAACTCAGAAGGTAAGAAAATGGGTAAAACCGCATCCGGTGCAGTTTGGCTTTCCGCTGAAAAAACCACTCCTTACGATTTCTATCAGTACTGGAGAAATGTTGACGACGCCGACGTTATCAAGTGCATGAAGCTCTTAACATTCGTTCCCATGGACGAAATCAGAGAGTTTGAAAAGCTTGAAGGAAGCGCACTTAACCCTGTTAAGGAGCGTCTTGCATACGAGGTTACAGCCCTCGTTCACGGTGAAGATACCGCCAAAAAGGTTCAGGAGGCTGCCCGTGCAGTATTCTCAGGCGGTGCATCCGGAAATATGCCCACAGTTGAAATTGCCGAAGGCGACCTCGGAAACGTTATGGACGTAATGGTTAAGGCAGGAATCGTTCCCTCCAAGAGCGAGTGCCGTCGTCTTATTCAGCAGAACGGTCTTACAATCGGCGATGCTAAGGTAACAGACATTGCTGCCGAACTTACAGAAGCCGACTTTACAGACGGTGAAATCATTGTTAAAAAGGGTAAGAAGAATTTCTACAAGCTTATCGTAAAATAATTGGAGGCGTAAAAATGAATATACTTTTAACCGGCGGTGCCGGCTACATAGGAAGCCATACCGCAGTTGAACTTATCAAAAAAGGTCACACAGTTGTTATTGCAGACGATTTATCCAACAGTAAAATGGAAAGTGTAAGAAGAGTTGAAAAAATCGTTGGACAGAGCATTCCCTTCTACA
>JAFXHP010000070.1 GCA_017536285.1 Clostridia bacterium
CGATATCTCTTGCAACAAGCACCATTCCCTCGTCGGAAACGATTTCGGGCTTAACCATGATTCTGATCTCACGGCCGGCCTGAATAGCAAAGGACTTGTCAACTCCTTCAAAGGAATTTGCGATTTCTTCAAGCTTCTGAAGACGCTTGATGTAGTTTTCAATGTTTTCTTTTCTTGCACCGGGACGAGCTGCAGAAACTGCGTCTGCGGCCTGAACGATACAAGCAATAAGTGTCTGCGGCTGTACATCGCCGTGGTGTGCCTCAATGGCATGACATACATCGAAGCTTTCACCGTACTTCTTGGCAATGTCTACGCCGATAGCAACGTGAGAACCTTCAATTTCGTGGTCAACTGCTTTACCCAGGTCATGAAGTAAACCTGCTCTCTTTGCGAGAGTGACATCGGCACCAAGCTCTGCTGCCATAAGTCCGGAAAGGTAGGAAACCTCGATGGAGTGCATGAGCACGTTTTGTCCGTAGCTTGTTCTGTAATGGAGCTTACCAAGTAACTTAACGATTTCAGGATGAAGTCCCTGAACATTCGTATCAAAGGTTGCCTGCTCACCTTCCTGCTTGATTGTGCGTTCGATTTCTTTCTTGGCACGTTCAACGGTTTCTTCAATTCTTGCAGGATGAATACGACCGTCAACAATGAGTTTTTCAAGGGTTATTTTTGCGATTTCACGTCTTACGGGATCAAAGCCCGAAAGGATAACTGCTTCGGGAGTATCGTCGATGATAAGATCGATACCTGTCATGGTCTCAAGGGTTCTGATGTTTCGTCCCTCACGACCGATAATTCTTCCCTTCATTTCGTCGTTGGGAAGAGCAACTACGCTGACTGTAGTTTCCGCAACATGGTCAGCTGCGCATTTCTGAAGTGCATATCCGATAATTTCACGAGCTCTGGTTTCAGCATTTTCCTTTGCTTCCTGCTCGATTTCCTTAACCATGATTGCTGCTTCGTGGCGAACTTCACTTTCGAGATTTTTGAGAAGATATTCTTTGGCTTCTTCTGCAGAGAGTCCGGAAATCTGCTCAAGCTTTGCTCTCTCTTCGTTCTGAAGGGCAATAAGCTTGTCTTTTTCAGCATCAAGATCCTTGGATTTGAGTGCTAAGGCTTCTTCCTTTTGCTCTAAAGTCTCTGTTTTCTTGTCAAGGTTCGCTTCCTTCTGGTGAAGGCGGTTTTCCTGTTTTGAAAGCTCGCTTCGTCTTTCTTTTACTTCCTTGTCCAGTTCTGCTCTGTTTCTGTGGATTTCTTCTTTTGCCTCAAGCAAAGCTTCTTTTTTCTTGTTTTCAGCTTCTTTGGTTGCTTCATCAACAATTCTCTTAGCTTCGTCTTCGGCACTGCCTATCTCAGCTTCGGATATTTTACGATTGTATGTAATTCCGGCTTTGAACATTATGAATCCGGCGATTACAGCAATTGCTAATCCGATACCGAGGCCAATGAAAAGCTGTGTCATTTGTCTTTCGACCTCCTTTATATGAAACGGGGCGTTAGTTTTTAAGTGCATCTCATAAAAAAACAAATATTCCCCGTATTATATTAATTGTATACTTTTTTTCATAAAATGTCAAGTAAAAAGGAAAATATAATGAGGATTATTTTGAAAAAGAAATAAAAGTTTTTGAATAAGAGGATTTGCTAAATAAAAAATACGCCCGATGGGCGTATTTTTATTATAATTTTGCAGCTTTCAAAGTATTTTTCATAAGCATTGCAATTGTCATGGGACCGACACCGCCGGGAACGGGAGTGATTGCACCTGCGATGGGAGCGACATTATCAAAATCCACGTCTCCGCAAAGCTTTCCGTCTTCTGTTCTGTTAATTCCTACGTCGATTACAACGGCACCGGGCTTTACCATATCGGCCGTTACGAATTTAGGCTTTCCGATTGCGGCAACTAAAATATCTGCACGGCGGGTAACTTCCTTTAAGTTTTTAGTTCTTGAATGGCAGATTGTGACGGTTCCGTTGGCGTGGAGAAGCAGCATTGCCTGAGGCTTTCCTACGATATTGCTTCTTCCTATAACGACGCATTCCTTGCCGGAAATTTCAATTCCGGATTCCTTGATAAGCTCCATAACGCCTGCGGGAGTACAGGGGAGAAAATCGTAATCGCCAATCATGATTTTACCCACATTTGCAGGGGTGAAAGCATCAACATCCTTTTTTTCGGAGATGGAGTTTATAATCTTTTTTTCGTCTATGTGGGAGGGTAGGGGAAGTTGAACAAGTATTCCGTGGATATGCTTTGAATTATTAAGAACATCTATTAAATCAAGAAGTTCCTTTTCAGTTACATTTTCGGGGAAGGTATATTCTTCCGAATGAAAGTTGCACGCTTCGCAGGCCTTTTTTTTGTTATTTACATAAACACGGCTTGCGGGATCATTTCCTGCGAGTATTACTGCGAGACCCGGTTTTATCCCTTTTTCCGCCAGAAGAAGAGCTTCTTTTGCCACTTCCTCCTTTATCCTTGCCGATACTTTTTTTCCGTCCAGTAACATCATTTTTGATAAACCTTCTTTCAGTTTTGTTTCTTATCAGACATTCGCTTCCGTTTCCGATTAAATCCTCTCGGCCGGCTTTTATCAGAGCTTTTCTCACAAGCTCATAATTTTCAGGTCTGGTATACTGCAAAAGTGCCCTTTGCATGGCTTTTTCCTCATAGGTTTTTGCAACGTACACCTCTTTCATCGTTCTTGGGTCAAGCCCCGTGTAGAACATTGCTGTGGAAAGCGTTCCGGGAGTGGGATAAAAATCCTGCACCTGCTGAGGACGCATATTTTTGGATTTCAAATAGCAGGCAAGGTCGATTGCATCTTTTAATGTGCTTCCGGGATGGCTTGACATAAGGTAGCAGACAAGATATTGCTCTTTGCCCAGCTTTTTTGAAATATCGTAATATTTATCTGTGAATTTTTCAAAAACCTTTCGGCCGGGTTTTCCCATGTATTTAAGTACGTTATCAGAGATGTGCTCTGGTGCAACCTTAAGCTGTCCGGAAACGTGGTGTGCACAAAGCTCATGGAAAAATTCATCACTCTTGTCGTGAAGCATATAATCGTAGCGGATTCCGCTTCGGATAAACACCTTTTTTATTCCGGGAAGAGTGCGGAGCTTTCTGAGAAGCCCTAAATACTCACTCTCATCGGCGTTGACATTTTTACAGGGAGATGGAAATAAACACTCTCTTGTCTTGCAAGTGCCCTCTTTAAGCTGCTTTTCGCAGGCCGGATAGCGGAAGTTTGCCGTGGGGCCTCCCACATCGTGGATATACCCCTTGAAGTCGGGGTCAAAAGTCATTTTTTTCGCTTCTGTCAATATGGAGGCTTCGCTTCGGGACTGAACAATTCTGCCCTGATGCATGGTGAGTGCACAGAACGAGCATGAACCGAAACAGCCACGGGACGAGGTAATACTGAATTTCACTTCTTCAAGTCCGGGAATACCGCCAAGAGCTTTATATGATGGGTGATATTCTCTTGTGAAAGGAAGGGAATAGGTTTTATCAAGCTCACGTCTTGAAAGGGGCATTGCGGGAATGTTTTGTATAAGGTATTTATCGCCGTGTTTCTGGCATAGAGCGTGACCTCGGATAGGATCCTGCTCCTCATATTCAATCATTGCCGCTTCGGCATAGGCTCTCTTGTTGGAGGAAACTTCTTCAAAGGAAGGAAGCATTATTGCATCTTTCCTTGGCTTGTCGGAGACTATACATGTTCCCGGTATATTATCCCTTATAAATCCTTTTTCAAGGCAAGCGGCAAGCTCTAAGGTCTGTTTTTCTCCCATGCCGTAGGAAATTACATCAGCACGGCTGTCGAAAATGATGCTGCGCCTGACCTTATCGGACCAGTAATCATAGTGAGCAAATCGGCGGAGACTTGCTTCAACGCCGCCGATGACTATGGGGATGTCTCCGAAGGCCTTTCTTATAAGATTACAGTAAACTATAACGCATCTGTCGGGACGGAGGCCTGCTACGCCACCGGGAGAATAACAATCGTCTGAACGCTTTTTCTTTCCTGCAGTGTAGTGGTTGACCATGGAGTCGATAACGCCGCCGGATACCATGACACCGTAACGGGGACGTCCAAACTTCAGGAAATCTTTTTCGTCGGAAAAGCCGGGTTGAGCCAAAATGCCCACCTTGTATCCGGCACTTTCCAATACTCTTGATATTATTGCATGACCAAAAGAAGGGTGATCCACATAGGCATCACCCGTAACTATGAGGAAATCAAGGCTGTCCCAGCCTCGCATTTCCATGTCTTCTTTTGAAATGGGAAGAAAATTGTAGCTCATAATCTGTCCTTTAAATATTTGACGGAGGAAGGATTATATCACCTTCATCGTCCTCGTCATCATCAGGAATATATGAATTTCCGGTATGGTATTCCGATGTGCCGGGGATGATTACATCTCCATCTGTTTCGTCTTCTTGAGTTTCCTTGGCTCCGTTTAAGCCTGTGCCTTCAAGCATTGCAAGATATTCGGCTTTGGTAACAAGTACACGGCGGGGTTTGCTGCCTTCGGAAGGTCCTACTATTCCGCGGGCTTCCATCTGGTCAACAAGTCTGCCTGCACGGGCATAGCCGACAGAAAGCTTTCGCTGAACCAATGATACAGAGGCCTGTCCCGAATCAATAACAATTTCAATAGCCTGGGGAAGAAGAGAATCAGCTTCTTTTGCTTCATCTTCTTCAGGGCTGTCGGAGGAGCCTTCGCCTGCCTTTTCAAGCTGCTCTAAAACATCTTCGTCGTAAACTGCCTCGGAATCTTTTTTTACAAATTCAACAAGTCTTTCAACTTCCTCATCGGAAATGAAAGCACCCTGAACTCTGGTGGGCTTATTTGCACCCATGGGATAATAAAGCATATCGCCACGACCAAGAAGCTTTTCTGCACCGTTGGTATCAAGTATTGTACGGGAGTCAATATAGCTCGACACCGCAAAAGCTATTCTTGAAGGGATGTTGGCCTTGATTACACCTGTGATGACGTTTACCGAAGGCCTCTGCGTTGCAATTACAAGATGCATGCCCGCAGCTCTAGCAAGCTGTGCGAGACGGCATATGTAGGTTTCAACATCTTTCGGAGCTACCATCATAAGGTCGGCAAGCTCGTCTATTATTATAACTATCTGGGGAAGGCGGGGTCTGCCTTCCTTTTCCATGAGAGCGTTATAGCCTTTTAAGTCACGAACACCTTCGTCTGCAAAGAATTTATAACGTGTTGTCATTTCCTGAACTGCCCAGTTAAGGCTTCCTGCTGCTTTTCTCGGGTCTGTAACAACGGGAATCAGAAGATGGGGGATGCCGTTGTAAACGCTTAACTCAACAACCTTGGGGTCAATCATGATAAGCTTTACTTCGTTTGGTGATGCCTTATACAAAATGCTGGCAATAAGTGAGTTTATGCACACGCTCTTACCTGAGCCGGTGGCACCTGCGATTAATACATGGGGCATTTTTGCAATGTCGCCTACTATGCATTTACCTGCTATATCACGGCCGAGAGCAATGGATAATTTGGATTTGCTTTCGGCAAATTCTTTGGATTCAAGAACATCACGGGCTGAAACTGTTGCAACGCTGTCATTGGGGATTTCAATTCCGATAGCGGCTTTTCCGGGGATGGGAGCTTCAATTCTTACTGCTGTCGCGGCAAGGCTCAATGCAATGTCATCAGCAAGGCTTGTTATCTTGCTGACTCTTACACCTGCTGTGGGTTGAAGCTCAAAACGTGTGATGGCGGGACCTTTACTTATTTCAAGCACTTTAACGTCGATGTTAAAACTCTTTAAGGTCTCCACAAGCTTTACTGAAAGTTCACGGAGAGCCTGAGGATTAGTTCTGTCATTTCCGGGATCCACGTTATTAAGCAATGTTGTTTCCGGGAAAGTATAGGGGATTTCAACATTTTCGCGGTTGATTTCCACCTGTATTTCACCTTCAAGGCGTTTGGGTTTTACAATTACTTCACCTTCAGGAAGATCTTCGCTCTCAATGGTGTCGGGGGTTATGATGTCGGTATCAACAGGAGTTTCCTTCGGAGGAGTAAAGGGTTTTATAGGTTTTTCTCTTTTTTCTGTATAGATGTTTATTTCGGCATCTTCGGCTTTTGCAGTAGTTTCGCCGGTTCTGGGAAGTTTTTCCACAGCATCGGGCAGGCTCTCGTAAGAAGAAACGGTTTCTCCTGGAACAATGTCTTCTGCAGCATCTGTGAAACGGTTCCTCTTTTTCTTTTTTGAAACATCCTCTGTTACGGGGTGATTGGGAACAGTTTCGGAAATGGGCTCTTCGTCTGCTTTTCTTCTTCCGCTTTCCCTTGATTTTCTCACCAAAGAGGCGATTTTCTTGGTGATGACAAAGTCAGTCATGGCTATAAATGATATAAGCATAATGGCGATTATTATTATAGAAGCACCTGTCTGCTTGGCAAGAAATACCAAAGGGAAGCCTATAAGTGAACCTATAACACCTCCACCTAAGTTTTTTGTTGCTTCCGTCCAGAACGAAACAATATTAAAGCCAGGGAATCTTGGAGCGTACTGAAACACATAAAAAAGTGCTGAAAGGCAAAATGTGAATACAGCTCCGGAAATATACACCGAGCTGTTTGATTTTTCGGAATTTCTGGTTTTTACAATATAGAGGCCTGCTGCAATGCATAAAGCAGGGAGAATATAGGCGACAGGACCGAAAAGTCCCATAAAAAGCCATTTTATGATTACACCGAGGTGGCCTATGATAGAAGAGCCTGTTATTTTACCTACGGTTGAAGTAGCTTCATTTTCAAGCAGACTTGTTCCGTATATGCCTAAAATAAGCAAAATTGAAGCAAAGAAAAGTGCAATAAAAGCAATTTCCTTTTTTGTACTTGCCGGCATAGAAGTTTTTTTTGCTTTTTCTTCAGGTGCGGTTGATTTAGTGTTTTTTTCAGGTTCTTTTTTCAATATTCTTCTCTGCTGAGCCAAGGTTATTACCTCCGTTAAGTTTTTATCTTACAGTATTAAACATAACTGCCAAATGATTACGGCAAGGCCGACGGTGAGGCAGTAATATGAAAAATATCTGAATTTGTTTCCTGTGAAAAGTTTAATCATAAATCTTATTGAAAGATATCCCGATATTGCGGCGATTATCATGCCGAAAAGAGTGGGGCCGATTAATGGTGCCTCTGCGGCACCTGTTAAAATATCTATGATGTCAAAGAGTGCAGAACCTAAAATTACGGGAATAGACATTATGAAAGAAAATTTAACTGCAAAGGCTCTGTCAAATCCGGCGAGGAATGCACCGGTTACGGTGCTTCCGCTTCTTGATATACCGGGAAGGATGGCAAATCCCTGGAAAAGACCGGGAATGATTGAATCCTTAAGCTTTGCGTTTTCAAGTGTAATGGTTCCGCTTTTAAGTCTGCTGCTTATAATCATTTCTATCGCTGTTATTATAAGGGCAAAACCGACAAAGATAAGGGGAAGGGTTTCGATGGCATCACCGAGCAAAAATCCTACTAAAGCAGCGGGAACAGATGCGATGATGACTAAAATGACAAATTTCTGATTTGTATTTTTGTTAAGGTCAACCTGCCTTTTGAATATGTCACGAACAAGAGAGAAAAATCCTGTTATCAAATCCAAGATATCTTTGTAATATACTGCAAAAACAGCAATTAAAGTTGCCAGATGCAAAAGAATATCGTATGTAAGACCCAAGTCGGCAAAGCTTTCTCCCAGTATTTCTTTGAAAATAGCAAGATGCCCCGAGCTTGAAACGGGAAGAAATTCGGTCAGACCCTGAACCAGACCTAAAATACCGTATTTTAAATAATTCATAATATAATCTCCTTACAGCTTAAAATCTTCTTCGGAAAGAGTGGTTTTGAAAGAGCGGAGTTTTTTTGGCTTTATTGAAAGTAAATCTGTTTTGAAATGGCGGCAAGAATCATCAGTTTTTTTAAGTCCGTGCTTTCGGCATATTACAATGTCTCCATCGGGAAGCTCTTTTGAGTATATGCAGTTAAGGCACATTTTATAGTCCGAAATATCATAGCCTTTGATTTTTTTCATTGAAAACTCCTCCCTTTTAATCTTAATATAATATTATATCATTTAAAGTAAGAAAAATAAAGAGTTTTTTTAAAAAACTTCAATCCTGTCTTGACAAAAAGATGTTGCTGGGGTAAAATATCTAATATGTCGTTATAGCTCAGCAGGATAGAGCGACCGCCTCCTAAGCGGTAGGTCGGAGGTTCGAATCCTCTTAGCGACGCCAAAGAAAAGCCACCCGCAAGGGTGGTTTTTGTTTGGAAATGAATGGAGATTCGAACCTGGGCATAGGATTTTTTCAAAAAAATCCGAAGGCTTCGTTATATTTCAAAACAACGAAGCGAGAATCCTCTTAGCGACGCCAGAAAAAGCGACAGTAATCGACAGATTTCTGTCGCTTTTTCAACGAAATAAATCCTTGCGGATTTGTGAAATGTGCTTCGCACGTGAAATACACCTTCGGTGTATGAAATATTCGCTAAGCGAATGTGGATTTATTTCATTTCACAGAAAACGAAGTTTTCTATTTCACAATTTACGAAGTAAATTATTTCACATCAACGAAGTTGATATTTCACTAAAACCCCTTACATCCATTATGTACGTGAAAGCCAAAGAAAAGCCACCCTTGCGGGTGGCTTTTCTTATTATTCGTTTTTAACTGAAAAAGATACCATGGACTCATTACACCGCTACCGGAATTGCTTACAGGAGTGATGGCGGCATAATATGTACCATCCGGGAGACTTAGCGTGTAATATGTCGACGATACAGCTAATGAATCAATTATCTTGGGATTTCCCTCAGTTGATTCCATAACGTCCAATAAATAGCTTTCGGCAAAAGGTGCTGCTTCCCAGGCAATGGTGGTTCCGGCATCCGTTGTTCCGATATTCCATATGCAAACACCTGATGTTGTTCCAAAAATAAAAGGTTTTGAAAGTTCGCTGGATAAATCCGCATCTTCGGAGGTTATGTAAGCATAGTAAGTTTCGCCTTCCGGAAGAAGGAAGGTTGCGGAAAGCGATTCCGTTCTTACCGGGGGTGCAGCGTCGTAAAATCCTTCTTTTGCATTTACTATGCGGCATACATAGCTTGTGGCACCTAAGGCTTTATTCCAGGAAACAGTAGTTTTTGTTCCGGAAGATTCGATTTTTACATCGGAAGGCGGTAATAATTCAGGTTCTCCGGCTATATATATGAACCCCAGGAAAGTATAGGCGGATGAAGCACTTAAATTAGGATCGCTTGCACTTCTTGTTCTTGTTTTGAAATAAAAGGACTTCCAGCCGGATTCTGATGTTATTATGGTATCTCCGTCTACCGATTCAACAACAGCAACGTGACCGGCACCGCCTCTCTTGCTCCAAACGGCGATGGCTCCCGGAGCGGGAATGTCTCCGTACGGATAAAAACCGTTACGGCGATTGTAGTCATACCATTCTCCGGCATTACCCGAGGAGAGGTTTGGGGCTGTTCCCAGTATTTCATACGCTCTGCCGTAAGCGTAGCAAGTGCAGTTTCCGATGTTCTTTTCAGTCATACCGAAGCCGGAGTTGTAAAATATATTCTTTGAAAAATAGTAGGGATTGTTTCTCTCTGGAGCAGATAATCTGGGAGTATAACTGCTTTCTTTATGCGATACATTAACGGGAGAAAAGCTCTCTTTTGTGTTATATAGAAAATAATCTTCACTGCCTGCTCTGTTTTTTACAAAGCATTTAAAGGTGTTTTCGTCGTGATATTCAAGACGTATGATATCTCCTCGTTGCAAAACTATGGATGAGATTCTGCTTTCAGTATCGTAATGATAAAGGTCTCCGTTTTCTGTATAATAAATATTATGTCTCTGTCCTATATAAGTGTTGATGAAGAAAAAATATACATCATTTAATGTTAATTATTCATAAATAGATGACAAATGAGCAAAAACATGCTATAATATCGTCAGTAATTGGAATTTTTTACTATTTTACAGTCTATTATAGAAAGAGTTACACAACTAAAAATTTGACGGAGGATATTGATATGCAAAAATGGTGCACTGAAGATTGGCAATTTGAATTAACAGCAATAGAGGGAAAAGCAGGGCATTGTAGGCTTGGATTAGAAAGAGGAGACAAATTTGTCTTTTCTTATGAATGTCCTGCTGGAATGTGTCCTAAAACAATGATAAAAGTATACACATGGTGTGAAGTTATCCGATGTGGTGGTGACTTTACATATAGAGGAGAAAAAGAAAAATATGAAATGAATATACCGTGTGCAGATGGATGTATACAATTTCATCTTAAAGCCACTCCTATTAACCGTGATAAAAACGGAAAACCTCTTCCCAATGGTCCCAGACCGAAAGATTGAAAATGTTATTCATAAAACCAATTCCAATTTGTTGGACTAACTATCTGTATAGGAGCAAGGCGTATTTCAACCTTGCTCCTTTTTTAATTTCATAGTGCATTCATAAAAAATGAATATAAAAGTTTTTATGCATACCAATACTTATCTCATACAGAGAC
>JAFXHP010000071.1 GCA_017536285.1 Clostridia bacterium
AGTAGTTTTGTTATTGGCAAATGCATCAGGTCCGGGATCGGACATTGAAAAATACATTCTGGCTGCTTTTGTTGTGCCGAAATCTTTATTTGAACCGCTGTTTTGTACTTTATTAAATGCATCACGAAACATCTGATTATGGGCTTCTTCTCTGTTAAGAAGAAAATCAATGGTTTCCTTTACTTTTTTGTCATCTATCTGCCGATACAAGTATTCATAAACTACTTTTGCACGCTGTTCAGATGCAATATTACTTAATATATCGGCACACAAATCTCCGGTGACTGTTACATAATCAGCGGTCCATGAGTATCCCGAGGAATTTATAAGACCGGGATTTAAGCCTAAAAGGACATGGGATTGTATTTCACCTGCGTGAACATTTTGGGCATTAACCTCGTGACCGTTTAGCATATTAATGGTTTGTGCAATCATTTCCATATGTCCAAGCTCTTCGGCAGCTATATCCAAAAACAAATCCTTAATCTCAGGATCTTTGATGCGAAAGCTCTGAGAAATATATTGCATAGCTGCTTTAAGTTCTCCGTTTCCGCCGCCAAGCTGTTCCTGAAGCAATACAGCATACTGCGGATTCGTTTTTTCAACTTCTACCGGATGAAAAAGTAATTTTTCGTGTTTAAACATATTTTTACCTCCAATTGCATTGTTCTGTTTATATTTTCAGCAATTTAAGATAAATTATTCGCCGAAAGAAGCTTTTTATCTATTATTTTCCGCTTTGTACATCTGCTTTTATAACTACTGTTTTCTCTTCCTTAATTCACCTGTTTGCTATTTTATTAATATTGATGATAAACGGATATAATGAATAAAAATGTTTTATCTTTGACTTTTCGTATAAAACGTAGTATAATCATATTATAGCATTTATAATGAGGAGGTCATAAAATGGAAAAAATATTAACAGGATTTTGTTACACCGACATACACAATCAGCAGGCGATGCTTGACTATCCTACGACGGTAAGAAGCTCGCTTATCAAAGCTAAAGAGCTTGCAATGGAAGAGTTCGGTAAGGCCGATATTGCTTTAATCGGAGGCGATAATGTATCGGATTATCCGTACTGGAATAAATCCTGTGCATGGCCCAAGAAAAACTTCCTTGACCTTAAGGAGAAACTGCACGCGTGCGTTGCCGAAAGTGTGAAAGACGGCAAGGTAATGTACGTTGCCGGAAACAACGATATGATTCTTGGTGATATCGCAACAGAGGAGAACGAACCCTATAACACAACTGACTTCTATGATTTAATGGACAATGCATTTGGTGCACTTCCCGAAAATGAAAAAATTATTTTAACATCAACAGAAAAGCCCGGAGAGCTTTACTGGGGTGCATTCCATTATGTGGTAAACGGCATAGATTTTATCGGCATAAATATCGATCCCAACACGGCGCTCAATTCCCACGAGGGAAGCTATAGTGACGAAACTCTTGTCTGGGTTAAGAATAAAATGGCAGAAATTGATCCCGACGGAGAAAAGCCCATTTTCGTTGTGGGACATTTGTCTGCAATATATTACTACAATGACGGCGAACTTAAAGAAACGATGGTAAACGGAAATGTTGCATTGTTTTACGATATATTTAAGGGTCATAAGAACGCATTTTATCTTTATGGTCATGTTCACGGGGAAAGGTCCTGCTATAAGAAGTTTTCCTCCGGTGCAGTTTTGCACATAAAAGACGATAACTTGCCGATTGATATGAATCTTACTGCAACAGATTCAAAGGATAAAGAATATGAATTTACCTTTGTACATATGGGAGGATTGCGTCCCTTTGACAGAAGTCTTTACGAAGATGATGGCTTGACAGGCTACGGTGGCGAAGAAGAACTTAAATATTTTGTGCCCACCGGAACGCCTAAACTGGCACAGTATTTGGTTTTTGAAGTATATTCCGATCGTGTGGTTTTCCATATCAGAAACACGGGAAACCATGAAGAATATAACTGGAAAGAGAAATTAAAAGAATATACCGTGTATTTCAGATAATATAAAAAGGGAGACTGTGCTTTTCAGTCTTTCCTTTTTTGCTCTTGATAAAAATATTATTAGTGATATAATAAAAAAAGAGGTGATTTCATGAAAATTCTTAATTTCGGCTCATGCAATATAGATTATGTATATTCTTTGGATCATATTGTCACCCCCGGAGAGACTTTGGCAAGCGATAATCTTAACATATTTCCCGGAGGTAAAGGTCTCAACCAATCAATAGCTCTTGCAAGGGCGGGGGCCAAGGTTTTTCATGCCGGATGCGTCGGAGAAGGCGGCGAAATTCTTACAGATATTCTTAAAGAAAGCGGAGTTGATACATCGCTGATAAAGAAGCTTGATGTAAAAAACGGACACGCCATTATTCAGGTAAATAAGGACGGGGAAAATTCGATTTTCCTCTATTCCGGTTCAAACAGTATGATAACTGAAGAATATGTAACAGGCGTTCTTGAAAACTTTGAAGAAGGGGATATCCTTCTTTTACAGAATGAGATAAATAATGTTTCTTACATAGTGGAACAGGCCTATAAGAAAAATATGTGCGTCATATTTAATCCATCGCCGTTTAATGAAAAGATAGAAGAAATTGATTTTAACCATCTTTCATATATTATATTAAACTCCGGGGAGATGAAAAGACTCTCGGGAAAGCCGTTCGCAAAAGACAGTATTTCATTTATAAAAAGTAAATATCCTAAACTCAAAATTATGCTTACTATGGGAAAATATGGATGCGTTTATATTGATGAGACAACCGAAGCTTATCACGATACTTTTGATGTAAAGGTCATTGATACCACGGCAGCAGGAGATACCTTTACGGGATACTTTATAAAAGGAATAGCTGATGGTGAGGGAATACAAAACGTACTTGAAAAAGCTTCGATGGCATCGGCAATTGCCGTGTCGAGAAAGGGAGCTGCACCTTCAATACCTGAAAAAGAAGAAGTGGAAAAGGCACTTTCTGAAAAGTTGACAGTGTAATTGGATTTATTATATTATTGATTTTATTGTGAAAAAGTAATATAATTTTATTTGAGTAATTGCTTTTTGGAGGAATTTTATGAGATATGTATTTATGAGATACCCCGGCGGAAAATTAAAGGCGGTAACCTTCAGCTATGACGACGGAGTAAGGCAGGATTTGCGTTTTGCCGAAATTTTAGACCGCTACGGACTTAAAGGCACTTTTAATATAAACAGCGGATTTTTAGGTGCATCTAACAGAATAACAGTTGAAGAAATAAAGGAGCATATTCTTGGTAAAGGACACGAGGTTGCCCTTCACGGGAAAAATCATATGGCACCCGGTGCCGGATTTAAGCCTGTCTTTGCAATTACGGATATTCTCCAATGCCGTAAGGAGCTTGAGGAAACCTTTGATATTATAATCCGTGGCATGGCTTATCCAGATTCCGGAGTGAGAAATATGCACAACGGAAACGACTATGAAACGCTGCACACTTTAATAGAGAGTATGGGCGTTGTATATTCCCGTACCCTTGGCGGCGATAATGACGGCTTTATGCTTCCTTCGGATTTCCTTTCCTGGATGCCTACGGCACATCATAAAAATCCTGCACTTTTTGATATGGTGAAAAAATTCCTTGAAATTGACGAAACACGTCTTTATTCCTCTGCGATGTACCCCAGGCTATTCTATCTCTGGGGGCACACCTATGAATTTGACAAGGACGACGGCTGGAACTTGATTGAAAAATTCTGCAGAGAAATCTCCGGTAAGATTGATACCTGGTATGCAACAAACATTGAAATATACGATTATGTGAAAGCATATAACTCTCTTGTTACAAGTGCTGACGGAAGAAAGATTTATAATCCTACATTAAAAGAAATATGGCTTAATATTGACGGGAAAACCCTGTCGGTAAAGAGCGGTGAAACAATAACTTTGTGAGGTGCAACATGAAAATAATGACATTTAACACGCAGCATTGTCAAAATTACATTACCAAGAAAATTGACTTTGAGGCAATGGCAAAAGTAATAAAAGACAGTGGTGCTGAATTTATAGGACTTAACGAAATGAGAGGTAAGGGAACAAATCCCGAGTATGACGAGCAGGTGAAAATTTTATCCTCTCTTACAGGAATGAAGTATTACGGCTTTGGTGAAGCTATTATGGTAGGGGGAGAAAATCCCTACGGCAACGGCTTTCTTTCAAAGATTCCCGTTGTAAAGTGGGAGAAAATTATGATTCCCGACTCTGCTGCCGAAAAGACTCCTACCCATGAAACAAGATGCCTTCTCAAAATTACGTTAGAGGGCGGTATCACCGTTTTAGTAACTCATTTCGGACTTAATGATGACGAAAAGGAAAACGCAATCAGAACGGTTTTAGAGAACTTAGAAAATAAAAAATGTATTCTTATGGGTGACTTTAATATAACTCACGAAGAAGAGATTCTAATGCCTATCAGGGAGCGGATGAGGGATACAGCAGATGCTTTTTCCGCCCCTCTTTTAAGCTTCCCTTCGGATGAACCCAGGATAAAGATTGATTACATATTTGTGAGCCGAGATATAGAAGTTATATCTGCGGACATTCCTGCAATTATTGCATCGGACCACAGACCCCATACGGCTGAGATAAATATATAACGGAGAGGATTGTATGAAAGCAAAATGGGCCGGCTTTTTGTTTCTGTTGGCTCTTATGATGTTTTTTACAGGATGCACAGAAACAACTGAAGTTGCAGAAAAGACTGTATTCAGGAGCATGTTTGATGAAGTGACTAAAGAATTGTCGCTTGATGGAAAAAAGATATATGTTGTTGACGAAAAAAGCTATAATGAAGAAGAAATAAGCTTTTATATAAGTGTCATGGCTGAAAAGGATGTCAAAGACATAACAAAAGCGGATATTGAAAATTATATGGAACAGGCGTTTCTTTTCAAGGAGCATGACGGGGTTGTTTGCCTTGTTAAAAAGGATAACAGTGACCTTATAATGGAATGCGGAAGTATGAAAAAGCACAATATGCTTGACCGCAATCTTATGGGAATTACACATCCGTCGGTGGATGAAAAAAGCAGGGGTTTTTATATATCGCAAAACAATCCGGAGTTTCTGGATATGCCCTACGGGACATCCTCTGTTGCAAGATCGGGATGCGGCCCCATTGCACTTACAATGGCAATAAACTATGTGGCGGAAGAAGAAAGGACAACCCTTTCTGAGGTTATAGACTGGACACTTGAAAACGACCTTTATGTTCCCGGCTCCGGCACAAAATGGACTCTTATGAGTGCATATCCGCCTGTCGTTGGTTTAAAGGGCAGGGAGGTTTTTACAAGCGATTTTGAAACGTTTAAAAGTCTTCTTAAAGAAGGAAGTGTCGTTGTTACAAGTATGAAAAAAGGACACTTTACCGACAACGGACACTTTATAGTTATACTTCCGGAAAAGGACGGAAAAGTATCGGTTTTGGACCCTGCAAGCATAACCAGAACCCTGGAAGAATGGGATGCGGAACTTATATTTGACGAGAGCAAAAAAGGCTTTTATGTGATAAGCAAATAAGTTGAAAACGCAAAAGAATAAAACCTCAGGAAATCCCTGAGGTTTTTGTGTTCTTAGGCACAATAGCAACTTTGTCCTATTGATAGCAACTATTTCATATTGACGGAGGCTTTTCGGGGTGGTATAATATTGTTATAAGATGGGATTATGTGAAATTTCAGGAAGGAGCGTTTTTATGAACAGCTTTAAACACGGTGAAATAACGGAATTTGTGCAGTGGCACGATACCGATGGTAATATAATAAACGCCAGTGACGGTGGCGTGATTTTTGCGGAAGGAAAATATCACTGGTACGGTCAGGCTCTTCAGGCAAAGCCCATGGCGGGAAAGGGAGAAGGCGGAGCTGCCACGGTTGTGGGCGTTGTTATGTATGAATCTGAAGATTTATTAAACTGGAAATATGAAGGCGTAATTCTTCCGGTATCTGTGGATGCGGAGGGGGACCTTAAAGCACCTATGCGTCTTGAAAGACCGAAGATTATATATAACGATAAAACAAAGCAGTATGTTATGTGGTGTCACTATGTGGCATACCCCGGTGACCACGGAACTGCCCCCGGTACTGCAGAGGCGGGCGTTGCGGTTTGCGATAAGGTAAACGGGGAATATAAGTGGCTCGGAACCTGTCGCCCCCTGGACGGAAAGCTTGTCCGTGACAACACCTTGTATAAGTGCCAGGACGGAACGGCTTACTACATTTATGACCGCCATGTTATAGAAAACGGAAAAGAGGACAGATGTCTTTATGCAGTGAAACTGTCGGAGGACTATCTTTCCTGCACAGACGAATATGCAAGAATTGATGCGGCATACTGGAGGGAAGCACCTGCCATAGTTTACCGTAAGGGTAAATACTATATTGTTACATCCGACCTTACGGGCTGGAATTTCAATCAGGCAAAAGCCTTCAGAACTGATAACCTTATGCAGGACTGGGAATGTATAGGCGATCCTTGCATAGGAGACGATACGAAAACGACCTTTAACACCCAAAGCACATATGCTTTCAAGATTGAAGGCACGGAAGATAAATACATAATGATGTTTGAACGCCACAATACAGGAAATTTTCTTGAATGCTCCTATGTGTGGCTTCCGGTTATATTCAATGACGATGAAACAATATCTCTTGAATACAAAAAAGAATGGTCTTTGGAGGAGATTTTATGACGGATAATATTATCGAATTAAATAAAGAATCAGAGCAGTTTGTGCTTCAGGCGGGAAAAGAAAGATCAAGAATGAATTTCGGAAAGGTTTTTGGGGATAAGTATATGCCCCTTACCTTTGTTCACACATCGGATATGCACGCAGTTTGTGATAACTGGAACAGAATGGTTGAATATGTAAACTATTACAAGGATTATATAAGCTTCGTTCTTCACACCGGCGACTACTGCGGAGGAGATCAGACAGTATATAAGGATCTTTACGTGGAGGGAGAAAGTTGCGAGAAGATAATTTATCAGACCAACGGCAATCACGATTGCTTCCCGGGTGATTACCCCTGGCACTTAGCTGAAAAGGAAAGCGTATATAAGCTTTTGTTCAATCATACGGAAAACTGGGACGTTAATTTTATGGATATTCCTCATTCCATGAGCTATTATAAGGATTTTTCAGAATCCAACATAAGAA
>JAFXHP010000072.1 GCA_017536285.1 Clostridia bacterium
AGCCTTTTTGCTACGAACAAACTTCACCCTCAACGTATCTATATACGCCTTCGGGTAACTTTCGAAAAGTCTGTAAACAGACTTTCTCAATTCAGTTTGTCCGTTCTGAAGCATTTTTTCCTATCTCCTGAAAAAGGGGCTGTAAAATAATTACAGCCCCTTTTTTCATCATAATTCTACTACTCTTCCCTCTTCTGCTGACTTTAATACCGCGTCAACAATCTTCTGGCTCTTTACGCCTTCGGTGATTGCGGGATAATAAGGAAATTCATTACCCAAAGCGGTTTTAATAAAGCATTCTTCCTGACCGAGACGATATTTTGCGGGAACGTTTACCTTGTGAATGGAGTTTGTTTCCCTGTCGATTTCGCCGATACAGAGTGTAAGCTCGTTGGGGCTGTTCAAGTTAAACTTAAGAACGCCATCGGTGCCGTAAATTTCATACTTAATGGTGTTGGATTCGCCGATTGCACACTTTGTTACAAGGAAATTTGCAATTACGTCGTCCTCAAGCTTTGCGATAAAACTTGTGATATCGTCAACCAATACAGGTGCGATTTCCTCAGAATCAAGCTTTCTTCTCTCCTTTACAACTGTTGCGGAAAGAGCTGAAACACTTTTGAATTCGCCAAGTAAGAAACGTGTCATATCAATTAAATGCACACCTAAATCGCCAAGTGTTCCGCTTCCTGCATATTCCTTTACGAATCTCCACTCAAGTCTTCTTCCGGGGATGAACACGCCCGACTGAAGATATTCAATATTAACGTTTACAATTTTACCAAGCTTGCCCTGGTCGATTAAGTGCTTTGCATAGCGGACAGCACTCTTGAAACGGTAGGAAAAGCACATCATATTAACAACATTTTTCTTTTCAATCTCTGCCACAAGCTCTTCCATT
Organism: Clostridia bacterium; assembly: GCA_017536285.1. Next base: position 902 of record JAFXHP010000072.1, read on the forward strand.
TCACTATTGCAGGTGGTGGTTAAGGGCTTTTCAACCTCAACGGGCTTGCCTGCCTTTACAGCCGCTAAAGCTATCGGAACGTGAAGGTGGTTAGGTGTGCAAACCTCAACTGCATCAACCTCGGGGCAATTTATAAGGTCGTTATAGTCTGTAAATCTCATATGCTCAGGGATACCAAATCTTTCTCCCGCAGCCTTTAATTTTGCCTCATCAATGTCGCAAAGAGCAACCAGTTCTCCGTCGGGGCAGGCATTTATTTCAGGGATGTGGATGTTGCAGGCGATGTTTCCTGTGCCAACTATACCAATTCTTAACATAACATTCTCTCCTTTATTATTTACCTAAATTAGCGTGGGTTCTCTCTTCCATACTTTTTCCTTCAAACTTATCTTTTACAACCTCCAAGGGCTCAACGTGACCCAGTGTAGGCTTTGTAATGCCTTCGGGATTTGCCCAATCGATGGCGTTTTTAATAACTCTTATAATATCGTCTCTGTAATATATGGGATATTCCTCGTGGCCGGGGCGGAAATAAAAAATCTTACCAAGGCCTCGCTTAAAGGTGCATCCGCTTCTGAATACTTCGCCGCCCTTGAACCAGCTTACAAAAATAAGCTCGTCGGGAGTGGGAATTTCAAAACGTTCGCCATAGGTTTCTTCTTCCTCTATTTCTATGTACTCGGGCACATTTTTCACGATGGGGTGGCTTGGCTCAATTACCCAGAGTCTTTCCTTTTCGTCGTTTTCTCTCCACTTTACACGACAGCTGGTACCCATAAGAGATTTGAATATCTTACTTGCATGAGCTGAGTGAAGGGCGATAAATCCCATACCGTCAAGCACTCTTGCTTTAACCTTTTCAACGACGCTATCTGCTACCTCGTGGTGCTTTGCGTGGCCCCACCAGATTAAAACATCGGTATTTGCCAAAACCTCGTCCGTCAAGCCGTGTTCTTCCATATCCTGAGTTAAAACAGTAAGATTATACTCACCGAATTCGGAAAGCTTTTCCTTTAAGGCTCCGTGGATTCCGTCGGGATATATTTTCTTTACGCTTTCCCTTGTTCTTTCGTGATAGAACTCGTTCCAGATGGTTACATTGATTTTCTTATTCATAATGACCTCCTATGTTCTGGCTTCGTAAAAATTCCTTTTTATATTCAGAGGGGGCAATTCC
>JAFXHP010000073.1 GCA_017536285.1 Clostridia bacterium
GTATTTTGAATACTACGGAGTGAAGTAAATGACACGTGATTTTGAAAATATGCTTTATCTTTTCGGATGTGGAGCATTGGGAAAAGAACCGCTTGCAGAGCATTGTGTTAATATCAGAAGAATAAGGGAAATTTCTATTGAGCAAAATGTATGGCCCATAGTATACAGTGCAATCAGGAAAAAGCTTGAAAGCGGAGAAGTGAAAATCCCCCCCGAAATTTATAACAATCTTGAAACCTCTTTCGAGGCAAATATTGCAAAAACATTACAAAAGAATGAGTTTAATAAGCGCGTTATCAAAACTCTGGGAAAGAGAGGGGTAGAATGTTGCTTATTTAAAGGAATGGCTTTAGCGCAACTTTATAATATTCCGGAAACTCGTGTGTCAGGAGATGCAGATATTCTTATAAAACCCGAGGATGAAGTTTTGGCTGCAAAAGTCCTTAGAGAGCTTGGATATGATGTTAGTGAGAGGGCTGCATATGACCACCATATAAGCGCAATTCATCCTGTGGGCGGTGAACTTGAGGTTCATATAAGTGTAATGAGGAAGAATTGGGATGACATCATATTTTCAGATAAGATTTCCTATAAAGAAGAATATATTGATTTTGATGAAGGGATAAAAACACTCGGAATAAATGATAGCCTTGTGAACGCAGCAACGCATTTTATAAAGCATTTTGTAAGGCGAGGTGCAGGTGTAAGACATATTATGGACTTGCTTCTGTATATTAAAAAGTATGAAAACCAAATAAACACAGATAGGTTTAGCTCTTTAATGGAAGAACTTCGTTATAAAAAGCTGATTAATACAGTAAAGGCAGTTGGTGTAAAGTATTGGGGCTTTTCTTTTGATAACCTTGAGGAAACAGACAATGAAGTGATGGAAAAACTACTCACTGACATTGAAAATGGAGGAACTTTTGGGGCGAAGGAGTATGAAAGAGCGGAAACGTATGCACAATTCACGCAAAGAAGAAAAAAAATGACGAAGGCTGAATATAAGAAGTACAGTCTTACAAAAATGGATAAAACTATTTTGCAAAAAATCCTTCCTGATAAAGAATATATGCAAAAAGCATATAATGTTGAGAAGTGCTATGGAATATGGCTTGTGATAGCGCATATTAAACGCTGGTTTTCTATTATTTTTGATATGTTGACCGGAAAGAAAGACTATAATGTATATATGTACGGAGAAGGCAAAGAAACCTCTGTGCAGGCGAAGGAAAGAATAGAACTGTTTGAAATGCTTGATATTATAGATTAGCGGAGAAAATTAATGAGTTTATTGTCACTTAACAATGTTTCAAAAAGCTTTGGCGAAAGAGTGCTTTTTGAAAATGTATCGTTTAACATTGAAAATAATACAAAGATGGGTTTTATCGGCACAAACGGCGTCGGTAAAACCACTCTTTTTCGTACAATTCTCGGGGAAGAGGATTATGAGGGCGAAATGGTAAAATCCTCCGACCTTAAAATCGGTGTGATGGAGCAGACACCGCCATCGTCACAAAGCCTCACGGCATATGATTATGCGCTGGAGGTTTTTTCTCGTTTCTTTGAAATAGAAGAGGAAATGGAAAATATCCGCCTTACCCTTGAAAATGGAGAAGGAGAAACAGAGAGGCTGATAAATCGTCAGGAGGCACTTAATACGGAGTATATCCGTAATGATGGACTTACCTTTCGTGCGAGGACGCGCTCGATGCTGATTGGACTTGGCTTTTTGGAAAGTGAGCTTGATTTACCTATGAACTCACTTTCAGGAGGACAGAAAACAAGGCTTTCGCTTGCAAGGACACTTCTTTCAGAGGCGAATTTTCTGCTTCTGGACGAGCCTACAAACCATCTTGATATTGAGTCGGTAAGGTTTTTGGAGGACTTCCTTAAAAACTGCAACAAAGCCTTTATAGTGATAAGCCATGACAGATATTTCCTTGATAAGGTTACAAATACTACGATAGAGCTTGAAAACAGAAAAATTTCATTGTACAGCGGTTCTTATTCTACCTTTATTGTAAAAAAAGAGCAGGTAAGAAAAGCTCAGGAGCGCAAATATGAAAATACAATGCAGGAAATAAAGCGCATTGAGGGAATTATTGAGCAGCAGAAACGCTGGAACAGAGAGCGTAACATTAAAACTGCAGAGCATAAGCAAAAAAGTATTGACAGACTTCAGGAAACGCTCGAAAAACCAGAAGAGGACACGTCTAAAATCCGTTTTCGCTTTACGGCAGAGAAAAAGAGCGGTAATGATGTTTTAAAGGTGACAAGCCTTTCAAAAAGCTATGGTGAAAAAAAGCTATTTAACGATGTCAGCTTTGAAGTAAAACGTGGGGAGCGGGTATTTCTCCTCGGTCCGAACGGATGCGGTAAATCAACGCTTTATAAAATGATTAAAGGAGATATAGAAACGCCCGAAGATGCCGTATGGTTTGGCACTAATGTAGAGTGTGCGTACTACGACCAGGACAGAAGCGATATACAGGGCGGTAAAGAC
>JAFXHP010000074.1 GCA_017536285.1 Clostridia bacterium
GAAGAAGGCTCGTCGGTAAAGAAGCCGATTACGGTGTTTCCGAAATATTTCTTAACCTCGGCATAATAACGCTCGTGGGTAAGCTCAATAAACTTATCAACGGATTCCTGATTAAGAAGGTCTGCTGCCAGGGGTGCATTTGGCTGTCCGTCGTCCTCACCGAAGTGAATACCTCTAATCTTGCCGTTACTGTTTACCTGCATTATGTACTTTCCGCTTTCGGTTTTCGAGATAAGCTTTCCCTCGTCTGTGTTATCGGCAAGGATAATTGCCTGGGATGCAAACTTGGGGTTTGCAGCAACAACCAAACCATGTGCACTTCCCGAAGGATACATTGCCTCATCATATAAAATAACCTTCATATCAAGGCGTGCGGCATTTTCCACAGCCACCTTCATAAAGTGCATAAATTTATCGGATAAATACTGAATACTTTCCGGCACACCAATTCTGGGGTGAAGAACAACGCCGTGAACACCGTGAGCATTAAAGTCAGTAAGCTGACGGATAATTTCCTCATCGGTAAAGTCGTCATTTAAAAACCAGAAAGGCATGGGAGAAAACTCACGAGCCGGAGTTTTCAGCTTTTCTATAAGAGCATAAGTCTTATTCATGTTAACCCTCCCCTTTATTTTTACAAGGATAATTATACTACACCGCCCTTGTTTAGTCAATAAAAAAGCCCCACTTTTTTCTAAAAAGTGAGGCTTTTGGACGGGATAGTATCAGTAAGGCTTTATGTTATTCTTCCGTAGGGTGCAGCGTTTACGATGCAATGCCGGTAGTGACTCCATTTCGGAATGTCGGAAACAACCATTCCCTGCAATTGAAGCACCCAGAAAAACGCAGTAGAAGGGTTCTATTCCTTCCCGACACGTTCCGAAAAACCTAATATAAACGGGAGGGCATAAAAGCCCTCCCATACATTTCATCTTATTCTTTACCGATTAAGTTTCTCTTAATCTTGTTGGATGAATTCTTGATAAATTCCTTATCTCTGATTTTAACCTTTGCAATCTGCTTATATCTGGGGTAATCACGGAAGGTTTCATTGATGTCCTTCATAAGGCGTGCTTCAATGTTTTCCTCTGCCATTGCCTTAACTAAATCTTCATCAAGGAATACCTCTGCCTGAAGGGCATCCTCCTGACCGTTTTCGTCAGCTATTGCATATACAACAACTTCCTTAACATAGTCAAGGTTACCAATCTGCTCTTCAAGCTCTTCGGGATATACGTTTTTACCGTTGGTTAAAACAATCATATTCTTCTTACGGCCTGTAATCTTGAGTCTGCCTTCAGGATCAAGCTTTCCATAGTCGCCTGTTGCAAACCAACCGTCCTTAATAGCTTCCTCTGTAAGGTCGGGACGCTTGTAATAGCCAAGCATTACGTTGTCACCCTTAACGCAGATTTCTCCGATGCCTTCTTCTGTCTCGTCAAGAAGCTTCATTTCAAGGCAGGGAAGCACGAAACCAACTGTTGTACAGTCATTATGTTCTCTTCTGTTAACGGCGATTAAGGGAGAACATTCAGAAATGCCGTAACCGTTCATAAGGAAAATACCGATGCTGTCAAAGAACTCGCCAAGCTCTGCACGAACGGGAGCACCGCCGCAGATGAGCTTGAAAAGGTTCCCGCCAAAAGACTCGTGAATTGTCTTAAAGAACTTCTTACGAAGGTCAATTCCGAACTTCCTTAAGAAGTTACTTACCTTGATTAAAATCTTAAGTCCCTTTTCCTTACCGCCTTTTTTAGCTGCTTCCCATATCTTTTTATAGAAAAGCTCCGCAAAAGCGGGAACTATATACATATAGTCAGGCTTAAACTCCTGCATATTCTTAAGAACCTGAGTAAGCTGTGCATTTATGCACATTGTAGCGTGGCCGTGAATACCAACAAGTATTCCGGGAACAGCCTCGTATGTGTGATGGAAAGGAAGTACTGCAAGTTCAACTGTTGAAATACTTGATACCTGCATTCCGTAGTAAATCATGGAACAGAGATTGTGCTCAGAAAGCATAACACCCTTGGGGTCTCCTGTTGTACCTGAGGTGTAGATAAGCATCTTAAGTACATTCTGGTCTCCCTGCATATCAACGTAGCTTCTGTCCCCTTCTTCGTAGAGCTTCTTGCCCTTTTCAAGGAACTTTTTATAGGATAAGAACTTTCCCTCGTCCTCTTCACGGTCAAAGCCAATGAAGTATTTAATGTTGGTAAATTCTGCTTCTCTCTCGTGGAAAATATCCTCAAACTTTGATGCATAGAAGAATACTTCACTGTCGGAGTTGTTTACAACTCTTACCATATCGTCAATGGGCATTTCCTTGTCAATGGGAACGAAAACGCCTTCGGACATAAGCATTGCGAGGTAGGTGCAAATCCAGTTATAGCTGTTTTCACCGGATGTTGCAACGTGCTTTGTTGCCATACCTATAGAAGAAAGTGCTGTTCCAAGATAGTCAACGGTCTTTCTGAATTCGTTGTAGGAAACAGACTTTATCTCCTTACCGTCTCTCCACTTATATAAGGGCTTATCACCGCAGACGGCAACCGCCTTATTAAGCATATCTTTAATAGAGTCAAATTTTTCAACTTCGTTAAGCTTTAAATTTATCTTTCCCATAAAGAAACCTCCAATATAATATTCCTTATTATTATACATCATATTGAATACTATGTCAATAGTTTTCGGCAAAATGATGTCTTTAAGACTTCCTTATTCTGGAAGCTTTTCGCCCTGCACAATTGAAATAAGATAATAGCATCTGTCCTTTGTATAGCTTGACGCCGTCACGTTTCTCACCATAGCTTCACCGCTTCCGCCTTCCCAGTACTTTGCCTCTTCTTCTATTGCCGCTTCTTTTTCAGCAATCCATAAAAGCTCGTCCTTTTCGAGTGTAGCAAAGTCTTCTTCTTTCATATTTTCACTTAAATAGGTGTATATTTCATTAAGGAGTGCATCCCATTTTAAAAATATATTGTAGCTTTCAATATTGATATCAGCCTGAGTTATAGTATTTTTATTTTTAATTTCGCTGTATTCTTCAATTTCCGCAGCTTTAGTCAAAAATTCCTCCGCCTTCTCTTCGCTTATGTAGTCCTTTTGGCAACCCACAAATGCAAGAACCAACACCAAAGTAAGCATAACAGCCATTAATTTTTTTAACATCTTCATATAATCACCTCAAAACATATTATTTCAGCATAACTTTATGCTGGTTTTATCATAACATATTTTATCGTATTTGTCCATATCTTACATTTCAAAATGCATTTCATGCCGCATAAAATTCAAAGATCAGAATCTTCAAAAGCCTCTCTTTCAATTGACAGAAGCTTAGCTTTATGCTATACTATAGTAGCAAAATTTTCACATCATCAAAAGGAGGATTATTTATGTTCTGTATTAAATGTGGCAAACAGCTCCCTGACGAAGCTGCTTTCTGTTTTGCCTGTGGTGCTAAAGTATGGGTGGGAGATTCTCCAGCATCATCTACGGAGACTCCTGCATCTGCTTTTGGTAACCCTCAAACAGCTACCCCTATGAATGAGAAAGATGTTCTCACAGTTTCAATGGATGCAAAAGTAGATTTCGGTAATTTCTTTATAGTAGGAAACAATATATATTTCCTTACGCACGGATATCATCCCTGCGAGCATACTCAGCTCTGGAAATCAGATTTACAGGGAAACAATAAAACCTGTGTTCTGGATTTTGACAAAACTTCTTATATCCCATCCGATTTCATCCAGGGTGACGACGCTTATTATATGGCTAAAATCGACCACCTTATTTTATTCCAGGTGTATGACAAAAACAATGACTATTACAATTATTACTATGACCTTAAAAGCAATTCACATAATGTTATAAAAAGTATACCCAGAGTTCCCTATACCGTTTCACAGGATGGCACTTATTTTGTTGAAGGCATTCGTGATCCCATCGAAGACAATGCTGTTATAATTACTCTCACAACTCCTTACGAAGCTCTTTTGGGCTCCAAAGGAAGAGAAATTTATTTAAACGAAAGAACACTTTGGACATTTTTCGGAAGCTTTGGAAACGATATTAACTTTACCGCAAACGAATTCTTTGTATATAACGGCCATCAGCTTTTAATTGCTTTTTACAGCAATGCCGACTACCTTTGGGCAAGAATTGACCTCTTCAATCTTTCGGACTTTGCCATTTTAAAACCCGCAGAATATATGATTGCAGGACGTAGCATTATAATATCTGAAGAATCATCAGTATTTTTCACACCTTCACGCTCATATGAACCTGTTTATATTGACACAAACAACATGACTGTAAAAGCTACAGTTCCCATGGGTTACTCTACCATAACACGTTATGGCTCTTTGGCGTATATTTCTTCCTCCAGCTCTGAAAACAGCATTCTTTTTGACTTAAAGAGCGGTAAAATGAAGACTATCTCGGCATACTCCAAAGTTTTCGAAATTACCGGCAGCAAAAATATTCTCCAGACACCTTCCGGTTTTTATAAATATTCCCACGAAAGCGGAGATACAAAGCTTTACTTTATCAGCAATTCAGATATATTCAAACCCTTTGACGGCGAATATTATGATGATAACGAATGCGTTACACCGATAATTTCTTTAAGCTACACAAGAGATTTCACTCCTATAATCCGTAACTCTGCCACTGACGAAAATGTGTATAGCTACGATAATACAAAAGAGCTTGACACTGCTGTTTCTTTATATCTTAAGGAGACCAATGAAGAATTGTTTGATAAGTTATCCTGGTCCACATTCTTCTACTCAAAGCACATTACTCTTCCGGACGGAAAAAGAGTCGGCTTTACATACGGCCACAAAAAGGGATATGAAAACGCTGATAATTATTATTACAATCTCTACGAACTCAAGTTGGACGGTTCCTATAAATATTTGAATTGCGGCAGCCGTGGCGGTATCGAATACCTTAAAATTTACAAAAACTATGCATACTGGGTAGATGTTTTAACCTATCGCTATGACTTTAACACAGGTGAATTTTTAGAAAGCCGTGACGAATGGCTTCGTGAAGAATATGATGCTATTTGTGCCAAGGAAGAAAATTCCCAGCTGTAATTAAATACACAATCCGGAGGAAAACCATGTTCAGATTCTTTAAGAAAAAGGAAAAACCGGTACATGTATACAACATATTCGAAGTTGGACCTAAGGCAATTTACTGCAAAGACTTTACCTTCGTTCCTACAGAAGTTGCATATTACAAAGACAGAATCGACTTCTGCATAAATCGTTTTCCACACACAGACGAAGAAGACGACGACATCCAAATGGATCAATTAAAAGTTTCCACCACTCGTACTGACGATCGCTTGATTCCATTGGATGTAGAAGGTGTAACTCTTCATTGGGATACTGAAGACCTCACTTTCAGAAGAAAGGTTATGCCGGAGGGAGAGCCTACTCCGCTCATCCCTCAGGTTCTTATCTATCCCAACGAAGTTCTGACAATGGAAAAGGAATTTGCCGAAAAGGATGTAAGTCCCCTTGCACTTTCTTACGCCACTTTAAAAGACGATGTTTATATCTGGTACTATCCCGACGGTTCGATTACTCCGACAATATTTGAAATTCCCCGTTTGTTTTCTATTTTCAACTATTGCGGAAGGCATCACTTAAGTGCCCACTTTATCGAAATCCTCAACCACCTTTCGGTTTATGCACCAAGTTACATTGAGAAAATCGGCTTAAATTCAAGCAACGCAATAGTTATTTACAAAGAAAACCTTAAGCATGGAGCAAGCAAAGAAAAAGAATAAGCAAAAGCCACGAAAACAAATGTTTTCGTGGCTTTTTAATTAAAACGCTTTTGATTTTTTAAGAGCCTTATAAACTATCGGCGTAACCAGTGCTGTAATGATGATTTCGGGAACCATATAAAGGCCGTTATAAATTACCGAATAGATAAAGGCAAGTCCGTTTCCCGAAAAAGCATTAAGTATTTTTTCACCGAAGGCATAAAAGCCTTCCTGAGAAAAGAACCACTCTGCGTAGCTTCCCCATAATATGTATCCCGAAGCAATATGAGCTACATAGCGAAGGAAAGTCACAAAGGCAGAACCTGCAAGAATTGCAACCTCATCATTTTTAATTTTGTTTTTGAAAATGCCTGATAAGCCCAATACCGTGTATGCAAGGGTATAGTCAAGTAAGCACATTAAAATGGCTTTCCACAAAATCATCTGATCTTCGCCGGGCAAAAATGCCGCACTTATGGTGGAGGCACCCAAAAACATCTGAATCACGCTGAAACAGAGCGCCGATAACACGCCTGTCTTCATTCCATAAATCATACCGATTAAGCAGACGGGCATCATTGAAGCAAGGGTTATTCCCCCGCCGAAGGGCAGTGCAAAGGGCTGAATTACCGAAAGCACGCTGCCCAGTGCAACAAGCATTGCACAGACTACAAGTTTTTTTGTTTTCATTTTTTTCAATCCTCTATATTAGTATTAGCAAAAGGCAAAGGATTGATAATTCGCTTTTCTTAAAGCTTTTCCCGGCAAATGAAACCGGAAATACACTTTTCATCTGTCGCGCGCACAAATGAAAAAGCTGCATCCCCGTTTCGGCAGAATGAGCGGTTTCTGCTGGGCAAGCAGCACCTGTCGGACAAGCAACTTCGGC
>JAFXHP010000075.1 GCA_017536285.1 Clostridia bacterium
AAGTAAGGGCCAACGGGAGTTGCGAAAATTCTGAACTGATATTCTGTTGCGGGCTTAACACCGATAACGGGATTTGAGCCTATCATAAAGGGTCTTAAATAAAGGGTTGCACCGCTTCCGTAGGGAGGAACATAAGCTGCGTTTGCCTTTACTACTTCAGTAACAGCCTCAACAAATCTGTCCTCGGGGAAAACGGGCATTTCAAGTCTTCTTGCAGAGTCTGCCATTCTCTGTGCATTAAGGTCGGGACGGAAGGTTACGATTCTGCCGTCCTCTGTTGTATATGCCTTAAGGCCCTCAAAGCAGGTCTGAGCATACTGGAATACGCCTGCGCATTCGCTTATTGCAATAGTTGCATCCTCTGTAAGTCTGCCCTCGTCCCAGGCACCGTCCTTAAAGTCGGACACATAGCGATAGTCTGTCTTTACATAGCCGAAGCCTAAGTTCTGCCAGTCAATATTCTTCTTTTCCATTTAAAACGCCTCTTTCTTTTTAAATATAGATTGATTATAGCATCATCTTTAATATATTTCAATATACAAATTGACTAAAATTAAATTTCTCTTGACTTTCTGTACTTAACGGGAGTTACACCTTTTATCCTTTTAAACACCGTTGCAAAGTAGGAGCTGTCATTAAAGCCGCACTTTATTGCAATTTCCGTTATATTCATATCGGTATCGGTAAGCATTTTTGCAGCCTCTGTTATTCTTACCCCCGCAAGATAATCGGAAAAGCCGAAGCCCGTTTTTTCACGGAACATTTTGCAGAAATAGGTTTTACTCATACGCACACGCTTTGCCGTAATTTCCAGCGTAAGCGGCTTTTCAAAATTGTTTCTTATAAAGCTTGCCGCCTCGCCTATCACGCGGTCTGCTTCCTTGTCCGCCCTTGAAAAGTCCGTTCTTTCCTTTATTCTTATTAAAAATATGAAAAGCTCATTTGCATAGCTTTTTAAAAGATACTCGCTGTGAGAATCATTTCTTCCCGTTTCATATTCCATTTTTTCAAGTATGGATTCAAGATATTTCCTTCGCTTTGCAGGAATTTTAAGCACGTATTCTGTGCCTCCTTCATAAAATTCCGTAACAAGTTCTTTTTCCATAAACTTTTTCGGAATGGTCAAAAGCACTCTTGAATAAAAGCCGGCATTATCCCCCACACTTCTGTGAAGCACATCGGGAGGTACCAAAACAAAATCACCTGCCTGAAGGGAATAAAGCTTGCTGTCAATGAAATATTTTCTTTCGCCTTCCAGAAGAAAATAGCCCTCGTAATAATCGTGAAGCTGAAGATATTTCATACTTTTGTGCCTTACATAGCTGCTGCGCTCGGCAGTAATTTTTCTGCCGGAAGTTTGTACTATATCCATAAGTGCCCCCAAAAAAGTGCAATATTTTTGTTTTTTTAGAAAAAAATAGTTATATTTTTATAGAAAAAACAAATTTATAGGTGTATTATATACATGAAGACAATGATTTGTCAATAATAAATTTCTTTAAGGAGGAAATTTTTATGGAAAAGAAAAGATATGTACAGGTGGGTATCGGCGGAAGATCCAGAATGTGGACAAATGCACTTGCCACAACATACAAAGATCTCTGCGAACTTACCGCATTTTGCGACATCAACAGAACAAGACTTGAGCTTGGCAGAAAAATTTTAATAGAAAACTTCGGTTATCACGATGTTAACCTTTACGGTGCAGATGAGTTCGAAAAGATGATTGAAACAGAAAAGCCCGATGTTGTCATCGTAACTTCCATCGACAGAACGCATCACCGTTACATCGTTAAGGCTATGGAAATGGGCTGCGACGTTATTTCCGAAAAGCCCATGACGGTTGACGACGATAAGTGCAACGAAATACTCGATGCCATTGAAAGAACAGGCAAAAACTTAAGAGTTTCATTTAACTATCGTTATGCTCCCCATCACTCAAAGCTCCGCGAAATTATTGCAGAAGGAACAATCGGTGACGTTAAGCAGATTCATTTTGAGTGGCTCTTAAACACAGCTCACGGCGCAGACTATTTCAGACGCTGGCACAGAGACAAGAGAAACTCCGGCGGTCTTATGGTACATAAGGCAACTCACCACTTCGACCTTGTAAACTTCTGGATTAACTCCTATCCCGTTAAGGTTTACGCTCAGGGAGGACTTAAGTTCTACGGAAGAGAAAATGCGGAAGAACGCGGCATCACAAAGTTTTATACCCGCTGCCACGGCTCCGAAAACGCCAAGGGCGATCCCTTTGCAATAAATATGGAGGCAAGCCCCTATCTCCGCACCATGTATCTGGAGGCTGAAAAGGACGACGGTTATGTTCGTGACCAGAGCGTATTCGGCGACGGCATCAGCATTGAAGATACAATGAACGTACTTGTTAACTATGCAAACGGTGCAATTATGAGCTACTCATTAAATGCTTTCTCTCCCTACGAAGGGCTTAAGGTTTGCATCACCGGTACCAAGGGACGAGTTGAAATGAGAGTTGTTGAGGATATTTATATCAACGGTCAGGATGCTTCTGAAAAGGAAGGTCTTGTGAAGGGTAGAAGCATCATTGTTTATCCTCAGTTCCAGCCCCCCTATGAGGTTGAGATCAAAAAAATAGAAGGCGGACACGGCGGCGGCGATCCCGTTATGCTTGACGACATCTTCAATCCCAACGCTCCTTATGATCCTCTTCACAGAGCGGCAAGCCACATCGACGGTGCAATGAGTATTATGACAGGTATCTGTGCCAATAAGTCAATGGCATCAGGTATGCCCGTTAACGTATTTGACTATGTAAACATTCCCAAGGATAAGCTTAAGAAATAA
>JAFXHP010000076.1 GCA_017536285.1 Clostridia bacterium
GGCCTTCGATATTTATAATTTCACTGCCCTCGAACTCGGCATGAATCTGACAACCCTTGGGGCATACTATACAGGTAAAATCTCTTTTCATTATTTAGCCTCCAGACCAACGGTGATTTCACCGGATTTGATTTTTTCAACTGTTTCCTTTTTAAGTGTTATCTCTTCCATTTCGCCGGGTGCGGCACCGATTGCCTTTTTGGAAAAGATTACTTCGTCGCCGTCTTTCACCGTAAATGTAACATTCTTAAACACGTCGGAAACTCTGAAGTACATCTTGACATCCGTATCCGCTGTTATTCTCTGGGGGACGGTATAGCGTACCTTTCCGTCGGTTTTAATTTTTATATCTCTTGTTTTCTCAAGGCCTGACTTTACATATTCTGCCGCCGCACATCCTGCGGTTTCAGCCTCTTTCGAAGCAAAGTCTGCAAGGTCATGAACGTGAAGCACATTACCTGCGGCAAAAATTCCGTCGGTTTCCGTTTCTCTGTTCTGGTCAACAAATGCACCGTTTGTTATGGGGTCAAGCTTAATTCCTGCAGAGAGTGTAAGCTCGTTTTCGGGGATAAGACCAACGGATAAAAGCAGCGTATCACAAGGGATAAATTCTTCCGTTTCCTTAATGGGGCATCTTTTTTCATCAACTTTTGCAATCGTTACACCGGTAACTCTCTTTTCACCGTGTACCTTAACTACGGTGTGAGAGAGCTTTAAGGGAATGTTAAAGTCATTTAAGCACTGCTCGATGTTTCTTGCAAGACCGCCGGAATAGGGCATAAGCTCGCAAACAGCCTTAACGTGTGCACCCTCTAAAGTCATTCTTCTCGCCATGATAAGTCCTATATCACCGCTACCTAAAATTACAACCTCACGGCCGGGAAGATAACCCTTTATATTAACAAATTTCTGTGCCGCACCTGCAGTGAAAACGCCCGCAGGTCTTGTTCCGGAAATGGATAGAGCACCGCGAGGTCTTTCACGGCAACCCATACAAAGAATTATGCTCTTTGCCTCGATTTCGACAACGCCTTTTTCCGAGTTAAGGGCCACAATAGTCTTATTTTCATCTACCGAAAGAACGGTGGTATCTGTCATATAGGGAATGTTTCTCTTTTCAACCTCGTCCTTATAACGCTTCGCATATTCGGGGCCGGTTAATTCCTCACCGAAATTGTGAAGACCGAAGCCGTTATGAATGCACTGCTTAAGTATTCCGCCAAGAGCATTTTCACGCTCCAATATGAGAACATCTTTTGCACCTGAATCGTAAGCGGAAACTGCCGCTGCCATACCTGCAGGGCCCCCGCCGATTACTACAACATCCTTTTTAAGCATCGTGCTTTCCTCCCTTCGTTCTTTCAAAGTTTATGCCGGAGCCTTCGCCCGTCTTTGTTACATCCTCGTATGCAACGCCCGAAATTTTAGCGATAAGCTCTGTTACGGAAGGAGAACAGAAACCGCCCTGACAACGTCCCATTCCGCTTCTTGTTCTTCTCTTAACACCGTCTAAATCCTTTGCCTTGGGATTAAGTGTAAGTGCATCGATTATTTCTCCCTCGGTAATTTCCTCACAGCGGCAAACAATTCTTCCGTAGGAGGGACGCTCCTTTATAAGGGCATTTTTCTCTTCGGTTGAAAGAGTTTTGAAAAAGTCCATAGGACGGCGAATAGGATTAAAGTCCTTCTTCTCTTCCTTTTTAAGCCCCATAGTAAATAAAAGTTCCGCAATATGCTCTGCAATTGCGGGAGACGCAGAAAGTCCCGGAGATTCAATTCCCATTGCGGCAACATAATTATCCTTTGCCGTAATTTCAAAATCACCTGTATTTCCCACAGCACGAAGACCTGCAAAGGAGGTTATTACCTTTCTCATGTCTATTCCCTTCACACTTCTCATTGCCTGACTTCTGATTTTTGCAGCACCCTCATCGGTTGTTTCAATGTCTGTTTTATCTTCTATATCATCAGCCGTAGGACCAAGGAGCAGGTTTCCGTCAACAGTGGGAGAAACAAGTATTCCCTTACCCTTGGCAGAGGGTGTTACGAAAACCGTGCTTTTAACAAGGGATCCAAGTGCCTTATCCATTACGAAATATTCGCCCTTTCTGGGGTGAGTGGAAAAAGCAGAGTCATCCACCTTTTTATTAAGCTCATCTGCAAATAAACCTGCAGCATTTACAACGTAAGTTGCCTCTAAAGTTTCATTTTCAGAGGAAATAACATATTTGCCGTCGCCTTTTTCTATGTTTTTAACAGCAAAGTTAGTCTTAAGCTCGCAACCGTTATCCATAGCATTTCCCATTGCAGCAATTGCAAGGCCGTAAGGGCAGATAATCGCACCTGTTGTTGCATGAAGTGCACCAATTGCATCATCGCCTATATTGGGCTCAACCTTAAGAAGCCGTTCACGGTTTAATACAAAAAGGCCTTCTACACCGTTTTTTATACCACGCTCATAAAGCTCAGCTACGGTTTTCATGTCCTCATCGTCAAAGGCTAAAACCAAAGAGCCGTTCTTTATATATTTTACGCCAAGCTCTGATGCTACCTTTTCCATCATTTTTGAGCCTTTCACATTGAAGTAAGCCTTTTTAGAGCCTTCCTTTGCGTCAAAACCCGCATGAACAATAGCACTGTTTGCCTTGCTGGTTCCCATTGCAACATCGTTTTCCTTTTCAAGGACAACACATTTCAAGTTGTAGCGTGAAAGCTCTCTCGCCGTGAGAGTCCCTATTACTCCGGCACCGATTATCGCCACGTCGTACATTTCATCATTTCCTTTCTTTTAATAAAAAAATACACACCCAAGAAGAGAGCTTTCGCTCTCTTCTATAAGTGCATCTCCAAATCTCTGCATAATATTAATTTATTAGATTCTATCACAGTTTGCCTGTTTTGTCAAGCAAAGGCTTACTTCATCCCGGATGCCTTTAAGATAATTTCAGCCGCAAGCTTATAACCTGTTTCACCGCCATCGATGCAAAGGTGATAGTTTGTAGCCTTTCCCCAGCTTCTGCCGGTGTAATGCTCATAGTGGCGACTTCTTCTCTTATCGCTTATCTTTATGATTTTTTCCGCTTCCTTCTGTGTCACGCCTCTCTCTTCCATGATACGTTCCACTCTTACAGGATTTTGTGCATACATGAATACGTTAAAGCAATCGTATTCTCTTAAAATATAGTCCGCACAGCGACCAACGATTACGCAGGGGCCTTTTTCAGCGATGGCACGGATTACCTTGCTTTCCGCCATATAAATTTTATCGGTCAACGTATTTCCGGCGTCTGTGAAATACCCGCCGTAGCCCATAGTTGCCACGTTAAAGAGCATACTTGACGTAATCATCTGCTCTCCGCTCTCGATAAATTCAGCATCCATTCCGCTTTCCTTTGCCGCAAGGTCAACGATTGCACGGTCATAAAAGGGCACCGAAAGAAGGGATGCAAGCTCTTTACCTGCTGATTTTCCTCCGCTTCCTATCTGTCTGCTGATGGTAATAATTCTATTTTTCATAAAATGCCCTCCTTCAAAGAATTTTTCTTTAATAACAGTATATCATAAAATACGAAAAACGTCAAATATATTCTCTTTACAAAATTAAAAATTTATAGTATAATATAATAGAATAGTTATTTTATACATTTCAGGAGGTGCCCCATGATAGGTAAAACAGAAAACGCTTTGGGCGATATAATACTCGATGAAGCAGTCATTTCCCGTATTGCCGCAACGGTAGCTTCCGGAAGCTACGGCGTTGTGGGAATGGCTCACCGTTCCACCGCAGAAGGCGTAGTAAGTCTTTTGAAGGGCGAAGGTGCATCAAAAGGCGTAAAGGTTTTTATTGCGGAAGACAATTCTTTGACTATACATCTTCATATAATCACACAGTACGGACTTAATATAAATGCAATTTGCGAAAGTATAATTCACAATGTCCGTTATCAGGTTACCGAAATGACCGGCTTTAATGTAAAAGAAGTTATTATACACGTCGAGTCAATAAGGTCCAACAACTAAGGAGGAAACCAAGTGATGGAAAAATTAACTGCCTCGGTTTTTGCCTTAATGATAAAATCCGGTGCAAATAACCTACTTAACAATAAGGTGGCTGTTGATGCTTTAAATGTTTTCCCCGTTCCCGATGGCGACACGGGCACAAACATGTCTTTGACTTTCAAAAACGCCGCCGTAAATATCCCTTACGATGCAGTAAGCTTTGACAAAGTGGCCATGAGTGCTTCATCTTATACCCTTCGTGGAGCAAGAGGTAACTCAGGCGTAATCCTTTCTCAGATTATGCGAGGTATTGCCACAGCTTCAAAGGGCAAAGCCGAGCTGACACCGGAAGAATTTGCCCGCTGCCTAAAGGAAGGCTGTGACAGTGCATATCGTGCTGTTATGAAGCCCACCGAGGGAACCATTCTTACTGTCATCCGTGCTTCGGCCGATGCCGCCATCAGTGCAGAAAACAAAGAAGATTTTATTTCTTTCTTCAGTTATGTGGTTAAAAAAGGTAATGAAATGCTTTCAAAAACCACAGATATGCTCCCTGCCCTTCGTCAGGCAAACGTAGTTGATGCCGGCGGCAAGGGACTTATGGTTATTTTCGAAGGTATGCTCCACTATCTCGTAACCGGAGAAATAATCGAGTCCGAAGAAACAGAAGAGGCTTCCTCTTCCGCTCCTTCCGCACAGGCTTCAATTAAGACAGAAGATATAAAATTTGCATATTGCACAGAATTCATCGTCGAAAAATCATCCTCCAAGGTAAGTGCGGAGAAAATGAAAAATGCCATTGAAAAAATCGGCGATTCCATGGTTGTAATTGACGATGATGATATTATAAAAGTTCACATTCACACAAACAATCCCGGATTCGTTCTGGAATATGCCGTAAAGCTGGGTGAACTTGCAACCGTAAAAATTGAAAACATGAGAAAACAGCACAGCGAAATTTTGGAAAGCTCCAAGACAGAAGTTGCTCCCAAAGAAGATTCAGCAGAAGAAAAGCCTTCTGAGGAAGCACTTCCCGAAAACCCAGTACAATCACCTTCAAACGGCGTATCTGCAACTAAAAATGCCGCTCTTTCCGTTGCCGCAGGAAGCGGTGTGGAAAAGCTTTTCCGTGACCTTGGTGCATATGTAATTTCCGGCGGACAGACAATGAATCCCAGCACAGAGGACATCTTATCCGCAATTGAAAAAATCAATGCCGAAAACATTTATGTTCTCCCCAATAACAAAAACATCATCATGGCGGCAGAACAAGCCGCAGGAATTTCCGATAAAAATATCGTTGTAATTCCCACAAAATCCATTCCTCAGGGCATAAGTGCCATGGTTTCCTTCAACCCCGAAGGCGAATCGGATGAAAACTCTTCTGCCATGACCTCGGCGGCCAAAAATGTAACCACCGGCCTTATCACCCACGCTGTCAGAGATACTGTTTTAGGTGACAAGGAAATTCATGACGGTGACATTTTGGGTATGGTTGAAAAGGATATTGTATCGGTTGGCAGTGATGCGACTGAAACAGCAAAGGACATCCTTTCAAAAATTGTAACCGAAGACACCGAGCTTATCACTGTAATCTACGGCGAGGACCTTCCCGAGGAAGAAGCTGAAAGTCTTTCCGAATACATCGAAGTCAAATATCCCGATTGCGATGTGTCTTTGTATAACGGCGAGCAGCCTGTATATTCCTACATTCTCTCCGCCGAATAATCTAGTTAAAAAACGCAAAACGCAAAAGCGTTTTGCGTTTTTTGAAAGGAGGCATTATGTTAGAGGAAAAAATTACCGCCCTTAAAGGTATCGGACAAACCACGGCAAAAAAGCTGGAAAAACTCGGTATCTTTACGGTTCACGATATGCTTTACCACTTCCCCTTCCGAAACGAAGACAGAAGCGAAATAAGGAAAATTGCCGAAGTTTCGGACGGAGAATCCGTGTGCATAAGGGGTACTGTGTTTTCCATGCCCGAAGTACGACGGATAAGAAAAAACTTTACTGTTTATACCCTCATCCTGAGAGATGAATCAGGCTTCATAAATGCCGTGTGGTATAACAATAAATACGTAATGAAAAACTTTATTGTCGGAAAAACATACACTTTTTTCGGCCAGATAAAAGTATCCTACGGCAAAAAGGAAATCGTAACCCCGGTTTACGAAACCGAAGAGAAAAATCTTGCCACAGGACGAATTGTTCCCGTATATAGTTTAACTGCAGGACTTTCTCAGAAAACCATGCAGGGCCTTGCAAAGCAATGCCTTGATGTGGCTCTGGATGAAATAGCAGAGACACTCCCTCCGCACATAAGGGAAGAAAATTCCCTTTGCGAAATCAGATATGCTCTTTCAAACATACATTTTCCCGAAGACGCTCACGCCTTCTCCGTTGCCCGCAGAAGGCTGGTTTTTGAAGAATTCTTCCTTCTTAATTTAGGAATGCGTCTGCTCTCGGGCAGAAGAAGTTCGCTCACCGGTATTGCATTTGAAAATACAGATATAACACCGTTTCTAAAAAATCTCCCTTATGAATTTACAAACGCACAAAAGCGGGTAGTCAGCGAAATATGTGACGATTTAATAAGAAAAACTCCCATGAACCGCCTCATTCAGGGAGACGTGGGAAGCGGCAAAACCGCCGTTGGTGCTGCCGCTTTATATCTTACATATAAAAACGGACACCAATGTGCCATGATGGCTCCTACGGAAATTCTGGCCCGCCAACATTTCGATTCGTTAAAGGCCATGCTTCCCGGTGTTCCAATTTGTCTTCTTACCGGAAGCACAAAAGCAAAGGAAAGAAGAGAAACCATAGAAAAGCTTAAAAGCGGCGAAATAAAAATAGCCGTGGGAACCCACGCTCTTTTTTCAGAAGATGTCGCCTTTTCGGATTTAGCACTCGTAATTACCGACGAACAGCATCGATTTGGTGTTAAACAGCGGGCAGCTTTAGCGGAAAAAAGTTCCGTTTCGCCCCACATTCTTGTAATGACCGCAACCCCAATCCCCAGAACGTTGGCTCTCATTTTATACAGCGACCTTGATATTTCTGTGATTGACGAGCTTCCGCCCGGTCGAATGCAGATAAAAACCTATGTTGTGGGCGAAGATATGCGAAAGCGAATATACGCCTTTATCGAGAAGAATATAAACGCAGGAAATCAGGCATATATTGTTTGTCCCATGGTAGAGGAAAGCGACGCCATGGAATTAAAATCAGTGGTGGAATTTGCCGAACGGCTTAAGTGCGATATTTTCCCCGAAATTCCGGTAGGCTTTATCCACGGAAAAATGAAAAACTCGGAAAAAGACGAAATTATGTCTTCTTTCCTTTCCGGAGATATTAAAATTTTGGTCTCAACCACTGTAATCGAAGTGGGTGTCAATGTTCCCAACGCCACACTGATGGTGGTGGAAAATGCCGAACGCTTCGGCCTTGCTCAGCTGCATCAGCTTCGCGGAAGAGTCGGAAGAGGAAGCGATCAGAGCTATTGCGTGCTCTTTACCGGAAGCGAAAGCAAAGAAACAAAAGAACGCATGGATATAATGGCAAGAACCACAGACGGATTTAAAATCGCCGAAAAGGATTTGGAACTTCGCGGCCCCGGTGAAATATTCGGAACTCGCCAACACGGCCTTCCCGAAATGAAAATCGGAGACATCTCCGAGGATTCCGACATACTGAACACCGCCAACAGAGCAGCCGATTCCCTCCTAAAAACCGACCCTCATTTGATGAATAAAGAAAATGCACCTATAAAAACAGCTCTCCGCAATATGTTTACTTCCCGTGGTGCAGAGGGCATGTTCAACTAAAAAAGACAATATTTTCAGTTTTTTCTTAAAATAAGGCAATTTTTTTAATGACTTACGATATATATTATGATAGAATTTTTCAGAAAGGATGATTAGTATGAATATTATTATGTTTGACCGTCAGGGCAACGACTACTCCCTGGAAAAAGAAACCTTTGAAAAGGCAGGGGCCTCTTTTACCGTTACATATTTTAAGGACACAGAAGATTTCAAAGCTTTGGTTAAAGGCAGAGATGTCATTATGTTCAACGATGCACCAATCACAAAAGAAATTATAGACAGCATGGACAACTGCAAAATGATAATCCGCTACGGTATCGGCTATGACAATGTGGACTTAAAAGCAGCCGGAGAAAAAGGTATTTATGTTTGTAACTCCCCCTGTTACGGCGTTTATGACGTTGCGGAATATGCCTTTTCACTTATGCTTGCTTCCTGCAAGCACATTCCCCTTGCCGACAAATGCACAAGAGAAGGGGCATGGAGTCCTCTTGCCACAGGTAAAGTTCACCGCTTATTAAATAAAACTTTGGGCGTTGTGGGATTCGGAAGAATTGCCCGCCAGGTGGCAAAGCGTGCCACCGCTTTCGATATGAACATACTTGTTTATGATCCCTTTGTTTCAGAAGAGGATGCTGCATCGGCAGGCGTAAAGAAAACCGATCTTGAAACTTTAATAAAAGAATCCGACTTCATCACACTCCACTCTCCCTTAAACGATGACACTTTCCATATGTTTAGCAAAGCACAGTTTAAGATGATGAAAAACGATGCTATTTTAATAAATACCGGCCGTGGCGGACTTGTGGACGAAAAGGCATTAATTGAAGCTCTTGAAAACGGAGAAATAGGCGGTGCTGCATTGGACGTTCTCGAAGAGGAGCCTGTGAAGCCAAACAACCCCCTGCTTTCCATGAGCAATGTTGTTCTCTCTCCCCATGTTGCCTGGAACTCTTACGAAGGCGTTGATGATCTTCATAAAGAGGTTACCGATAATGTAATGAGATTTATAAACGGTGAGACACCGGTAAGTATAGTAAATAAGGAATTCCTGAAATAAAACCAAATGGCTGTGAACATTTTCACAGCCATTTATTTTAAAAATAAAAAAGAGCTGTCGGGCAATACCCAAAAGCTCTTTTAATCAGCAAAATTATTCAGCCTTACGGTTAGCGAAGCACTCGCTGCAGTATACGGGCTTGTCGTTCTTCGGAACAAAGGGAACCTTTGCTTCCTTACCGCAAGCTGCACAAACAGCTGTGTACATCTCTCTGTTTTCTCTCATGGAAGCCTTCTTAGCGTCTCTGCAAGCCTTGCAACGCTGAGGTTCATTCTGAAAACCTTTTTCTGCATAAAATTCCTGTTCGCCGGCTGTGAAAACGAATTCGTTTCCGCAATCCTTGCATACCAATGTCTTGTCCTGGTACATGTTTGATCTCCTCACTTTGAAAAAAATAGTATAAATTCAC
>JAFXHP010000077.1 GCA_017536285.1 Clostridia bacterium
TCTTAAACGCTTTGCCGCGCCTCTGTGGGTCTTAATCTTAGGCATAGTTATTAACTCCTCTCAGTAGTATTTTATACATAAGCATTACTGCTTTTTGCCTTACTTCTTTTCGAAGGGTGCAACAATCATAAACATGTTACGTCCTTCTAACTTGGGGTTTTTCTCTACGTTACCGTAGTCTTTAAGTGCTTCTGCTACCTTCTCAAGAAGCTGAGATCCTAATGAAGTGTGGCTAACCTCACGTCCACGGAAACGGATAGTTACCTTAAGCTTGTCGCCACCTGATAAAAACTTTTTCGCATGGTTCATTTTTGTTTCAAAATCGTGAGTGTCGATGGAAGGAGTCATCTTGATTTCCTTTGTATCAACAACATGCTGGTTTTTACGGTTTTCCTTTTCCTTCTTCATTTGGTCGAAGCGGTACTTGCCGTAATCCATGATTTTGCAAACAGGGGGGTCAGCATTGGGTGACATAAGAACCAAATCAAGTTCCTTCTCGTCAGCCAGTGCTTGTGCTTCGGCGATATCCAATATGCCGAGCTGTTCGCCCTCGCTACCGATGAGTCTTACGCTCTTTGCGGTAATTTCTTCATTGATCATCAATTCCTTGATACTGATAAAAAACACCTCCGATTAAAATAAAAAAATCTGCGTGCAGAATATGCCGCAGAAATACAGACAAAAACCCTTAGGTTTTTTAGTATTTACCAATCCGCTATGGCGGTCGGTGAGAAGCGGCAAGCTTCTGCTTGTTTTGCTAAAGTAGTATACCACAAGGGATTTTATTTGTCAAGTGTTTTTTTAAATAAAATTAAACCACTAAAAAAAGTGAGATTTTTTAAAAAAATATCTATGCAAGAAAGGATTTTTGTGGTAAAATATTAAGAAAAGACACATTCAAAAGGAGTGTTGGTATATGAAAAAAATTTATGAAGGCAAAACAAAGGACGTATATTCTCTTGACAACGGCAATGTAATGCTTAAGTTCAAGGACGATTGCACAGGCAAAGACGGCGTTTTTGATCCCGGTGAAAACTCTGTAGGCCTTACAATCGAGGGTATCGGAAAGGCAAATCTTGAAACATCCATAAGATATTTTGAGCTTCTCAAAAAAGCAGGTATCAAAACTCACTATGTTTCTGCAAATATCGAGGATGCAACAATGGAGGTTCTTCCCGGAAAGGTTTTCGGTCACGGACTTGAAGTTATCTGCCGCCTTGTTGCAACAGGAAGCTTTATCAGAAGATACGGCGAATATATCGAAGACGGAACACCCATTCCCGGAGGATATGTTGAATGCACATTTAAAAACGATGAAAAGGGCGATCCGCTAGTTACTGCAGAAGGCTTGGCTGCTCTTGGCGTAATGAGCCTTGAAATGTTCCAGAGCATGAAGGAGCAGACGCTGAAGATTACAAAAATCGTTGCAGACGATTTAAAGACCATGGGACTTGACCTTTGGGATATCAAGTTTGAATTCGGCTACAACAACGGCGAGGTTATATTAATCGACGAAATCGCTTCCGGTAATATGAGAGTTTACAAGGACGGTAAGATTGTTGATCCCGTTGAACTTACAAAGATTATTCTTTCCAGGTAATTATTAAAAGTTAAAACCGCTTGCCAGGGTTTTATGGCAGGCGGTTTTTTGTTTGTATGATTAAATTTTGCAAAAGTGCACAGACTACCGTAAAGGAGTGATATCTTTGTGTACGGCAATTTCTGTTACGGTTAAGGATAATTATTTTGGAAGAAATCTTGATTTTGAACATTCTTTCGGAGAGAAGGTTATAATTACCTCAAGAAATTTCAAGTTTTCTTTCCGAAACGGCAAAAAGATAGAAAAACATTATGCGATAATCGGTATGGGAATTGAAAGAAAAGGCTTTCCGCTGTACTTTGATGCAACAAACGAAGCGGGCCTCAGTGCGGCAGGGCTGAATTTTCCAGATAACGCAAAGTATATGGCGGAAAAGAAGGATGCTTGTAATGTTGCATCCTTTGAGCTTATTCCATGGATATTGACGCAGTGCACCTCGGTAAAGGATGCCGTCAGATTGCTTGATAATATGAGCATAACAAATGAAGCCTTTGACGAAAAGCTGAAACCGTCGCCTCTGCATTGGATAATTGCAGATAAATTTGAAACGGTGGCTGTGGAACAGACAAAGGACGGGATAAGAGTTTTTAAATCGCCTGTCGGGGTTCTGACGAATAATCCTCCGTTTGATATGCAGATGTTCAATCTCTCAAATTATATGTCGGCAACGGCAGAAGAGGCAAAGAATATGTTTTCGGACAAGGTTGATTTAAGGCCTTATTCAAAGGGGATGGGAGGAATTTCCCTTCCCGGCGATTTATCCTCGGCATCAAGGTTTGTAAAGACGAGCTTTTTGAAACTCAACTCGGTTTTCGGAAATACCGAGTCGGAAATAGTCAACCAGTTTTTCCACATTCTTTATTCGGTATATCAGATAAGGGGTGCGGTAAAGGCAGGAGAAAAATATGAAATTACCCATTATACATCCTGCTGCAATACCGATAAGGGGATATATTATTACACCACTTATGGAAACTCCGGAATAAATGCCGTGTCGCTTTCTGAAGAAAATTTAGAAGATGACAAGCTTAAATGCTATGACCTTATCAGGGAACAGAAAATTTTGTTTCAAAATGGGCGAAAGATGAAATGAAAATTGATTTTCTGTTTATTCTTTTTATCTGTAAAATGCTATGCTTTCAAAGTCGCCCAATCGGAAGGTAATTTCGGTATTGCCGTCGGGAAGGGCCTTTTCTGATAAAATTTCACCGCCGAGGGAATTTTTTGCCTTAAAGGGAAGTGTTACTTTATCCGTGATTTCACCAAAGGCGGTGTTTGACAGGGTGACAACGGAAGGGATATGCATTTCCCTGTCACAAAGTATGGCGCTTATCAA
>JAFXHP010000078.1 GCA_017536285.1 Clostridia bacterium
GAAAGTATGACCTTCCCTTCGTTCAGCTTGTAAATTCCAAGGGTGAAATGACAGAAGAAACTCCCTGGAGCGGAATGTTCTGTAAGGATGCAGACAAGGAAGTATTTAAAGCTTTAAGCGAAGCAGGTCTCCTTTTTGCCGCACTTCCCTTTGAACACTCCTATCCCTTCTGCTGGAGATGCGACACTCCCCTTATTTACTATGCGCGCGAATCCTGGTTCATAAAGATGACCGCTGTTCGTGACGACCTTATAAGAAACAACGAAACCATCAACTGGATTCCCAAGACAATAGGGGAGGGAAGATTCGGAGACTGGCTTAAGAATGTTCAGGACTGGGGCGTAAGCCGTGACAGATACTGGGGTACTCCTCTTAACATCTGGGAATGCTCCTGCGGTCACCGTCATGCAATAGGCTCCATTGCAGAATTAAAGGAAATGAGTGATAACTGCCCCGAAAATATCGAGCTTCATCGTCCCTTCGTTGATGCTGTTACAATAAAGTGCCCCGAATGCGGCGGCGAAATGAAGCGAGTTAAGGAAGTTATCGACTGCTGGTTTGACTCCGGTGCAATGCCCTTTGCACAGTGGCACTACCCATTTGAAAATGCAGATATTTTCGAGGACAATTTCCCTGCAAACTTCATAAGTGAAGCTGTTGACCAGACAAGAGGATGGTTCTATTCACTTCTTGCAATTTCAACACTTCTCTTTAACAAGGCACCCTATAAGAACGTAATCGTTCTTGGTCACGTTCAGGACGAAAACGGCCAGAAGATGAGCAAGTCCAAGGGCAATGCGGTTGATCCCTTTGAAACATTGGAAAAGCACGGTGCAGACGCTGTTCGCTGGTACTTCTATTCAAACTCTGCTCCCTGGCTTCCCAACCGCTATCACGATGCGGCAGTAACAGAAGGTCAGAGAAAGTTTATGGGAACACTCTGGAACACCTACGCTTTCTACGTGCTTTATGCGGAAATCGACCAGTTCGATCCCACAAAGTACACCCTTAATAAGGAAACATTGTCCGTTATGGACAAGTGGCTCTTATCAAAGCTTAATACTTTGGTTAAGACAGTGGATAATTATCTTGCCGAATACAGAATTACAGAGCCTTCAAAGGCACTTTCCGACTTTGTTGACGAGCTTTCCAACTGGTATGTCCGCCGCAGCCGTGAACGTTTCTGGGTTAAGGAAATGACCGAGGACAAGATAAATGCTTATATGACTCTTTACACAGCACTTGTTACTGTGGCAAAGCTTGCAGCTCCCATGGTTCCCTTCATGACAGAGGACATTTACAGAAATCTTGTTTGCTCTGTGGATAAGGATGCACCCATCAGTATTCACCTTTGCGACTATCCCGTATGCGACGAGTCATTTGTTGATGAAAAGCTTGAAAAGGAAATGGAAGAGGTATTATCCATCGTTGTTCTCGGCAGAAGCGTAAGAAACAGTGCTAACATAAAGACAAAGCAGCCTCTTTCAAGAATGATTGTTAAGGCTGAAGCAGAGCTTCCCGAATTCTGCACAGATATCATCACAGAGGAAATCAACGTAAAGGCTGTTGAATTCACTAACGATTTAGGCAATTTAGTAAGCTATAACGTTAAGCCTAAGTTTGATTCTCTCCGTGCTAAGTTCCCGAATGAAATGGGTATGCTTATCGGAATTATCAATAAGGCAGACGCAGGTGAAGTGGTTTCCGCAATCGAATCTGACGGTCACTATAAGGTTACACTTCCCACAGGCGTTTCAGTTCTTCTTGAAAGAGATGATTTAATCATCGAAACAAAGAAGACAGAAGGCTTTGAAGCCGCAAGCGACTACGGAATCACCGTTGCACTTGACACATCCCTTACTCCCGAGCTTATCGAAGAGGGAAGCGTAAGAGAAATCATCTCCAACATTCAGAAGATGAGAAAGAACGCAGGCTTTGAGGTTATGGACCGCATTTTCGTATACCAGAGCGGTAACGATTCTATAGCCGATGTTATGAAGAAAAATGAAGCTGAAATAGCAGATGTATGCCTGGTTGATTCTTTCTTCTATGGAGAAAATACCGAAATTGAATCCGAAATCAAGGTAAACGGAGAAAAGACAGTAATCGGAGTTAAGAAAAACTAATTAAATTGCCGTGGCGTTGCCACGGCAATTTTTCTTGACATATACTCTTGAAATAGTATAATGAGGGTGAAGGCTTTAGGAATAACATTTTAATTGGTAATTTTACCGGCACTTTTAATAATGCCGATAAACCATTAAATTTTTTTGTCCCTGACTTGACAAAATCATAAAGTTTGATATACAAGGGACAAAAAAGGCTTCCCCTTAAGGGGAGCCTTAAAAAATTTTGTCTCTGATATAACATGAGCATAGTAAGATTGTCGAAATTTGGCGAGGTTTTGAAAAGAAGTGCAAATATAAAAAATAAAAGTTAACCTTAAAATCACAAAAAAGGAGCACGCAATATGAACATTATTTTTCCCGGAATTACAAATGAAGATATAGCTTATGCGTTGGAGTGTATGGATGAGTGCAAGCAGCCGATGACGGAAAAGTATGGTTTTATGCATCCTTATTTTACCCCGGGGGGAGCATACGGCAGGCAATGGTGGCAGCTTGATTCATCATTGGCACTTTCGGGATATAAGTGGATTGACCGCAGTTTTTCCGAAACTTCCCTTTGGAATTTTATCGAATCACAGAAAGAAGACGGGAGAATATGCCTTTGGGGAGCAGATACACTGCCAAGTAAGGTGGCAGGCGGAAACGAGCTTTCACAGATTGATGGAGTATCCTCCCTTCCCAAGCTTTTCGAGGTTGCTTATTATGTGCTTAAAGGCTCGAAGGATAAAGCTTTAAAAAAATCGGCATATGAAATGATGAAAAAGTATCTGGAATGGTGGTATACCTCTCGTTTTCATAAAGAAACTGGACTTATAAGCTCGGTTTTCGAGGAAACCTTCATTCCTTATTTAGGCTCGGCTATGGAATATGCTGCAGTTGATACAAATGTGGAAATTTATGCAGGATGCCACTACACCGCGCTTCTGGCAAAAGAGCTTGGCGATGAAAACTATGCAAAGCTTTTGGAGGAAAGAAAGGCGTCGCTTAAAGAAAGCATAAACAAATATCTTTGGAAGGAAGATGCAGGAGCATATTACCCCTATGATTTAAGAGAGAAAAAGAATGTGGATATTCTTATGGCGTCAACCTTTAATCCTTTGCGGTTTAACCTTGCGGAGGAAGAGAAAAAGGAAAAGCTCATAAAGCTTCTTAAAGACGACAGTCATTTTAACATAAACACAATTCCACTTACCTCGGTATCGAAAAAGGATAAAATGTTCACCACAACAGATGGTGATTATATAGGAAATGCAAGCTGGAGCGGAAACTGCTGGACACTTATAAATGAAGCGGTGGTGCGAGGACTCATTGATTCGGGGGAAGAGGCACTGGCATCAGACCTTGCCCTTAAAACCGTGAGAGCTTTCAACCACAATTTATCGGAATTTATCAATCCTTTTGACGGAAAGGGACACGGGGTTTTAAGATATGCCTGGACGGCATCACAGTATCTGGAGCTTTTGATTGAAGTTGTTTTCGGTATAAGCTATGATGCTGAAAACAAGGAAATCATCATTTCTCCAAAGCTTAC
>JAFXHP010000079.1 GCA_017536285.1 Clostridia bacterium
ATCATCCTTTTGTGTGCACTTTTGGTTAACAAAATCACTGCCTATAAAGCAAGAAAATCCTTCTTTATCATAGAGCTTCCCGAATATAAATTCCCCAGTATAAGAAGAGCGGCACTTTCCATGTGTCAGCGTGGCTGGTCATACATAGTAAAGGCAGGTACAATCATCCTTGTATGTAACGTGCTTATAACTGTTTTAAGCAACCTTACACCTACCTTCAGCCTTGCGGCAGAAAACGGCTCGGACTCTATACTTGCCTATATCTGCGGACCTATTGACTGGATTATAATTCCCGTTATCGGCTTTGCATCCTGGAAGCTGGTTGCCTGTGCAATCACAGGCTTTATCGCAAAGGAAAATGTTGTAGGAACCGTGGCGACATTATTTGGACTTACTGCTGTAATCAACGGTGACCTTGAGCTTGTGGGCGAAGGAAGTGTTGTAGCAGATGCATTAGGGCTCGTTCCCGCATCGGCTCTTGCTTATATGATGTTTAACCTCTTCACACCTCCCTGCTTCGCGGCAATCGGTGCAATGAATTCCGAAATGAAGAGCAAGAAATGGCTCTTTGGCGGTATCTGTCTCCAGCTCGGCGTTGGCTTTACCGTAGGCTTCCTTGCATATCAGATTGGCTCCTTGATTACTCTGGGTCAGCTTGGCGAAGGCTTTACAGGCGGTCTTATCGCAGTACTTATAATGGCTGCAATTGTAGTATACCTTTGCATTAATGCTGACAGAAAGCTTAAAGAAGAATACGCTCTTAAGGCTGCCGAAAAGGCAAAGGAGAAGGTATGACGGACATAGTAATCGGTGCAGTTTTAGTCATAATCGTCGGTCTTGCCGTTTTCTACATAATAAAAGAAAAGAAAAAAGGCAAAAAGTGCATAGGCTGTCCCGACGGCGGATGCGACTGCTGTAATAAGAAGTGAAAAAAGTTCCGAACCAACAGGTTCGGAACTTTTTTATTGGTTTTTTATTAAATAATACTCAAGTGAATCAAGTAACGCTTCTTTTGATGCCATGATAATGTCCTTTGAAACACCGATAGTTGTCCAGGAATCAAGGCCGTCTGAGGATTCTATCATAACTCGTACCAAAGCCTCTGTTGCGGCACCGGAGTCAATAACTCGAACCTTATAGTCGGTTAATTTTACCTTTGAAATTTCGGGATAGAATTTTTCAAGAGCCTTTCTTATGGCTGTGTCCATGGCGTTAACGGGACCGGAAGTAGAGTCGCTGGCACTAATTTCCGAATCGTTACCTGCGAAAACCTTAATGTATGCCGATGAATAACCGTCGGTATCACGCTCCGCATCCTGCTCGATTAAAAGACGGAGACGGTCAATGTCAAAGAATGGCTTGTCATAAAGTCCCAAAGCTTTCCTTATCTCAAGCTCAAATGAGGCAAGGGCACCTTCAAACTGATAGCCTCTGAATTCAAGCTCCTTCAATCGCTCAACAACCTTGGCTACCTCGGGAGAATCCTTTTCAATTCCGGGAATAATCTTTTTCATCATGGCATAAGCTGCACTCTTTCCCGCAACCTCGCTTATGAGATAGCTTCTGTCATTGCCCACGGTTTCAGGATCAATATGCTCAAATGAGGCGGGATTTTTCATAACGCCGTCAATGTGGGTTCCTGCCTTGTGGGAAAAGGCGTTTCTTCCCACATAAGGTAAATCACGCATGCTCAGGTTTGAAATGTCGGCAATTGCACGGCAGGTATATGTGAGGGAAGAAATGTCTGTGACAATATCATATCCCTTCTTTAACTGAAGGTTTGCAATTACTGCTGATAAATTGGCGTTTCCGCAACGCTCTCCCGTGCCTATCATAGTGCCCTGAACGTGAAGAGCACCACCGTAAACTGCGAAGATGCTGTTGGAAATTGCCATTCCCGTGTCATTATGGGCGTGAATTCCGATGGCACAGTTTACTTCTTTTATAACCTTTTCTGTAATATCCTTTATTTCGTCGGGAAAGCATCCGCCATTGGTATCGCAAAGACATACTGTGGAAGCACCTGCGTCCGCAGCAGCTTTTATTGCGGAAATTGCATAGAGAGGATTAGCTTTATATCCGTCGAAAAAGTGTTCGGCATCAAAAATGACTTCTTTTCCTGCATCTTTTAAAAAGCTGACAGAGTCTGAAATCATCGCCAGATTCTCTGAAAGCTCTGTCTTCAAAACCTCGGTGACGTGCAGGTCCCAGGCTTTTCCGAAAATCACGCAGACATCTGTGCCTGAATCACGGAGAGTGCAAAGGGCTTTATCGTCCCCGGGGTTAATACCTGAACGTCTTGTGGCTCCGAAACAGGCAATTTTGGAATTTTTCAAAGTGAGCTTTTTTATTTCTTTGAAAAGTTCCTCGTCTTTCAGGGAGTAGGCGGGATTTCCCACTTCAATGTAGGAAACACCGAAGTCGTCCAAAAGCTTTATTATCTTAAGCTTGTCGTTAACGGAATAGGACACCTTTACGCCCTGAGAACCGTCACGCAGTGTGGTGTCAAGAACGGATAGCTTCAAAAAAATCAATCCTTTCAGAACAGCTTTTTGCTGTCCAGTAATATGGTAACCGGGCCGTCATTAAGAAGGGAAATTTTCATATCTGCACCGAAAATTCCACTTTCCACCTTAAGTCCCGCTTCTTTTAACTTTTCTTTATATTTTTCAAAATAGGCTTCGCCCACATCCGGTGCTGCGGCAGTAATGAATGCAGGGCGGTTTCCCTTTCTCACATCTCCGTATAAAGTAAACTGGGAGATGGCAAGAACGCTTCCTCCGACATC
This sequence comes from Clostridia bacterium, assembly GCA_017536285.1. The sequence goes on from JAFXHP010000079.1 coordinate 2,789, forward strand.
GGAAAGGGAAAGATTCATTTTTTCATTTTCGTCTTCAAAAATGCGAAGACCGAGGGTTTTCTTTACTATATAGTCAAGGTCCGAATCGCCGTCATCTTCGCCTACACCTAAAAATACCAAAAAGCCTTTTTCTATTTCTCCCGTAACAACACCGTCAACACGGCAGGAGGCATTAGTTACACGCTGTATAACCGCACGCATAAAAATCTTCCTTTCAAAACAGGTTTAAAAATTTCCTTATTTTACATTATACAATATAAATGCTTTTTTTTCAAGACGCTATTTACAATCGGGGGGATTTTGTGGTATACTGTAAAAAATACTCGAAAAAGAAGGGGATAAAGCATGAGAAAAATTTTAGCATTGATTATGGCGGCACTTATGATTACAGTACTTTTTGCAGGCTGTACGGAAGAAACTGTTGAAGAAGTAATCGAAGAAGTTCCTGAAGAAGTTGTGGAACCGGAAGTTCCTGATATTCCTGCCGATCCTTTTTATGACAAGGTAACAGAGGGAGGACGTTCCATCGCTGTTATGATAGATAATGATGCAGACTATAAAGGCCCTCAGGCAGGACTTGAAAACGCATTTATGATTTACGAGGTTTACGTTGAAGGCGGAAATACCAGAATGATGGCCCTTTTCAAAGACAGCTTTTTTGATGAGGAAACTCCGTCTACCTTAAAAATAGGGCCGGTTCGTTCATCACGTCACTATTTTCTTGACTTTGCTCTTGAAAATGATGCAATTTACGCCCACTGCGGCTGGAGCCCCAAAGCTCAGTCTGAAATTTCTTCAAGAGGGGTAAATAACATAAACGGACTTTATGAGAGTGCTCCTTTCTACAGAGATTCCACCTATAACAGCACATGGCACAACCTCTATACCGATTTTAACAGACTTGATAAAGCGGCAGACTCTCACGGCTACAGAAGAGAAACATCCGTTACATATAATTATCTTAAAAATTATACGGTTCCGGAAGAAGGTGCTTCCGCAATCAAAGTATCGGTTCCTTATTCTCAGTGCAAGATAAATTATACATTCAATGAGGAAACTGGCCTTTATGACAGAGTGAGAAGAGGCTCGGCACATACTATGCAGTCAGGTGAAAGTATTGCTGTTATGAACATACTGATTCTTGAAATGCAGAATGTAAACTTAAACGATGGCGAAGGTAAGGGAAGACAGGACCTTTATGATACGGGTAAGGGTGAAGGTAAGTTTATCACAGGCGGTAAGGTAGTGGATATTACATGGGAAAAGACTGACCGTTCGGCAAAGGCAAAATACACGGTGGACGGCAAGGAAATAGAGCTTAATCCCGGTCTTACCTTTGTTCAGATAGTTCCTCCCACACTTGAAGTTACGGTAGAATAAAAAAATGCAGGCGAAGCCTGCATTTTTATTTTGCAAAATAACCCGAATCGCTTTCTGAAATAAGGAGAATTTCCTCCTGAAGGCCGGTTTGAACATTTATATAAATGAGGTAGGTTTCTCCGCCAAAATCCCCCAAAGCTTCAAGACAGGGAACTTCACTTCCGTATTCGGTGGGGATAAAAGCGTTTTTCAAAGAGCGTAGAAAAAAGTCCTTGTTGGTGTTTGATAAGGCTTCGTAAGCGGTGGTATAGTCATTTGGGAAAGCACGTGTTTTGTGATTCATAAGATAATCTTCGGCATTAAATCCCACAACAGAAGCGGTGTCCAGAGCAACTTCTACCTTTATAAGGTCGGTATAATATATAATATCTTCTATCATGGGAGCAAGCGTAACCAACAAAATCCCACCGGAATTTTCATAAAACACGGGAGCAAGGGAGGTGTATCCCGAATTTTCCGCAAAGCTCAATGCATGATAAACAGCCTCTTCTGTACCCACAACGGGATCGGAAACGGTGCGGCTTTCTGAATAATATAAAAGCTTTCCGCCTTGTTTTGCAATTTCTATGGAGTAGTGACTTTCTCCGCTGTCCGCATAAAACATAAAGGAGGGGATGCTTCCTGTTGTTTCGCCTGAATATACAAAGGGAACATTTCCGGAAAGATAAGAGAATGCGGCGTTTAATGCCTCCTCTTTTGTTATCTCTGAAAAGTAGGGAAGATAAACCGAGGCTCTTTCTTCCATGTGTGAGGAAAAATGGCCGTCATAGCTTAATGCTTCGTAGGATGAAAAGTGCTCATCTTCTATTCTTGAAAGGTGAGACCCCAATGTTTCGTCAGCATCCTTTAATGCGGCAGAATAAGAAAGTTCTCCCGAAGATACCATATCCCTTAAGGAATAAAGCTCATCTTTTAAGATGCCTGAAAAGCGGGAAAGCAGTAAAAAAACGTCCTGTTCTTCCTTTGTGGGGGAGCTTCCGTCTGAATGAATAGCGGCAACAGAGCGGACATAGTCTCCCGACTGATTTAAGAATTTGCTTATGTTTGTAAGGGGAGTGTCGGATTCCATTTCACAGAGGTCGGAAAGGGAGAAAGAGGCACTTTCCCTTATTACGGAGCCAAGGCGTAAAAGACTGTGGGAGTCCGAAGAGAGTGCGGCCTTCTTTAGTGCAACGTCAATTTTTTCAATGTTTTCTATGAGTTCGTAAAAGGACTTGTTATAAGAGGAGTATATAATTTGCCGTGACTTTTTGGCGTTTGCCGTTTGTGCAATTAAAAGGGAAAGAGTAAAGACAAGCAAAAGTGAAAGTACTACGGTTACAACGGTAACAGTTTTTTTCATGATTTTTTCCTTTCAGGTTTTTGGATTTATCTTTCCACTGTAAATTAAAATTATACATAAAACAAAAAAGCACTGCCGAAGGGCGATACTCTTTAGGGATAAATCGCCCAAAAACCACGATTTTGGCACATAACTGTGTCAAAAAGTCTCTAAATCCGTCAGGATTCCTTCAACTTTTTTCCTTGTTCTGCACTCAAAATCGAGATTTTTGTGGTGCATGCGCAGTTTTGGTTTAGGGATTTTTCGACTCAGAGAAGCATAAAAAATGCAGGTATACTGACGTATATCTGCATTTTTTTGC
>JAFXHP010000080.1 GCA_017536285.1 Clostridia bacterium
ATAGGCATTACTCAAGCCAAGCTTGCAGAGCTTTCAGGAATACATCCGGTTTCTATAAGAAAATACGAAATAAATAAAATGGTTCCTCAAGCAGCACAGATTGACAGACTTGCAGAAGCTCTCGGCGTAAGCTCGTTTGCCCTTGCAGGCTTTGAAAATAATATCAGACTTGAAACCATAGGCGATTTTATGGGATTAATGATTATGCTCATTAAAACTAAAATCGTATCCATAAACGGAGAAAGAGAAGAAAACGGTATGATAAATACAGATACCGCTCAGTTTGTTATAAATCCGTTTATAACAAATTTCTTCGATGCAAAGACAGACAAAGCCAACTTATCTGCTAACACTATTTTGTATTACTTAAAGAATGAAAATATATTAAGCGATATTTTAAAGTGGGAAAGAATTAACCATAGATACGAAAAATGTGCCGCAGAAATCTGCGACACATCCGATAAAGAGCTTATTAATATTTTAGAGGAATTGAAAGATCAAAAAGAAGTTATTGAGCTTGAGCTTCAGCACTCTAATGTTCTTCTTGATACTGACCTTGCCAATTAACAAGGAGGTTCATTATGAAAAGAGAAAATAATTTATTGAGCATATTTAAAAAAGAATTTTCAGGTTTTGGTTCTGAACTTTTAGAGAGTATAAGAGAAAGATACAATCAACATATAGATGATGCTGTTTTTAACGAAACTCTTCTAGGAATAGACAGAGCAACTGCTGCTTTAATCGAAGCAGGGATAGACGAAAATGAGGTTGTTAATCTTCTTGTGAAACATTGGGATTTAAGACCGAGCGAAGCAAGGTCATTTATAGATTATCACAAACATTCATCCGAAGAATAAATTAAAATTGTACTCAAAATGCACTCAAAAGGCAAAAAGAAACCCCGAAAACCCTGATTTTCCAAGGCTTTCGGGGATTTTTCGTTTTATTCCCACTCGATTGTGCCTGTGGGCTTGGGAGTGAGGTCCATAAGCACACGGTTGATACCGGGTACTTCGGATGTGATTCTTTCTGTTATCTTATGAAGAACGCTGTAGGGAATTTCTTCGATTGTCGCTGTCATAGCGTCCTTTGTATTTACGGCACGGATAATTGCAGGCCATCCTTCGTAGCGGCTTTCATCCTTCACGCCAACGCTTGTCATATCGGGAACAACCACGAAATACTGCCATACCTTTTCAGCAAGTCCGCACTTGTCAAATTCGTCTCTTAAAATTGCATCGGCTTCACGAAGAGCAGCCAATCTGTCACGGGTGATTGCACCTAAGCATCTTACGCCGAGACCGGGGCCGGGGAACGGCTGACGGTAAACCATAGCGTGAGGAAGACCGAGCGCCTCACCAACTACTCGTACCTCGTCCTTGAAAAGAAGCTTTAAGGGCTCAACTAAGCTGAACTTCAAGTCCTCGGGAAGACCGCCAACGTTATGATGGCTCTTTACAGCCTTCTTGCCTTCTGCCTGCTTTACACTTTCAAGTATATCGGGATAAATTGTGCCCTGGGCAAGGAATGAAATACCTTCAAGCTTTCTTGCTTCGTCGGCAAATACATTAATGAACTCCGCACCGATGATTTTTCTCTTTCTTTCAGGATCTGCCACGCCTGCAAGAAGATTTAAGAAACGGTCTGTCGCATCAACATAGATAAGGTTTGCATCAAGCTCGTCCTTAAAAACTTTAACTACGTTTTCAGACTCATCCTTACGCATAAGTCCGTGATTAACGTGTACACAGTAAAGCTGTTTTCCTATAGCTTTAATTAAAAGTGCTGCAACAACAGAAGAGTCAACTCCGCCGGATAAGGCAAGGAGCACCTTTTTGTCTCCAACCTGCTCACGAACAAGTGCCACCTGCTCTTCTATAAAAGCGTCAGCCAGTTCTTTTGTTGTTATACGTGCCATTGTATCGGGTCTTTTATTTGAATCCATTTTAATTCCTCCCATGCACAATTTTATTTTTCCATAATAATAGCACAAAAACGCAAAAATTTCAAGTATTATTGCATATTTTTCTTTCCGTTATGCCTGAGGATTTTCAAATTTTATAAAAAAACCTTTTTCACCCATTAAAAAATTTGATATTTTTTATAAAAGTTCCGAAAGCCTGCCGACCGCTTCCTCAGTTGTCGCCCAGCTTGACGCAAAACGTACCACGGTATGGTCATCATCATATTTTTCCCAGAAACCAAAAGCCACTTTTTCTTTAAGCTCTTCCATTTTCTTATTTTCAAGAATTATGAATATCTGATTTGTGACAGTCTCCATAAAGAAGCGATAGCCCTTTTCTCTGAAGATCGCTCTCATTTTATCTGCCATTTTTATGGCATGGCGACTTATTTCAAAATATAAATCATCGGTAAATAGAGTATCAAACTGCACCCCAAGAAGTCTTCCCTTGGCAATAAGTGCTCCGTGCTGTTTGATTTCAGTAAAAAAGTGTTTCGGTGCATTGTTATGAGTAAATACAACGGCCTCACCGCAAAGAGCACCCACCTTTGTTCCGCCGATATAGAAGACATCAGTAAGGTTGGCAACATCCGAAAGAGTAAGGTCGCTTCCTTCGCTCATAAGGCCGTAGCCAAGTCTTGCCCCATCCATATAAAGCGGAATTTCATATTTTCTGCACACCTTAGACAAAGCCGTAAGCTCCTCTTTTGTGTAAAGCGTTCCGTATTCGGTGGGATGTGAAATATATACCATTCCCGGGAATACCATATGCTCGAAATTTGCATCGGCATAAAAGGTTTTTATGTAATTTTCAACCAGATCCGCTTTAAGCTTTCCGTTTTCGTGAGGAATGGCTAAAACCTTATGCCCTGTAAACTCTATTGCCCCTGCTTCGTGGGCACTTACGTGTCCCGTATCCGCACTTATTACACCTGCATATGAGGAAAGAACGGTATCAATCACAATCTGATTGGTCTGTGTTCCGCCTGTTAACAAAAACACCTCTGCATCATCTTTGTTGCATGCCTTTTTTATTTTTTTCTTGGCAGAATCGGTATACTTGTCATGGCCGTATCCCGAAAGCTGTTCATAATTGGTTTCCATAAACCTTTCGAGTATTTTTATATGAGCACCTTCTGTGTAATCACTTTCAAATGACAGCATGATAACTCCTCCTTTAAAAATCATAATTAAAATTAATACGCAGGCTGGGCCTGCGTATTATCATCATTCATAATCCGGCATTTCGTAGCCGTCCCATCCGTCTGCATAACGTGCAACCCAAATCGCGTCCTTAAGGGTAACTGCTCCGTCCCCGTCAGCATCCGCTATTTTGGAATATCCTTCAATCATGCCGACTATGCAGTTTACAATTTTAAGAGCGTCTTTTGCATCAACTTCTCCGTCCATGTCAATATCTCCCACAGACTCAGCAAAATAGTAATTGAGATATTTTTTCACATCAGCTAAACCATATCCACTATATGTATCATATCCGATAACACCAATATCGTCGGAAGCATATTTGATGATTTCCATAAAATCATCATGGGAAAAATCCGCATCTATCTCACGAAAAAGTGCCGCAATTCCCGAAACAGTAGGTGCAGCAAAGCTTGTACCCTTACTCTGGAAATACTTATTGTTTTCCGGATTTGTTGAAAGGCAGGCAATATACGCACCATCACTTCCACCGGGGGCACATACATCAATTCCGTCATTGTACTGAGAATAGTCGCACACTGTTTTTTTATAGTCAACAGCACCGACAGCAATAACCCCGTCGTATGCTGCAGGATAGGAATATGCATTCGTTCCGTTATTGCCCATTGCCGCTATCATTAAAACATTCTTGCTTGCAGCATAATTAACCGCTGCCTTCAAAGTCTCAGAATTGCTTCCTGTGCCAAGACTCATATTTATTATGTCACAGTCATAATCGTCAACAGCCATTTTTATTGCATCTGCAACAAGGCTTACCTTTGCCTTTTTTTGATTGTCATCAAATATTTTAAGTGGAACACTCTTTGCCTCAGGCGCAACACCGCGGAATCCCACACTATTCATTTCAGCCGCAATCTGACCTGAAACCATAGTCCCGTGATTAACAGTATCCGTAACATCCTTGTTTTTATCTACAAGATTATAACCTTCCAGTATATTTTCATAAAGGTCTCCGGTTATGTTACAGCCGGAGTCAATAACCGCTACCTTAACCCCGTCTCCCGTGTAGCCTTTATCAAGGGCATAGTCAGCATTTATAAGTTTCATATCCCACTTATATTTTTCATGCATAGGGTCATATTCAGAATAGTCCCCATAGAGATAAACATATGCATTTTCTTCGTAAAATTCAACAATATCGGATTCTAAGCAGGAAGCAAATTCTTCCTCGTTCATTAAAGCGTAGTCCTTACCTTCATCTGCATAGAGGGATACAACAGAATCATTGAAGTAAACAATATATTCCTTTTCTTCCGCCTCTTCTTCAATTTCTCCCATGAATGCTTCGATATTCTCTGCCTCATATTCCTCCGCCGCTGCAAGATGCGGCATTGCGAGAACAACAACCAGAATCGTAAATAATGCTGTTATCTTCTTAAATAAGTTCATTTTTATTCCTCCAAAGCAAATAAGCTTCATATAAACACTGACATTCTACCAATTATATTTTAACACAACATCCGGACTGTGTCAATAGAAAAGAGCGGAAGGCAATGCCTTCCGCTCTTTTCTATTCTATAGTATAATATACAAAACCTTCGTACACACCTAAGAATACAGACGCTTCATCGTCCGTAAGCTTTAATGCTCCGCTTTCATTTATATAGTACATAAAATTATCGTCAAGTCCTTTTGCCGCTATGCCGTCCTTATACAGAACAGGCGGTTCTTCCACAACAAGATTTTCACTTCCGAAGGGCTTAAAATCCGTTCCGTCGGGATTTGAAATAAACATCCTTCTTATGCTGTCGGAATAGAAATTGAAAAGATACTTCTCCTTATAGCACATAACATGCTCAAGATTAAGTCCGTAAACCATAATATCTTCGCCTGTTTCAACGTCAAATCTTCTGTAATTCATTGCACTGTCGCTGTAATAGATATATCCGTCAACCCACTCGGGATAAAGTGCTATTTTTATAAGTTCTTCATCTTCCGAGCCGTCAGGTTTTGCACGTCTCATTTCCATCCCGGAAGTAAGATAATATACATATCCACCCTGATATTCCCATGGATTCTGGAATTCTCCGGTAACGTCAGTCACGTGATTTCCTTCCGTATCGTAAACAGAGGCATAATCGCCTTTGTCACACCATACTCCTCCGCCTTCAATATAGCCGACCATGACAACATTCTCAGTGATGGTTTTGCTTTCACAGCTTTCCACGTCGAAAAGCGTCACTTTTCCGCTTCCCAGAACAAAAACTTTATCTCCTTCTGCGTGTATCTTGCCGCCTTCTCCCATCACCTTTTCGCTTCCGTCCTTAAGGCTCACCCTGATAAGTTCATTTCCTCTTACGATAACAAGATAATCAGAGACCATAACAGCACTGTCAACGCTTCCGGAAAGTGCCACTCTTTCCCTGATGTTTCCGTCCGTCCTTATAACAGCTGTTTCGCCATAGGAGGTTCTGTAAGCCCAGGCTCCTTTTTCTTCGGACCAGTAAACCTTTGCACCAAAATACTCTGCCACAAAGCGGAAAGGAACATAGAGCTTTCCGTCAATTCTCACCGTACTTTCGGGAAGAAGCATCTCCTGCTCATAGGTAAGTTTAAGTCCTCCGTCATTTTGTCTTATATAATTCTGTGAATATACCTTTTCAGGACTTTCATTGGGAAAGTTAAGCATTCTCGGAGTGTCGTTTTTTTCCGCAACCGCATACTGCTCACTTGAGGGCATGAAATCAAGTTCAAGAATTCTTGCCAGATCCTCAAGAGGAACCATTGTGGTTCCGTTAAGCAATGTGCTTTTAATCTCCTCGCCGTCAATTTTTGCACCGAAGGATCAAAAACTTAAAAGCATAGTAAACAATATGGTAAATGCCACCAATTTTTTCATATAGTCATATCCTTTATAAATTATTTCCCTTTAATATTTAAAAAGCTTCAGTACATGAAGTGCTCGTGTAGATGCGGTGTAGAAAAGATGCTTTAACTCCTCTCCCGAAAAGCTGTTATAGGGAATTGCCACTGCATCAAACTCCAGACCCTTAGCCATATACGACGGTATAATAACGCTGCCGGTTTTAAACTTTTTATCGCTGTCAGTGACCAGAGTGAGACCTGCATCTTTTCCATATTTATCGAAAAGCGACTGACATTCAGATAGTGTTGGGAAGATTATGGCACAAGTTCTACCTTCCCTTTGCCAGTTAAGCGCCTGATTCACAAGGCTTTTTAAATAATCCTCCTTAGAATGGAGAGTTGTCATGCTGACCGCCTCTCCGCTTCGTTTCATGTAATCCACATTGGAAAGGCCAAGTATCTTTCCGCAAAAATCGCTTATCTCTGCTGTACTTCTGTAGCTTTTTGTAAGGTATTTAACGCTTGCATCAGGAAATACAGATGCTATGTTTTCTCCTGTTACCAACGGAGACATGGGGCAAACAGACTGATTGGTATCACCTAAAAAAGTAATGCTTGCCTTTCTGAAGCAATTTTTCATTGCTTCAAAATGAAGTCTGGTATAATCCTGTGCCTCGTCCACAATCAGATATTTTACTTCATTTTTAATTTCTCTTGTAGCAGAAAGAATATAGGTAAGCGGTGCGGCGTCCTCACTCTGTACGATTCCCAGAGCAAGATTTTCCGCAGTATAAGAGCAGACTTCCTTATCAATTTCGGAAAGCACATCGAGGTAAATCCTTTCGGGATCAGCCGAAAGCGTCTTTTCAGCAAAGGATAAAAAGGCACGATATTCTTCTCTTATCTTCCACTTAAGCTCCGTAAGCTTTTCCTTTGCATCATTCTCGTCATACTCTTCTCCAAAGGCCTCAACTGCCGCCTTTTTAATTCTCTTATATTCATCCTTTGCAAAAACAGACACTCTTGCAAAAAGCTTGTTCATTCTTGCCTGAATGGAAAGGTAGGAAAAGTCCTTCGTATAGAGCCTGTCCATTTCGCTGCCCTTTATAAGGCATTTTCCTGCATATATCATATCCGGGAAAGCGGGACTTTTGCCTGAAATCCTTCTTATATGCTCACTCAAAGCATCCGCAAGGCGTGCCGAGGTTTTTATTTTTGCCGCTTTCTTTCTTATCCCGTCACCTTTTACCGAAAAGTCAAGAAATTCGGATGCCGGCAAAAATTTATATTTACCCCCGAAAAGCTCCGACGCATATTCGTTAAATGGAGTACTTTTTATATTCTCTTCACCAAGGCGTGGTAAAACCTCGGAAATGTAGTCACCAAATACGTTATTCGGAGAAAATATCATAAGGTTTCCGCTTGTGACAGAGTCTCTGTAAGCGTAAAGGAAAAACGCCGCCCTTTGCATTGCAACGGAGGTTTTTCCACTTCCCGCAGGACCGAAAGCAATTAAGTATTTGCTTTCTTTATCCCTTATAATCTGATTCTGTTCACGCTGTATTGTGCAGACAATATCTCTCATTTTGGAATCAGCACTTTTTGAGAGTGCCTCGGACAACACATCATCCTCAATGGCAATGGAGCTGTCATATGCAGAAAGGATTTCGCCTTTCCATATCTTAAACTGTCTTTTTAAGGTAACCTCGCCTGTTACCTCACCGCCGGGAGAAGAATACTTTGCATCTCCAAGCTCAAAATCATAGTACATTCCCGCTATAGGGCTTCGCCAGTCAAACACATAAAAGTCAAGCTTTTCTTCGTCTATAAGGCTGTTTATTCCGATGTAAATTTTCATCGGCTTTGAGTCCTTAAGCTTAAAATCCATCCTTGCAAAATAAGGTGTATTCTGCATTGTAAGAAGCCTTGCATATTCCACCTCACTGTCGTGCATTGCTCCTGCACGGCTGTCAATTTCCACAAGGTAGGAATAGGCATCAACAAACTTACCCAAGGACTGCACATCGTTTCCGATGTCATCCATCATTGTCTTGTTAAGCTCTATTACCTCTCTTTTAGATTTTTCAAGAGCCTGACGCCTTTTGTCAAGAAGGTGTGCGAGCACATCCATGACAGTGTCAAGATATTCCTGTTCTTCCAAAAACTCTTTTTCTTCTATACTCATGGGTACTCACCTCCTTTTGGCATTTTTTAATTACATTCTTTCAACTGTGTTTATTCCGAGAAGTGCAAGAGCGTTCTTTATGCAGATTGTGGTTGCCTCTGTAAGTAACAATCTTGCCTTCATCGTGTTTTCATCTCCCTTTAATATGGGAGTTGTATTGTAGAATTTATTGAATGCCTTTGCAACATTTGTCACATAACGGTTGATGTAGAAAGGCTCGTTCTTTTCGGCCGCCGCTCTTACTGTGTCGGAAAATTCCGAAAGCAGCTTGCAAAGAGAGTATTCTTCGGGGGTTATATCGTAGTCAAAGCTTGCACCGCTATAATCTTTTATTTCAGCCTTACACATTACGCTCTTTCCTCTTGCATAGCTGTACTGTACATAAGGCCCTGACTCACCGTTGAAGTCCAAAATATCATCCCAGTCAAAGATGATGTCCTTTTCACGGCTGTTTTTAAGGAAGGTGTAGAAAATTGCACCGATACCCACCTTATTTGCAGCATCAGCAATATCTTCCTCACTGTTTCCGTTGGCACGCATAATCTCGGCAGTTTTGTTTATTGCCTCGGATAAAACTGTTTCAAGAAGTACAACATTTCCGCTTCTTGTCGACATAGCACCGGTTGCAAACTTAACCGTTCCGAAACCGACATGGGTACATTTTTCCGCATAGTCCTTGCCGAGCTTTTCAAGTGTTGCAAAAATCTGCTTGAAGTGAAGACTCTGAGGAAGTCCCACAACGTAGATGTTCTTATCAAAATTGTATGTATTTGCTCTGTATTCGGCAGATGCCAGGTCACGGGTGGTATAAATTGTGGAGCCGTCTTGCTTCAGCACGATTGCAGGAGGCATATCGGGAAACTCAACTATATATGCACCTTCACTTAAGGTAAGAAGATTTTTCTCCTTAAGCTCGCCTACAATTGAGTCTGTCCTCTTTGCAAAAAATGCTTCGCCGTTATAGGAATCAAAGGTGATACCCATTTTGTCATACACCTTTTTGAATTCTTCTATACTAACCTCACGGAACCAGTTCCAGAGTCCGTAGTTTTCTTCGTCTCCTGTTTCAAGAAGATGAAATTCACTTCTTGCTCTTTCCTCTAAGGAAGAATCCTTTTCCGCTTCCTCGTGGAATCTCACATAAAGCTTATTGAGTTCGTTTATGGGGTCTTTTTCAACAATTTCTTTATCTCCCCACATTTTATATGCGGTAATTACCTTGCCGAACTGAGTTCCCCAGTCCCCAAGGTAATTAAGCTTTTCCACCTTATAACCAAGAAAATCATATATTCTGGACAAAGAGTTTCCGACAGCTGTGGAGAACAAATGACCTACGTGGAAGGGCTTTACAATGTTTGGAGAGGAAAAGTCGATTACAACGGTTTTCCCTTCGCCATCGGTGCTCTTTCCGTAGGAGTCGCCCTCTTTTATAATTTTTTCTGCAAGATCCGCTGCAAAAAACTTTTTATTAAAAAAGAAATTAAGATAGCCGCCGACAGCAGATACTTCGCCAATCACATCGTCGGATGCGATTTTTTCAGCAAGGTCCGCCGCAATCATATTGGGAGCTTTTCTTAAAACCTTGGAAAGCGAAAAGCAGGGAAACGCCGCATCTCCCATAGTTTCGTCCTTCGGCTTTTCGATTAAAGCAAGGATTGCTTCCTTATCTCCCTCGGCTGCCACAGCTATTTTTTCTGCAATATATGACTTAAAATCCATAACTCATTCTCCTTTTTTGTGCATTATCTTATTTTACATCAAAACCCAAGCTTTTGCAATAGGAAATATTTATTATTTAAATAACTTTCTGTAATCGGCCGGGGTAAGTCCCGTATGTTTTTTGAAAAATCTCGAAAAATATGCACTGTCTGAAATTCCCACCATTTTTGCGGTTTCGTCAATTCTCATATCTCCTCCGGAAAGATACTTCATCGCCTCATAAATTTTAAGGCGGGCAAAATATTCCATAGGAGGAGTCATATAAGCCTCGCGGAATTTTTTTACGAAATAGTTTTTCTGCATAAATGCCACATTCGAAAGCTCTTCAAGGCATATGCTTTCCCCTATGTGCTTTTTCATATAGCCGATAACCTCCGAAAACGGTTGTTTCTTTCCTTCAGTAAGCAATCTTAACCTGGCATACTCCGATATTATTTCAAAGCATTTTGCCGATGCCGCTATGTCGAAAAATCCGCTTCTGTTGAATTCGTACCGGGATGCACCCTCAAACAATGCTTTAATGGCGTCAGGATTTTCTGTATCAACGGCATATTCTCCTTTATCAAGGCCGATTAAAGGAAAAAGCTCTTTCCCGTCCGCCTTTATATCAAAAGCAATTTCGTACATCACAAAATTTTCGGTAACACGGGTATATGCCCGCATTTTCCCTTTGGGCAAATATACAATCTGTCCACTTTTCGCAATAAAGCAATCATCCTCTATTTTCATATAGCATTCACCGGAAAGAACAAAAAAGAACACATCGTTTATCCCGATATGCCCCAGTATGTCCCCGTTCCATTTAATGGGCGGAACGTGGAAGGCTATATCCTTAACTTCAAGCGAAAAGCAATTCATTTCGGGAAGATTTCTGTCAAAGCTTTGCATTTTCCCACCCCACAATCATATTTTGTTATATATATTATAATTTTATCCTTATTTACCGCATTTAATTATATATAAAAATATAATTTTGTACAAAATAAGTTAATTTAGTCTATTGACTGTTTGATGATATCACATTATAATAAAATTGTCAAGAAAGGAGTGTTTTTATGATAATAAGAATAAAAAATGCGGTTATCGTTTCCTCTTTTCTTCTCAAAGGAAGATACATCTACATAGAAGACGGAAAAATTTCTAAAGTTA
>JAFXHP010000081.1 GCA_017536285.1 Clostridia bacterium
TCTTCCTCGCAGTGGTGATGGTGAACGTGCTGTTTTTTTCTTATGAATAAATCAATTAAAAAGCCGAAAAGCACCGCAAATATGAATTTTGCCGCAATCAGCATAAGCATTTTGGTCCATAAGGAAGGTTCTGAAAGAAGCATGGGGATTGCCTCGTCGCTTGTTGCAATGAAAACCGCAATCAATGTGCCGAGGGAGATAAAGCGTTTTGAGTAAAGCTCCGAAGCGATAACGGAAAATCCGCATTGGGGGATGCATCCGAAAAGTCCGCCAAATAAGGGACCTGCCTTTTCCGATTTCATAAAAAGGTGGTGAGCTTTGTTGTTATTCTTATGCTCTAAATATTCAATTAAAAGATAAATTAAAAAAAGTGATGGGAGCACCTTTAATGTGTCAATAAAAGCATGCTCCAGAATGTGCAAAATTTCGTGCATAGTTAACCGCCTTATAAAAAACTAAACTATATTTTAATGCAAAAACGTCAAAATGTCAAGAAAAAATCACCGCCCATCAGGCGGTGATTTTATTATTTGATTTCGATGTTTTTTACATAAATCGTATTGGGGGCAGTAATTTCAAATGCAAACTCTGTGCAATCGGCACCGAGGTTTGAAATATCAATGGTGAATTTCTGCCATGTGCCCTTTATAAGTTTGCAACCGTCAATATCGGATTTCGAACTGTAAACGAGATATCCGTTTGCAAGACCGTCGCCCGTAGGCTCAATTTCATTTGGCTTTACTCTTATTGCAAATTCGCCGTAATTCACCATACCGGAATTTGAGTAGCTGTCTCCTTCGGGGAGCATAACTTCAAAGGAAAATGTACTTTTATTTGCAACAAGAGGTGCACTTATGTATATCTTGCCTCTTTCTTTGGCGGTAAATTTATACACGTTTTCTCCCTCAAGTGTAACGGTTGAAACCTCTATTGCACTTGCGGCTTTAAGGTCGCCTTTATCAAAGCTTAAACCGGAAACGGTATTTTCTGAAGTTGTCTTTTTTTCGGTTTTTTCATCATCTTCGCAGTAGTAAATATAGGCATCCTTAAATTCGCCTGTATCCTCGGACATTACAAGTACCGTTCCGCCGATAATTTCACTGCCAAGCTGTGTGCTGTAAGCACCTGCACCTATTATTGTGCCGTCGGCACTTTTAAAGTTTATTCTGTCGTATTCGCCGATTTTCTGACCAAACTGGAAGCGGATTCCGTCATAGACTACGCTTGCACTGTTGCAATGTTCGTGACCAACCAAAATGGAGTCGGCACCCAAGGCCTTCATGCCGTTATAAACTGATTTGTCCGCATCCCAGGGGCCTTTAAGGCTTCTTCCCACATAGCCGAAATCTGTATCTTTTTTGTTTTCGTGTTCGTCAATGTTGAGAGGCACAACTAAATCACCGTAGGAGTTGGTTTCGCCACCGTTTACAAAGCTGTAGGTTTCATAAAGTGCGTCGGCAAATGCTGCAATCTGTATATGGAAAGCAAAGGTGAACTCCACATCGGAGAAATTACTGTTTATCTTGTTTGCCGCATCGGTGTACCACTGGATCTGGTCTTTGCCGAAGCCTGCGGTCTTTTTGGAGTGACCGTTATTAAAGGTTTCGTCACTCATGGCAGAGCATCCGTTACTGTCAAGCATGAAAATTACACGCTTTAACTCGCCACCCTGAACGATACCTATGCTGTAGTTACCGTTTCCTGTCAAAGTCTTTTGTTCGAAGAGACAGTTTTTGCAATTTTCAAGATAAGCACACTGCCAGTCTGCACCTTTCTTGCTTTCGTTATCGTGATTACCGAAAACGGGAGCCCAGGGGATATTATATCCGTCGATGAAATCAGCAAGTTTTGTAAAGGATGTTCCCGCATCGTCATATTTTCCGTAAACCAGGTCACCGGTGATAAGAATTAAATCTGGATTTACATCTTTAATTATCTTATTTAAGTCGTTGAAAACCCTTTCGTCCATAAGCTCGGGGAGCCAATAATTGGTCTGAGCCTTACTGAAGGTTGTGCCTTCACGAAGCTGGGAAGAATCCTCAATCTGCGTGTCTGTAAGGTGCAATATTACAGGGTCTCTTCCTTTTTTTACATTGACAACGAAATCTACATAATCTTCCGCTCGGGGAGCTTCCTTGGTGGAAAGTAAAACCGTGTTTGTGTCCCCGTCCCACTTAACATCAAGTCCCAAAGCATTTGCAACCCCGCGAACGGGAAGATAGGTTGTTCCGTCGATAATGAAAGGCTCAACATAATTTCCGTTTGCATCGGTAGGGGTAACTTCTGAGTTATTAAGCATAATTTTTATGTTATTGTAAAATAATTCCTTGGTGATTGAACTTGATGCAAAAGCACCTATTAGTGTTATAGAAAGGCCTATCAAAAGTCCAAGCAATAACCATTTTATTTTTTTCATCATAATACATACCTCTGTTTCACTTATTTTTTCACAAAGCACCGCTTCGGCGGTGCTTTTTGTCATACATAAAGATAATCCTTTGCGCCAACGGTTATATCACCGTCAACGTACTCACTATCGCCGTAGTTTACGATTAATTTAGTGCCGTTTCCGAAGGTTACAATACGAACATCGCCCTTTGTTTCGTGCTTATCCATAGTTACTTCCTGAAGGCTGAAATACTTTTTATGTTTTTCATAGCCTTCTTTGATAACAGCAACTGTTTTTGCCATTTCCTCACCGTCTAAAGTAAGGTCATCCTTACCAAGCCAGTTGGTGTTTGAAGCTGTGGCGGTGATGAATTTCTGATAAACATAATAGCTTAATCTTCCGCCGTATTCTGCGAACATCAGCTGGTCGTTAATATCTCGTATGTTTACATTTACCGTTGCGGTTGAAACATTGTAGAGTATAAAACCGTGGTAGATAAGCTCCCAGAGGGGGATGTACTCGTCTGCCAGAGGATGGGGAGGACGGTTGTTTGAAATGTAAAAACCGTAATCCACAAATTCTTCTGCAAAGTCAAATGCACCTTCCGATGCAAAGCCGCCGAAAAGCTCGTGACACATACCCATAAGCTCCTTGTAGTAGGAAACGGTTTCTCTTCTTGTCACGGGATGTGCGGGATTTGCACATTTCATTGGTGAAATTACGGCTAAAACGTCAATGTAGTGAAGTCCCGAAAATCCTAAATCGGCAACTTTCGGAAGGATTTCCTTGCCGAATTCCAAAGCTTTTTTGGGGCAAAGTCTTCTTGCTCTTCCGCCACTCCATACACCGCCTTCGTGTTCCTTGCCCTGCTCATTCAAAACCAGATTTCCCTCAGTTTTGGGAGAGATGGGATAAGCATCGGTGGAGTTTGTGTGACATACTATGGCATAACCATTTGCTTTGGCATAGCTTATAAGCTCACGAAGACCTTCTTCTCCGCCTAAAAGAGGCTCAACGGGAAAGGCATCGGGCCATCTTCCGTCGTGACCGGATTTGTTCCAGCCAACCAGACAAAGCTGTGCTTTGTCAATACCTGCTTTTTTCAGCTCGTCAATAAACTTCATAACATCTCGGAAGGTGCAGGCAACGTGCATAGGAGGTTCGTTCTCCAATGTCTGATCTGCAACGGGAGAGGGAGCAGGCTTCCACCCCATACGGATTCTGATTTCAGGAGCATCCTTTGCATAGGCAACGGCTGCTCTTTCTTTTGATTTCTCCGTTATAGGTTTTATTATCCCCTTTGAAAAAAGGAGATTTCTGTAATAAACTGCCATTTCGGAATATTCCGTTCCTTTAGGTAAGAGGTAGAAGTTAACGGATATATCTTCATAGGGAGCATCTCCACCGAGGCGGACTCTGTAGCAAAGGTTATATTCGTTATCCTTTGTCCAGAGAGCCTCTGACATATCATATCTCATTCCATCGGGATAGGCAATTATGCTGAAATTATCACGCTTTGCACCGATTAAAAGGGTGGGATTCTCATCGGAACAGAGAGTAAAATCGCCCTGAGATTTAAATCGGGTTATGATGCCCTGTCGCTGAATGGGAGAAGAAAAGAAATAGCCTTCTTCTTCTGCTTTCGCGGTGAAATAGGGAGAGTGTATGTCAAGATACTGACAGGGCGTAACCCTTTCCTTCGGAATGGTAAGGATTACCACATTGTCCTTCTGAGTGATTATGGCATCTATCACTTCGCCTCTGTCATTGATGCCGTAAAACTTAGCGAAAATCATTTAAGTCAAACCTCCACTCTTCTCTCTTTCTGAAGGGTGTATTGAATTTTTTCTTAAGTACGCCCTTTTCTTCTAAGTGGACATAGCAAGCCATATCGCAGGCTCTTCCGCAGATTGAGGGAGAGTAGTTGTGTTTGATTGCAGGATAGAAGTGGATTTCTTCCAGTATTTCCTTTGCGCGCTCGGGTGTTATGTCAGCTTCGCCGGCAATGATCTGGAGTCTGTCGGGAAGGTCTGCAAAAGCATCGGGAGGCATAAAGGGATTTTTAAGACCGCAGGCACCGTTATAGTAAACTGTGCACTTCCAGTTATCGAGTTTACCGTCCTTGTCGATTGCCTTACCGGGGCAGGCAGCAATACATTTACCGCACTTGTCGCAAAGGGAGGGAGTTTTTACCTCGTCGCCTTCGATTTCGGCGTCGGTCAATACGAAGCAGTAACGGATGAAGGGGCCGTATTCTTCGTTAAGCACCTTGCCGTGAAGACCTCTTTCGCCAAGGCCTGTAAGAACAGCCGCTTCGTCAAAGTCCATCTGAAGCTCCTTCTTAACGCCCTTGTAAATTGAGGTGTAGTCCATTTCGGGATTTGTGTCATCATCTGCTGCCATAACGGTCTGGATTCTTCTCTGAGGAAGGGCAAGGAAGCCTTCTTCTTCAAGGAAGTTACATACACGGAGGCTTGTCATGGGCATAACTGTTTCTTCGATGGTTTCAACGCCCATGGTGGAATACTGATAATAGGTTGTTCCTTCTTCAACGCCGCGGTAAGAGCCACGGAGAACTCTAAATAAAAGACCAATAACTGTTTTTGCTTCGGGCATAATTTCCTTTATAACGGAGTTTTCTCCGAAACGATCAACGGGAGCAAAGCCGATACCGTCGGCGCCCACCTTTTTCGCAAATTCTGTTAAAGCTGTCTTCATATTCTGCCCACCTCCTTTAAGTGATCAAAGCATGCCTTGTCGCACTTTTTACCGCAAAGACAGGGTGCATAGCCCTTGAACTCGGGAAGGAACTTCTTGAGCTCGGGATAAAGCTTTCTTGCACTTTCCGCATCAAAACGGTATTCACCATTTAATATTGCTTCACGGTCGGGATTGCCCTTTAAGAATTCGTCATTCATAAGGGGATTGGATTTGTGTGCGCCCTTATAGTAAACTGCACACTGCCAGGTATCGATTCCCTCGTCGGAAATTGCTTTACCGGGGCAGGCATTCTCGCAAAGTCCGCAATTATCGCAGATGGAATCGGTAAGAGGCTCATCGAGTTCCAAGGGAGCATCTGTTACGATGAAGCAATAACGGATGTAAGGACCGTACTTGGGAGCAAGGATGTGACCGCTCTTTCCTGCATAACCGATTCCGCAGGCACGTGCTGCCTTCGCAAAGTCAATCATAACGTCGGGTGCGGGCTTTCCTTCTTCAACGGGCTCAGCCAAAGCAAGCTCGTAGGTATCAAGTACCTCGGGGTTTGTTCTCTTGTCACCCTTAATGGTCATACCGGGAACGCTTCGCTGAAGGCAGGCATCATATCCTGCATCCTCAATCATAGCACCGAGTCTGAAAAGGAAAATTTCCGTAAATTCCTCGTCTATGTATTTAACACCCATGGTGGTGTACTGCATTGTCTGAACGCCACGGTCCATTGTGTTGTAAAGTGCCTTCGGAACGGGGAAGCCGAAGCCGATGATGCACTTTGCAGCGGGGAGTATCATTTTGGGGTCTCTCTGGATATTTTCGCCTTCGAAAATGTCAAGGCTTCCGATACCGCAAAGACAAGCGCCGTATTTTGCGGCAGCTTCTTTTATCATTTTAGCTGTAAGCATATATAAATCCTTTCCAAAACTGAAATTCAGTTTCTTTTTATAGATTGTAGTTAACCTTGAGAAAAAACAGTTCGTTTTTTCTTTGTTTGTAACAACAAAACTAAAATGCTGTCCGCATTTTTATACGTTTCGTTGTTTTGATAAAAATTTTTTCTTTGTGGAAATAAATTTTTTTAAGAAAAAACAGTTCGTTTTTCCTTAATTGTAACAACAAAACTAAAATGCTGTTCGCATTTTCATACGTTTCGTTGTTTTGATAAAAATTTTTTCTTTGTGGAAATAAATTTTTATCTATCCATTTTCCAGGCTTTTTTGGTACGGAGAGGAGCCTTAAAGCGGTCTTCCATGCATCCGCCCTTTTTCTCAAGAACAGACACGCATCCTCTTATACATCCACCGCACTTAGCCATGTTATAGCCAACCCAGCTGGGGAAGTACTTTTCAAGAGCACCGTAAACCTTCATGATTTCGGTTTCGGATGCTTCTGTCTTACCTTCAAGTAAGTTAAGGTCGCCGTTTTCGTTTTTATCGAAAACCTCCTTGGGAACGAAGGGATTGTAATATCTTCCGCCGTGAGTGTAGAAAGCATAGCAACGCCACATATCAATGTCGCCCCACTCGCAGATTTTACCGTCCAAGTCAACTCTTACGGTCTTGCCGGAGTTGATTGCGGGAATACAGGAGCCGGGACACTCTCTTACGCAGGCACCGCAGCGTCTGCAAAGAGGTTCGCCTGAATACATTTCGTCATACTCAAGCTCGGCATCGGTAAAGATAAATGCAACTCTCTGAAGAGGGCCGAATTCGGGAGTTAAGAGCATTTTGCTCCAGCCGATTTCACCAAGTCCGCAGGCAACGGCAACTAAGCGGAACTGGAACTGAAGATCGGGAGGAACTGATCCTTCTCTTGCAGCTCTTGTAAACTGAACACTTCTGTGGTGTGCTGTTGCTTTCTTACCGCGCTCGATGTACTCGATCTGCTCTTCGGGAGAAAGGGAGTTACCCTCGCTTCCGTCCATATCGGAAACGCATCCTCTTGCACCGGTGTTACGGTAAACAAAAGCCTCATATCCTGCGTCCTCAATTACTCTTCCTACCTGGTAGAGTACGTTGGGAGCAAAGATTTCGTTGATTCCGCCGTAAGCGATGGAGGGGTACTGATAAAACTGTGTACCTTCCTCAATGCCTCGCTGAACACCTCTCGGGATTCTGAAGGCAAAGCCGATTACGCTTTTTGCTTCGGGGAAAAGATAGGAAACATTCATTTCCTTGGGTGCACCCTTAAGTCTTGATATGGGTGCGATGCCGCACTTGTCGGCACCTGCCGCATATGCAGCTTCTTTGATCATTTTTGATGTAAGCATACTTTTTTCCTTTCCTTAAATTTTAATCTTGAGATTCAACCGTTAATATATCAGGGTTTCTTTCTGTCAGAACCTTATTAAGTACATTTTCACAATAGCCGCATTCACTGCAGTTTTTGTTGCAACTTGCAACCGTTTTTCCGAAATCGTCGGGGAAGGCGGAGTTATCCAGAATCTTTCCCTTAAGGGATGCTGTATGATCGGGCTCGGTAAGTTCTGTTACAGAGCCGTAGTATCTGCCTGTGAGATACGCATGCATAATCCTTACGGGGAAGGGGTTTTGCCTTGTGGCAAGCTTAATTCCGTCAAAAAGGCCGTCATAAAGATGAATATCCTCGGGGCGGACATAGTTTGAATCCTTAATCAGAGTCAGGAAATTCTTTTTGTCTGTCAAGTATTCGTGGCATAAGCCTTCAAAATTATAGGCATTATCCATTGCGGAAATTTCTTTTTCGTGGGACACTAAGTTATCGTGATAGGTTCTTGCGGGGCAATCTGAAAAGCAACCGGAATTTGCAAGCATATAAAGCTTTTTGCCGGCATCATCGCAGTAGGAGCGCATTTTCTTTATGGCATCAAAGTTTCTGTTAAATTCTCTCTTTAAATAAAAGCCGTCGAAATACTCCTTTAAGTAGTCTGCCGCCTCGGGTGTGCCGACACCGATGTTGACGGAAGCCCTTACCGATAAATCGGGGAAGTTTTCCTTTATGAATTTAGCAATCAGAAGTGAGCTTGACGTAACGGATGTTATGCTGTAGCATCCGGTTAAATAGTCAATGGTGTTGCCGAGCTCGGTAAAAAAGCTTCTGCTCTGTGACTCGGCACCGTAGCAGTTTCCGTTTAAGAGAAGGTTTAAGCTTATGCCTTCGGAGGAAAGCTTTTTCAAGTCCTCTTCCTGCATCTTCTCTGCCCAGAGGGGATTTAAGTCCTCCGACTTTAACTGGTCGTTTCTTCCGTTTTTCATGCTTCGCCAGGAAAAATAAACCTCGCTTATCTTGTCTTTATGGTCACATATGTATGAAATAAATCTCGGATCCTCCGTTATTTTATAGCCTACGATAAAGCTCATGGGGTTCCTCCTTTCATAAAAACATTAAAAACCTATCTTGATTTTAACACAAAACTACTATATAATAAATACAAAAAAACAATATTTTTTATCAAAAAACAAACATTTGGCGGTGATTTTGTGATAATTTCTGATATAAACCCCTTCGTAAGGTTTGCAGGGCGCTTTTTTTACCACCCCACAAAGGAAGAAGTGCTTTCCTACGATTCGAGAATTGTTATGCTTTTATCCGACGAGCTTAAAATGAAGGTGGGAAAGAGTGAGTTGAATCTTAAAAAGGGTGATTTGGTCTACTGGCCTCCCGGCACGCCCTATATTTTTCTTGCTCCCGAAAGCTTTGAGGTTATTGTAATAGACTTTGATTTTGACAAAAGAGGAGCATATAAAAATAAAAGTATTCCTACGGTTAAAGAGGAAAGATATGAAAAAGAAAAAGAAATTTTTGAATCTTTTACCGATGTTACGCTTTTTAATGAACCTTTCGTATTAGAAGGTGTGGATTTTATAATAGAGGAGGCAAAGGAACTTGTCAGGGAAAACAGTGCAAAAACCCTTTATTACAAAGAAAAAATATCGGCACAACTTAAAATTATTTTAACCGATATGGCAAAAACTCAAGCTACAGGCAGTAAAAAATCCCTGGCGGCAACAGAAAGAATTATAAAATACATAGAAGAAAATTATCAGCGAAAAATAAAAAACGCCGAGCTTTCCGAGCTAGTGAGCTATCACGAATATCACATAAACCGATTGATGAAGGCACATACGGGATATTCTCTGCACGAATATATAATAAGGTACAGGATAAGTGTGGCGAAAAAGCTTCTCCTTTCAGGCGGAAAAAGTATTGCTGAAATAGCAGAGGAAACAGGCTTTGACACACCTGCACACTTCTCTTCGGTGTTCCGTGAAAGAACGGGGGAAACCCCCGGAGCATATAAAAAGAAAATGCTTTTATAGCACTGTGATATTATTAAGTTTACAAATTCATATAAAAAAACTACAAAAAGGTGATTGATTTTTGCTTTTTTGTGTTATAGAATTTAATTATAAGAGTTACTTGCTGCTCTTACTCTTTATTATAAGAAAGGAAGGAATAAAAATGAGAAAAATCTTTTCACTGGCATTTGCACTTATGATGGTAATTACTCTTTTTGGTGCAATGCCCACTCATGCTGCATTTACGGAAGTCGCAACCAACACGGCAACCGACATCGGCCCGAGTGCAAAACTGAGGGACGGGGGATATTATTTCCACGCACCTTACAGCTACATAGGATTTAAGAGTATTGACTTAACCGGAGCGAAGTCCATCGTGATAAGAGCATATAACGACTTATCGGGAACTAACGATGGTGAGTGGCTTCAGGTAAGACTTGACAGCCCAAAAGGCGAACTTCTCGGCTATGTAAATATAGACAAGGATTCGGGCGGTGTTACAAAGGAATACCGCGGTGCAATAAAGGAAACAAGCGGTGTACACGACCTTTACTTTATGAGTACAATTGCTGCTAAAGGCGGCTACTATCAGCTGAGAATCGACAGTTTTACTCTTTCGGCTGATGAGTATAAAACTGAAAAGTATGTACCTGTTCCCGAAGAAAATATCATAAATCACCATAATACTACCTGGGCATTTACCGATGATTTAGGTCGTAAGGTGGCAGATTATGAAGAGGTTGGCCCTGTAAGAGAGGATAAGTTTGTGGGTCTTTTTTACTGGACATGGCATCATCCCGGCTATAAAAGTAATCAGCCCTTAAACAATACTGAGTTTGCAAAGCTTCATCCTGAGGCAAAGTATGACTATTACAGTGAAGTGTGGCCCACAGTTCCCACAAGCCATTTCTGGAATGAGCCGCTCTTCGGCTATTATTTAAGCACAGATTACTGGGTAGCAAGAAAGCATGCCGAAATGCTTGCAAACGCAGGTGTTGACGTACTCTTCTTTGATGCTACAAACGGTGCTTCCACCTGGAAGGCTTCGACAGACGTATTGTTCCAGGCACTCCGTGATGCAAGAGAAGCAGGTATCAACGCTCCGAAAATCGGATATATGACACCTTTCTCGCCCACAGCTGACCACGCTAAAACCAACATTACAAGAGTATATATGAATACTTACAGAAATGAAAACTGGTCAGACCTCTGGTTCTACTGGGAAGGAAAGCCCGTTATTATGGCGCATCCCGACTCACTTATACCTAATGAGGGAGACCCCGTGGATGAAGCTTTAATGAACGAGCTTAAGAGCTTCTTTACATTCAGAAGACCTCAGCCTTCATACACAAGCCATCAGACAATGGAAGAACAGTGGGGCTGGCTTGAGATCTATCCCCAGGAGCCCTATACGAAGAATCCTGACGGAACCTACGAGCAGGTAACTGTTGGTACATCCGCAAACCATTCTTATGTGAAGCATAGCATAACAGCCATGAATGATACCTTTGTTATGGGCCGTAGCTATACAGACTTACTAGGCCACGACAGAACACCCGGTGCACATAAGTACGGATATTTCTTTACAGAGCAGTTTAACCGTGCACTTGAAATCGATCCCGAATACATCTTCATTACAGGCTGGAACGAATGGCGTGCAGGACGTTATGTTACATGGAACGGAGTTTCCAATGCATTCCCCGATCAGTATGACGATGACGGAAGCCGTGATATGGAACCCACCAAGGGCGATATGAAGGACTCTTATTATGCACTTTTGATTGACGCTGTAAGAAAGTTCAAGGGTGCGGAAGCCGCTCCCGTTGCAGGTGCAGAAAAGACAATCGACATAAACAACGTTTCTGCATGGGAAGGCGTTACTCCCGAATTTATCAACAACAAGGGTACATATAACCGTAACGATGTTGGTGTGGGCGGAATTATCCATGAAAATTACACCGCACGAAACAACGTAATAAAGGCAAAGGTTTCAAGAGACGCTGAAAACCTTTACTTCTACGCAGAAGCTGCCGCAGATATCACAAAGCCCGAGGGCGATGCCTGGATGAAGCTTTACATCGATACAGACAGAAACCATGCAACAGGCTGGGAAGGCTATGACTTTGTTATAAATACTCCCGCCGCAGGCGATGTATCGCGTCTTAATGCCGACGGAAGTCTTTCTGTAATCGGAAAAGCAGAATATGCCCTTTCAGGAAAGACACTTTCCTTAAAGGTTGCAAAAGCACTCCTTTCAGTAGGTGCAACAGTTGACATTGAATTCAAGTGGGTTGACAACGCAAAGGGCGACATCATGAATTTCTATGTTGACGGAAATGCGGCACCCAATGCACGCTTTAACTACATCTATACAGAAAAGGCACAGAAATCTCTTTCCAAGGAAGAAAGAGAAGCACTTACAGATGTTATTGTGGTAGCAGACGGCTCCAACAGAGTATTCGTATCCGGTGCAAAGATGTATACTTATGATCCCGATATGCGCTACGGAGCAAAGAGAATAAACGGCGTTATGTATATGCCTTCTTACTTCCTTTATGATGCTCTTAATTTAAGAACCGTTTATGAGGCAGACAGACAAATGTTTAAGCTTCGTGGTGAGATTACATTCTACACAACGGTTGGCACACTGGAAGGAAGAAGAAACGGCGTTCTTAAAACACTTACAAATCCCGTAACCGTAATTGACGGAATTCCTTACGTTCCCGTAACTATCTTCTCAGATATTTTCGGTCTGGAAGTTTACGAATCCGGCAATATGGCAGCGTTCGGTAAAAATATCAATAAAACAGCAGTTGACGCTTTAGCGTCTGAGTTTTAAGAAAGGAGGCCTTTAAATGAAAAAGTTTTTATCATTAATATTGGCACTTTTAATGATTCTTTCCGTAATAGCTATGGCGGAAGGCGAGATGGCCTCCGATGAAATGTCCATCGAAGGCTACAAGGTACACGTATCAAGCCAGAATGCTCCCGGAGGAACGCCCAGAGAAAAGGGTGAAAACGTCCTTGACAGTGATACTGTTTCCCACTGGCATTCATCCATTGAACCCAAGGCAGAAGGCCCGCATTTCATTACCATTGAAATGCCTGAAAAAACCGCAATAGGCGGTTACCGTTATTACCCAAGAAAAGGTGGCGGTGCAGGCGTTTGCACCGAGTATGAAATTTATCTTTCCAACGACAACGAAAACTTTCAGAAGGTAGCGGAAGGTACCTGGGCAAAGGACGATACTACAAAGACAGTTGAGTTTTCCAGAAACTATAATGCAAAATACGTAAGACTTCAGCTTGTAAAGGCTGATTTCGGCTACGGAAGTGCAGGCGAGATAAGAATACTTGCCCCCAAGAGTGGTTCTGCACCAATTGAAATTACACCTAACGTAAAGGCAAGCGAAATCGGAAGCAGCACATCTTCCGGAACAGCAACAAAAGCTCCGGTGACGGAAACTCCCAAGAATATAACTGTTTCTTATGATGAGCTGCCCATTGACGGTTATAAAGTGCACGTGTCAAGCCAGAATGCTCCCGGAGGAGTACCCAGAGAAAAGGCTGAGAATGTACTTGACGGAGACACGGTTTCTCATTGGCATTCGTCCATTGAACCAAAGGCGGAAGGCCCTCACTTTATTACTATTGAAATGCCTGAAAAAACCACAATAGGCGGTTACCGCTATTACCCAAGAAAAGGTGGCGGTGCAGGCGTTTGCACCGAGTATGAAATTTATCTTTCCAACGATAACGAAAACTTCCAGAAGGTTGCAGAAGGCTCCTGGGCAAAGGACGATACAACAAAAACAGTTAAATTCAGCCGCAACTACAATGCAAAATACGTAAGACTTCAGATTGTAGAGGGAGACTACGGCTGTGGAAGTGCAGGCGAGATAAGAATACTTAAGGCCAAGAGTGGTTCTGCTCCTCTGGAAATCACTCCGGATGTTAAGGCAAGTGCAATCGGCGGAGCATCAACGACAACAACACAGGCTCCTGCAACTACTTCAAAGCCGGCTGCATCTGCTAACGGAGAAAAGACTATGAGTATTGATTATATATCAAGTGAAAAGGTTTCGGGAAAAGCTATCCAATCCGATGAAATGGATCCCATCGATTGGCTTTTCCAGGTTTCGAGTGCAAACTCTCCCAAGGGTGTGCCCTATGAAAAGCCCGAAAATGTTGTGGACGGAGACGTGGTTACCCACTGGCATTCAGCAATTGAGCCCAAGGCTAATCCTCCTCACTATTTCACGGTAATTCTTCCCAAAGAAACCGAGTTTTCGGGATTCCGTTATTACCCCAGAAAGAGCAGTGTTGGCGTATGTGTAAGATATGAAATTTATATATCCAACGACAACGAAAACTTTGAAAAGGTAGCAGAAGGCTCCTGGAAAA
>JAFXHP010000082.1 GCA_017536285.1 Clostridia bacterium
AGACCACAATAAGCTTGGCCGTGAGCTTGAATTTTTCACAACAAGCGACCTTATCGGTCAGGGTCTTCCCATTCTTCTTCCCAAGGGTGCAAGAGTAATTCAGCTCCTTCAGCGTTTCGTTGAGGATACAGAGCAGTCTAAAGGCTGGCTCCTTACAAAAACTCCCTATATGGCAAAGAGCGACCTTTACAAGGTATCAGGTCACTGGGATCACTATCTTGACGGTATGTTCGTTTTAGGCGATCCCGAAAGCGACAAGGAAGTTTTTGCACTTCGTCCCATGACATGCCCCTTCCAGTATCAGGCATATCTTAACAGAGCGCGTTCCTACCGCGACCTTCCCTTAAGATACAACGAAACCTCCACCCTCTTTAGAAACGAAGCATCCGGAGAAATGCACGGTCTTATCAGAGTTCGTCAGTTCACAATTTCCGAAGGTCACTTAATGTGTACTCCCGATCAGCTTGAAGAAGAATTCAAGAACTGCCTTGAGCTTGCAATTTATATGCTTAAGACTCTTGGTCTTTACGAAGATATTTCCTACCGTTTCTCACAATGGGATCCTGCTGATAATGAAAAGTACATCGGAACAGCCGAAGACTGGGATGAAGCTCAGGGCATGATGAAGAGAATTTTAGATCACCTTGAAATTCCCTACAAGGTTGGCGTTGGCGAAGCTGCTTTCTACGGTCCCAAGCTTGACATTCAGATTAAGAACGTATTCGGTAAGGAAGATACACTTATCACAATTCAGATTGACCAGTTCTTAGCTGCCAAGTTCGGTATGGAATATGTTGATGCAGAAGGCAACAAGAGAAACCCCTACATCATCCACCGTACCTCCATCGGCTGCTACGAAAGAACACTTGCTCTTTTAATTGAAAAGTATGCAGGTGCATTCCCCACATGGCTTGCACCCACTCAGGTTAAGGTTATGTCCCTTTCCGAAAGACACGCTGACTATGTTTCAGATATCGCAAAGGAAATGGAAAAGGCAGGAATCCGCGTTGAGCTCGATACAAGAAACGAAAAAATCGGCTACAAAATCAGAGAAGCTCAGCTTGAAAAGGTACCTTACATGGTTGTTTGCGGCGATAAGGATATCGAAGCAGGTACAATCTCCGTAAGAAGCCGTAAGGGAGGAGAGCAGGAATCCATGACACTCGACCAGTTTATCGCAAAGATTCAGAAGGAAGTTGCAGAAAAAACATTAAACATATAAAAAATCAAAAACGCCTTGAGCCAATGGCTCAAGGCGTTTTTTTATACCTCTTTGGTTTCAAATTCCAGTTCTTTTTCTCTGTCATTTTCAAGGAAAAGTGCTGTAGCTTTTTTATTTGTGCAAAGTATATTTCCGAATGTAACATTTTCAAATTCGCTCTTTTTAAGGTGTGTGTGACAAAAGCCGAAGCCCACACGGCAGTCTTCTCCGCATACGATATTGCCGATAAATGAATCCTTTAAGGTCTTGCACATTGAAACCGCATAGCTTCCGTTTCCGTACACATTTTTAATGCTGATGTTGTAAATTTCGCCCATCACGGAGTGGCGTGTACTTACATAAGCATCCGCCGAGTCTCCTATTCTCACATTGTACTGACTCTTATACTCTTTCCGCCTGCGCATATCCGTAACACCGTCGATATCAATGTTATAAATCTTATTCCCGTTTTCGTTTAAAAGTCTTACGTTTGAACAGATATAGCAATCCGTTGCCACATTTCTTATTTTAACGTCGTGAATATCCTTATCTTTTCCAGATACCAGATATCCGAGCTTTGTTTCAAAGCCTCCAAGTGCCGTTAATGCAACGGAATCATCCTCGGTAAAGCCCGTGATATTTTCAATCAGTATATTATTGCAACCCACACGAAGGTCAAGTCCATCCGCATTTTTTATGTAAGTCTCCTTGTAATTCCCCGGAAGTTCATTTTCATAATGCACGCCGTTTTCGTCAATTCTCGAAAGGTCAGCGCAAAAATTTATATTTCTGAAAACAGAATCTCTTACACAGACGTTTGTCATTCCCCACCAGCGCTGTTTTTCGATGCGGATGTTTTCTACAGTAAGGTTTCTGACGTTAACCATTAAAATCATGGTGTTTTTCGATATGTGTGGCAGGCCGTTTTTAAGGCTTGTGGATTCGGAAAGTCCGTTATAGTTGCCTCCGGATAAACAAGCTCCTCCCACACCTCTTATGGTTATGTTTTTCTGCTCGTCGGAAAGTGTTCTTTCCCCTTCTTCTTTAACCTTTTCGTTTGCAAACATATTGGCATATACCCCGTCAGCCAAAACCAAAAAGGCATTATCTATAATTATTTCAATATCGTCGGGAAGATAAATTGTTTCTGAAATTACCCATTCATTTTTCCCCGTACGTTCGTTATTTTTTGGAATTGTGACGGTATTTACTCTTTCTTCCTTTGCCTTTTTAACAGCAAGCATTATACTTTCGGAATCGCTTTTACCAATGGTTTCATTAGGTGAAATGTGCACAAAATCACTTCCTTTCCAATAATACTACCACCTTTTAATATGTTTGTCAACAGTAAAGAAGCGAAACTTTTTCGTAAATCCAAAAGAGTAAAAGACGGCTGTTTTGCCGTCTTTTACTCTTAGAGTGGTTTATAAAAAGCTGTTGCCTTTTAAGCGTTAAAAATCCGCTTCTATATTAAGGGTTTCCCATTCTATTACGCCGTTGCCCAAAAGATTTTCCGAGGTAATAAGCGTTCCGATACCGCTTGCAACCATTATATCTTCCGTTTTTATTTCAGTAATTAAAATCTGAGGGCTTTCATAAACCTTTTTATTTTCGGAAGTCTTTGAAAAATTCATAATAATTTCATTATTCATTTTCATCCTCCTCACTTTTCAATGCCGAGATTTTTGCTTGCTTCAGTTACAGCCATTGCCGAAGAATAATTATAATATACAGGAGTTTTTACCCCTTTAAGCTTAACAAAGCTTATGGCATTTATTGTTGTGCCAAATGAAGATGACGGAATTTCAATCACATCCACTATATATGATTTTCCGTCTTCCGGCTCCATTGTAAAGGCTTCATAAACCGCATCATTTTCCGCAGGAGAATTTGTTATGAAGCTTTTACTGCTCATCGCATATGTGCCGTATTTCTCAAAAGCCCCGGATGTAGGTGCAATTTCAAAGGTTGTAAGATATCTTATAACCCCTTTTGTCTTGTTTCCTTCGCTGTCTGTGTAAAATCCCGAGTCAGTTTCGCCGGTAATGACAGGCACTTTCGTCCATTTGAAGGCTGCCTCGTCATAATAGGCACAACTGTTCCCGTTCGTTCCTTTCTGAATTATACTTTTCACGGAATCCAGTCCTGTGAAGCCGGTTCCGCCAGTTATATAATCCAGCTGTTCTTCATCAATTTCTATTGTTCCCTTAAAACTACTATTAATCATAACAACAGAGCCTGTTGCCAGGTTGAAATTCTTATTATTTCCGGAAATATTTATCTCTCCGTCTAAGATCAGCTTTGCACCGGAAAAAAGATTTGCCCCTAAATTCTGTCCCTTTACACTGCCGTTTCCGTTCACTGTCAATGTTGCATTTGAAGGCACACGAAGATTTTGTACAAATCCTTTAACCGAAAATTCACTTCCCAAAGTCAATTTTCCGCTCTCTCCCGCTCTTGCACTTACAGCAATACCTGTTCCTGTATGTATGCTTCCGCAGTTAAGCTGCGCCGAGCCTCCAAGGCTTAGCATAATTACGCCTTCCTGGCCGTTACAGTACGTAATTTCGGCACTTTCAGAATCCATTACTAACTTACCGCTCATGCAAACCACTGCACTTCCCAATACCGAGCCTTTAAGATAGTTACTCTCGTTTCCTGAAATTTTCGCACTATCGCTAAGTATTAAAGTACCTCCGGAATTAATATTAAAGAGTGCACATTCTTTTGTATTATCCGTTCTTGTAAAAGTAATGTTTCTCGCAGTCATTTTGGTGTTCTGTACACGTATGCTTCCGCTTTCTCCGCTGCTTCCGTTAGCTGTCATATCCGTAACGGTATGACCATCTCCGTCAAGTATAAATTCCTGTACATCCTTTATCACGAGACCGTATCTTCCGCTGGCATCATCAGCATCTACTTCACACAGCTCCACATCTTTCACAAGTTTTATCACAGGGATATTGCTGTATGTCCCGTTCTTTACTGTCGTAATTGCTTCTTTAAGAGTGGCACAACTGCCTGCAATATCTTCACCGTCATAGATTTCTGCCTCAACTTCAGTATCACCCTCTGCATAAAGTTCCACTTCCGATACTTCTTTGGGCGTTTCAGTCAAAAGTTCTTCTGTAACCTCAGTTATCGCAGGAATATCTGCCAAAGACAAATCTTCCGCGCCTACAGATAAGGCAAACACAGAAATCATAATAAACATAAAAACTATTGCGTAACTTATCCTTTTCATTTCATCCTTCCTTTCTTTATATTAAATTATATCTATATACATTCTTATCGTCTACCTATATTCTGCAAACTTTTTACTATATTCTGCTATTTTAATTAAAAATTGCAATAAAAAAACTGCCTTACGGCAGTTTTTTTATTGCAATGCTTATTTTGTTATTGTTATTTCCCTTGTTTCGCCGTTCCATTCTACCTTGTAGCCAAGCTGTTCAGATACGAAGCGAAGCGGAATAAAGGTTCTTCCGTCGTAAATTCTGGGAGGTGCAATCAAGGTATATCTCACCTTATCGTACTTTGCAGGATCACCGTCGGATACATACACACGATCATCCCATATTCTCATTGTTATGGTAATTTTACCTTTTCCGTCTTCTTTGGTTATGCCTATCTCCTGCTTTTCGCCGTCCCAGGTAATAGTTGCTCCCATTTGTTCAAGAAGAACACGAAGAGGGATAAATGTAATATCGCTCTTTATAAAGGGTGCAACATCGCTTGTTACTGTGTAAGCTTCTCCTGCCTTTTCGGCTAAAATTTCATTTTTACCGATGGTAAGAACATACTTTTCGCTTTCAGACTTAATAAAACTTTCCTGTCCTGCCTTACTTCTGTAAACGGAAATTTCGGATGCCGATATACTGTCTCCCATTCCTGTATAAACTGTAATTTCAAGATACTTTGCCTTTACGGGAGCAGGAAGATATATAATCTGCTCACGAAGAGCCTTTTCAAGCTTTCCTCCGCTCAATGCAAGGTCATAGTTTTCGCCGTCCGTGCTTACCGCTATGTCAAAGTCCTCCCACAAACCGCTGAATGCGTAGTGCCTTAAGGGGAATACGGAAATTGCTGCAATTTCTGTTTCGGTAGGAAGTGTGATTTTTATGGTGTCTCCCTTCTTACCTGTCCAGTTTGTTGTATAAATTCCGTCATTAAGCTTCTTTATCTGCTCGCCTGCAGCATCTTCAATAACTGCATTTTCAATTTCGTGTATTCTCACCGAATCATATGCAGAAGCTTCCACGGTTTTAAGCTTTTCGTCGGCTGCGAAGAAATTCACTTCCGCCATCATTCCGTAGCCTGCAGGAGTTTCCTTTATCACAACCTTAAGACGCTTTACAATAACATTTGCATGGAATGCTACATACATATCTCTTTCGGTTTTATCACCGGTAAATTCTCCGATGTGATAAAATTCTCCTGTATCATCACCGGATACATAAACATCATATAAAGTCGGTCTTCCTCCGACAGAATCCTGACGTGGAGTCATAACGAAGCCCGAAAGTGCCACAGCCTCTTTTGCCGTAAAGAGCATATCGTGGGGAGGATCTACCTTGCTTGTTATTGTGGAGCCTTCGTTGGTGTAATCGGAATGCCAGTAGCTTTTCTTGTTTCCGTCCAGTGCTCTGTCAAGCAATTGTCCTTCCTTTGCATTGGAGGCAACCGCTGTCCAGTTTTTCTGAGGAACTACTTTTACGTTTCCGAAGTAGATCTCATCACTGCTTGTGGCAAGAGATGCCATAGCGCTGCCTTCCGGAACAACGCCGCCCTGTCCTTCTCTGAAATCAACTTCACCCGCTGTTGCAAAGCCACCGTTACTCTGTGTAATTTCAATTACAATTTTCTTTGCAAGGAAAGTTTTTCCGAGGTCTATATAAGCATCGTTTTTATCCTCTGCATTTATAGTACCGTTTTTTATCAAAACGGGAATTTTATCATCATTATCTGCTGCATAGATGTTATATTCTTCCCATCTTCCAGTTGCAAGATCCTGACGGGGGCTATATATAATAGCATTTATATTTCTTGCCACAGGGAAGGTAAAGGTAAGTCTGAAAGGTGCTTCGTCACGGCTTACGATTGTGCTTCCTTCTGCAGTATATGCTGAATGCCAGTAGGAATTTCTGTCGCCGTCAATAAGCTTTTTAAGAGAATCATCAGCACCGCTTCCCTCTATTTTCCACTTCGTCTTATCAACGCCCTCGCTTGTTGCCTTTTCCGGTTCGCCCAAATCAGCTGTGCCGCCATAACTTTCGGGAGAAACGGTATCAACGCCGTCTTTCGCTTTTATAAAATTCATTTCAGCACAGGTGCCGTAGCTTGCCGAGCTTTCAACTATTTCATACTTAATCTTTTTCACTTCAATATTCTTTGAAAATTCAGCCACCTTATCAGAGGCATCATCCTTTGCCGTGCCCTTATAAATAAGTACATATGGAGATGAGTCGCTGCTTGCTGCGTAGATATTGTATTTTGTTGCACGTCCCACATTCATATCCTGTCTCGGAACGTAAACAACCCCTGAAATTGCAGTCGGTGCAGGGAATGTATATTCTATTGTGAAAGGTGGAAGTCCCTTTGTGTCTCCGTCCTTTCTTACATAGCTGTGCCAGTAAGTACTCTTATCTCCGTCGATAGTGTTTTCAGCCTTGTAGAAATTATCCACAACAACGCTGGAAACCGAAACATTAACACCCTTTAAATCAACGCTGTCAACATTATTCTTAAGGTCCACACCGTTAACGGTAAATTCCTTTATAGGCTCGCCATCCGGCTTAACACCGTTTTTTCCCTTTAAGAAGCCAAGCTCTGCTGCAGTGCCGTATTTTCCCTCGCTGGCGAAAATTTCAAGCACAGCAACCTTTGCCCTGTAGGTTTTATCGAAATTTGCAACATATTCCGTCTTGTAGCCTATTGCAATATAACCCGTGTGCACCGAAACGGGTGTATCTGTTTCATTTTCTGCAAGATACATTGTGTAGCCGTGGATTCTTCCAAGCTGCATATCCTGTCTGGGTGTGTAGCAAAATCCCGATATATCACGTGCGTCGGGGAATTTCACTGTAATTCTGTAGGGTGCTTCATGGCGTGCTGTAATTACGCCGTTTTCCGCCTCATAGTATGAGTGCCAGTAGGTGTTTATATCACCGTCGATTATCTTCTTTATAGAATTCTGATAGGATTCGCCGGTAACTTCCCAGGAAGCTTTATCGGTGTATTCATTATCTGCCGCAAGGGACATAAATGTTCCCATTGCAAGGGTAAGAGCAATTAAACAAGCTAATATTTTCTTCATTTTAAGTCCCCTCCTTTAGTTTAAGTAAGTTGCCGCAGTTTCTGCAACAGCTGTATTAATATCCGCTCTTGACAAAGCAACAGCACCGCTTGAAAGCGTTACTGCCTTGAAGCCAAAGCATTCTGAAAGCAGGCTTAAGGGAATTAATACAAGTCCGTTTTCTTCAATTATGGTATTAGAAAGCACGGTGTATTTTCCGTTTACATGGGCAAAGCCCTCTCCAACCTTGGCGTAAACATGCATATCGTTTACGATTGTTTCATTTTCAAGACCGTGGTTTTTAAGAAGTACCATTTTTTCTTCCGCATCCATATATACCTTGGATACGCCGTATCCTAAAATTTCTTCAACGGCTGTCATGGGAAGATAAATATTTCCGTTTATTTCCTTTGCAAAAATTCTTGTGTCGGGCTCATAAACGTTCATAACAGCACCTGATACAGCCATTTTGTTTGAGCCTGCCTTAATAACGGTTGTTCCTTTAAGCGCGGCTCTTTCCGAAGCTGTCATCGTCTTTAAGTCAATTGTTGTATAGAGATAGTTAAAGCGACCTGCGGGAGCAACAACGCCGTGCTCGTAAAATCTTAAAATATCGCCGTTTTCTTCCGATGCATCTGCCCACTTAAATTCAAACTGAGCATAATCTCCGCCAATTAAGCTCTTAGGAAGTGCAATCTGAAGGATGTTACCCTTTACTGTGTAAGTAGCTTTGCCGATTTCGTTCCAGGTATATCCGCCGGCATTTGCTGAAACCGCTCCCATAGCGTTTAAGTTAAGAGCATAGTCATATCCTTCCCAGCCTGTTGCACGGTTTCTGTCGGTATTAAGATAAAGATGGAAGCTCTTACCTTCGTTTATCTTTATATCCTCCAAGGTTTCTGCATAGAAATAGTAATGATCCGAATCCCTTGCAACCTTAGATTTTATTATGCTATTTTCAACTGTATTGGTATAGGTGTTTCCGTGTGCTGCAGAATCTCTCACATATTCAATCTTATCATTTCTGTATTCAGGTAAAACTGATGCCCAATCTGTTGCATTACCGTTTATGTCAATTGTAATTTCAGCAGATGCTGTTGCAACCTTTCTTACGCCCTTATACTTTCGGCAGAAGTCACAAAGCAAGTTATAATAATCATCACGAAGTGCTCCCTTTACAGGCTCGATATCACGGCTGTTTTCAGAGTCATAAAGATCAACAAAGCCGTTTGCCCATTTTCCTCCATAGTTATTCTGCCGGTTTGTCTTGAATTCGTTCCAACCGTCAATCATTATGAATGTGGGATCAATTTCTAGAGCACGGGAAATCTGTTCTTTAAAGAAATAACCCTCGTTCATGGCACCTGAACGGTAATCTTCACCGAAGGCTTCGGTATAGCTTCTTCCCTTGGCATAAGGATCTGAGAAGCACCAGGTTCCGCTTCCGACATAGGAGTGGTTTCTCGCAATACCCGCTGTAGTAAATTCAACTCTTCCGTCTCTTTCTCCCCTTGCCTTTTGCGGATAGTCTTCAAGCCATTCCCATTCGTTGGCGTGATCACGGTTCGAGAAGTGTTCTTTTACTTTAGCCATAAGATACTTGTCTTCTGTTGAGCATGTAGCAGAATCTATGGCATTTTCTATTTCGCCGAAGATTAAAGGCTTTCCGTCACGGTGATACCAGATGTCGGAATAATCCTCCTCAACAAAGAAGTTAAGATAATATGCCTTTGCCTGCTTAATTGTCCAATCCCAGTAGTTTGAGGTGTAACCTGAAATTCTCGGAATGTCAACGCCCGCTTCCTTAGCATCACGAAAAGCCTCGGCCATAACCTTAGTTTGCTTTAAGAAGATATAGTCCGCATTGGACCAGTCAAAGAAAAGTGCATCAACCCCGGCGTTTGCAAGCATTTCGGCATGACGACGATATACCCAGTAGTCATTGCTTCCGTAAAAACCGAAAAGAGGTTCATCCCAATAAAGCACACTCGCTCTGCTTCCGAGTGCCCACGCCTTATTGTAATAGTCATCCTTTGCTTCGGGATGTGCCTTTATTACATTTTCAATAATATAGGCATCGGCTATATCATAAGCAGTATGCCATGTCCAGTAAAGCACACCTATTTCTCTTTCGCCTTCTTTAACTTCTCCTGCCTCTTCATAGGACGCAACAGTTCTTCCGAGAGCATCGGTTGCAACCCAGGTATCAGAGAAGTTATCAACTATTTTTTCATCGGGAACAAATCTTGTTTCCGCTCTTTTATACTCTTCCTTTGAAAGCGTAAGGCTCTTTATATAGACCTTATAACTCTCAAATTCGTTAAGGCCGTAGCATGAATATATGTAAAGATCGTGAGCACCCGATATTTCCTTATCAACAGGAACAGAGAAGGTGGTCTTTTCATCATCGCCCACGGTGATAACGCCAAGTACTTCTCCGGTCTTGGGATTGTCGGCACGAACCATAAATGCATCGCCGTTTCTGCCTCCGCCCCAGAATGCATTCATATGAAGAGACTTAACGCCCGTTAACTCCACATTCTTAAAACAGATGTAGCCTCCTGCGGGAATCCACGCTCCGCTTCCGGAGATTACTTCCTTTTCACTTTGCTCTGCACTTATGCTCTCTGCATTAAGCACAGTTTCTCCTGCAGCCATTATTCCAACCATCTGTAAAGCCAGAATAAATGTAAGCAGGATGCAAACAAATTTTTTCATAATTTTATTCCTCCTTTTTTAATGTCTATTATTATTTTACCACAAAAAAATGTCCTTTTCAAGGACGAAAGGACATTTTTCAGGTACTTTTAGATACAAACGTAAATTATATCTTCAATGGGGTTTTCTACGCTGTCAAGACGAAGAAGGACTCCGCTTGAGGCATTGATGCAAAGGCCGATAGTGTCAGTTCCTTCGTTTATAAGATGCTGAAGGCCGTCTTTTCCCGATACCTCGTATATTCTCATCTTTTCTTTAAGATTAATACTGAAGGTGTTTCCGACATTATAGTCACGGTTAAGAATGTAGATGTAATTATTTCCATATCCGTCTTTGAATGTCCCCACAGAGCATCTTTTGGGAAGACTTTCCATATCAAAAATGTCGGATGTGCCGATATCTTCCCTGAAGTGAGTGTTGAAATATTCGTCTTCTTTAAGCACTTCGTCACTGTGGTATATATGCTCACTTGTCAAAGCCATAAAGGTTTTGCCGAGCTGTTCCGCTTCTCCTAAGGCCTCTTTTATTGTATCGTAGAAATATTCCTTTTCTCCCTCAAAGGAAAGCATTTTACGGGGTTCATCATATCCGTCGGGCCCGCAGCCGCAGCCCGTAGCACCGTATACCTGAAGAGCCTTTGCTCCGTACATAAGAGCATAGAAAATCTGAAGGCGAATCTGCCCCTTTTCAAGAAGATCGGGATAGTTTTTATGCGTTCTTATTGCTGACCAGTAAAACCAGAAGGGTGTATTCCTCTTAAGGGACTCTTCCCTTGCAACGCCCAAATCCTTCCATAAAAGGGAATTGTCAAGCTGATCTTCTGTGTTTGCATTTATGGGCGGTGCACCGTAGGGATAATGGTCAAAGCACACAACGGGAGGTTTAACCTCATCAAGGAATTTCTTGACATAATAAGGATATAAATTATTCTTCCAGTTATATTTCGGATTGTACCATGGATTGTAAATTGCAAGATTTAATTTCCCCGGTGCGTGTTTGAAAAACCAGTCCGTCTGCTCTGCGGCTGAAGCTATATCCTCATCCTCCCATGGCTCGTCCCATATGTAATAGCCTTTTACGCAAGGTGAATCCCCGTAAAGCTTTATGACATTTATAACATCCTCTTCCGTGGTTTTAAGGCGGGGCTTACACTGGAAGCCTCCAAAAAGGTCTAAGTTCTGCACAATTAAGTCAAGCCCCTCTTCGTTGCTGACCTTTATTGCCTTGGGAATTGTATCAGGAAGCGTCCACCCAAGCTCAATCTGATTGAGGTGTGCTTCCTTTAAGTTTTTGATTATTCTTTCTGTTGCTTCATAGCTTAAATCCTCTGAGCTTTTTCCCGCAACCTTAAATGTGGAAATGATGAATTTGTCCTGACGGTAGTCCCTTAAAGGATTTCCTATAGGTGCATAGGTAAGTTTTTTTGTCATAACAATTCCCCCTTTTTATTTATGAATTTATTATATAAAGACTGTATAATCTAGATGCCAATTTTTTAAGTGAAAGCTCGTATCAAGTTAGTAGTTGAAATTATAACTTTTCCATTAACTCATCTATTAAATAAGCCGTTTTCTGCTCATCATCTTCAAGTTCAAATAAAGATATTATTTTATTCTTTAATTCAATTAAACTTGCCTTACAGTGTGCATCCCCATTTAAGACAGCTCCCATTTTTTGTGTATCAACTGCACATTCGTGGTATTTAGGGTTTCCAAAGCTAAATGTAGGAACATATATGTTAGTGTAATCACTCTGTGTTACCCAAGCTGCTCCCATTTCGTTTAAGCAAGCGGGACTTTCCAAATAATCATCTGACCATAAAATAATCATAAAGATTTCAGAATTAATATTATTTCTCAGATAATTATATATATTTTCGTCTAATGGTATCTTATGCAACGGATGGGATGTATATATGAGCTGGTTGTCTTTAACACCTAGACCTATGATAAAATCACGTAATGCATCACCATATTTTTTATCGTTTGACTTATGGCTGAGAAAAATAATTTTTTCCTTTTGCGGCGTTTCAATTATGTTTGGCTCTGTTGTTTGAAAATCATCAGGATTTAGAATTGCATGTATTTCTTTAAGTAAAGCTTTGTTTTTATAATGAGACTCTTTGTTGTATACAAATGAATTTGAAGCTATTGAAGTAATATTATGATCATACCATTTTATAATTTCTTCCAAGCTATATCTCACCATTTCATAATCTCTTACCTCTATGCCATTTTTTAGTTTTGACAAGTAGTTCATTATGTTTGCATCACTTGTGTATTCATTGATTGTACCATATATACCATCATATTCTATCTGCAGTATTTTTAAAGAATCCATTTTTCTCCTCTTTTCTACAATTTTCGACA
>JAFXHP010000083.1 GCA_017536285.1 Clostridia bacterium
ACTATTACACACACTAAACTTATAATCTTTTTCATTTTTTACACTCCTTTTTTATTATCTACCCACATTATAGACGTTTTCCATCTAAATGTCAATAGATATTTTCCGTCTATAATATACTATAGAAAAATATAATAGGCGGTGGTTTTATGCATATAAATATGACTCTTGGAGAAAAGGTACGACAGCTCAGAGAGGATATGGATTTAACGCAAGGTGCGCTTGGCAAAGAGCTTGGAATAACTCAGCGAAAGGTTTCATATATCGAAAGCAATACCTACGAGCCAAGTTTATCTGACCTTAAAGCAATATGCACATTTTTCGAAATCTCCGCAAACTACCTTTTGGGATTACCCGAAACATTAAAGCCATATAAAAAATAAAATCAAAAGACGGCAGTTGCCGTCTTTTTTATTAGCTACCTCTTCGGAACGACCAGGGCCGTTCCCTATATTTTTTGTAGGGGTGGGGCTTGCTCTACCTGAATAAAGCAGAGATTCTTCGGCTTCGCCTCATAATGACCGGATGGTGAAATAAATCTCATTTATTTATTGAAATTTCTTTTTCTTTATTGTATAATATAAGGTAATGCAAAAAGAAAGGATGTTTCCTTTGATTTATCTTGATAACAGTGCTACGACAAAGCCGTCGGAATCTGCCGTAAAAGCTTCCATCCGTATGATGGAAGAGGAATTTGGAAACCCCTCCTCCCGCTATACTTTGGGGCTTTCGTCTGAGCGTATACTTAATGAAGCAAGGGCATCTGTTGCCTCATCACTTCACACCAATGCGAAAAATATAATATTCACCTCAGGAGGAACTGAAAGCGATAATCTTGCCATCTTAGGCGGTGCCAACATAAAGGCTGGAAAAAGAATTGTCACCACGGCAATTGAGCACGATGCGGTTAAAAATGCATTTATGCATCTTGAAGGTATGGGCTTTGAAGTGCTCTTCGTAGAACCCGAAGAAGACGGAAGCGTAAAGACGGAAAAAATATTAGATGCCGTTAACGACAAGACATCACTTGTCAGCGTTATGCATGTCAACAACGAAACGGGAGCTATTCTCCCGATAGAAAAGCTGGCTCCTATGATAAAGCGTAAAGCACCGAGGGCTCTTTTCCATGTGGATGCGGTGCAGTCCTACGGAAAAATTGACCTTTATCCTGCCAAGTGGGGCATTGACTTACTTACCGTAAGCAGTCACAAGGTACACGGCCCAAAGGGCGTAGGTGCATTATATAAAGGTGACAAGGTTACAAGTCTTAAGTCCATCGTTTTCGGTGGCGGACAGGAAGGAAACATTCGCTCCGGCACAGAAAATATGATAGGAATTGCAGGCTTTGGTGCTGCGGCAAAGGAAATCAATCCCGGTGAGCATTACGAGCGTATGGCACAGCTAAAAAAAGACTTTGCAGAAAAACTTTTAAGTCTCCCCGATGTTTACTTAAACGGAAACCTCGTTTCTTCTGTTCCCTATGTATTAAACGTATCCTTTAAGGGAATCCGCTCGGAAATAATGCTTAATGCACTTTCCGAAGAAGGCATTTATGTAAGCTCGGGTTCCGCATGTGCAAAGGGTGCAAAGGGCAGTTCCACTTTGGCCGCCATGAACGTACCCTTCCCGGATAACGCAATACGTTTCAGCTTTTCAAAGCACACAACTGCCGAGGAACTTGAAGAAACATACCAAACTATAATAAAGAAACTGGAGATATTAAGATGAGAGAAATGATACTTGCCAAGACAGGCGAACTTATATTAAAGGGCGGAAACCGCCGTCGTTTTCAGGATATGCTTAAGGGTAATATGAAGCGTAGCCTTAAAACCGTGGGCGACTTTCAAATTTACGATCAGCAGGCAACGGTTTATGTTCTTCCCGAAAAGGAGGATGACATTGACGAAATGGTAG
This sequence comes from Clostridia bacterium, assembly GCA_017536285.1. The sequence goes on from JAFXHP010000083.1 coordinate 1,915, forward strand.
GCCGCCTTTCCAAAGTTTTCGGAATTGTAAACCTTTCCCGAGCAGGCATAATCGAAAAAGATATGGAAAAGATTATGAACTTTGCTCCCGAATATTTAAGCGATGCCCTTATGGGCGTTAACACCTTCAAGGTTGAGTCACGCCGTGCGGACAAGTCCTTCCCCTATAAGTCCCCTGAAATTTCCGCAATGGTGGGCGGTGCACTTCTTGATGCCTTCCCCCATCTTACGGTTGACGTGATAAATCCCGACGTGGTTGTACGCGTTGAAGTAAGAGATACCGACGCCTTCGTTTACGCCGGAAGAATAAAGGCTGCAGGCGGTATGCCCACAGGCACAAACGGAAGAGCAATGCTTCTTTTATCAGGCGGTATCGACAGCCCCGTCGCAGGACATATGATTGCAAAGCGCGGCGTTTACGTTGAGGGAATACACTTCTTCAGCTATCCTTATACAGGCGAAAAGGCAAAGGAAAAGGTTTTAACCTTAGCTGACCGCATTGCGGACTATACAGGAAGTATGCCTCTTCACATTGTTCCCTTCACCGAAGCACAGCTTGCCATCCGTGATAACTGTCCTTCTGAGCACATGACATTAATCATGCGAAGAATGATGATGAAAATAGCAAACGAGGTTGCTAAAAAGAGAGAGTGTCAGGGACTTATCACAGGCGAATCCATCGGCCAGGTTGCAAGCCAGACGGTTTGGGCACTGGGCGTTACAGATTCGGTTACGGACATTCCCGTTTTCCGTCCCTGCATAGGTATGGACAAGGATGAAATTGTTCAGATTGCAAGAAAAATCGACACCTTCGAAACCTCCATTCTTCCCTATGAGGATTGCTGTACGGTGTTTACACCCAAGCACCCAACAACACGTCCCAACATTGAAAATATATTAAAGAGCGAAAGCCACATTCCCTTTGACGAGCTTTGTCAGAAAGCCATCGAAGGAATTGAGACGATAAACATAAGAAAATATTAATCTTGAGAGGATTGACTTACATGAACGCTGAAATACTCGCAATCGGAACCGAGCTTTTAATGGGGCAAATTGCAAACACCAATGCCCAGTTTATCACAGCAAGGCTTTCCGAGCTTGGATTGAATGTCCACTATCACACGGTTGTGGGCGACAATGCAGAAAGATTGAAGGAATCCCTTGACCTTGCCTTTAAAAGAAGCGACTGTGTTATTATGACAGGCGGTCTTGGTCCCACATATGACGATATGACAAAGGAAACCGTGGCAGAATATTTTAATATGCCCCTTAAGATGGATGAAGCGGCACTTTCTCAGATTACGGAATATTTCAAAAGCCGCGGACGGGAAATGACACCTTCAAACGCAAAACAGGCACTTATCCCCGAAGGTGCAGTTACTTTATATAACAAGTTCGGCACCGCCCCGGGTGTACTGATTGAAAAGGACGGCAAAATTGCTGTTATGATGCCCGGTCCTCCCCGCGAAATGAAGCCTATGTTTACGGAATATTTAATTCCTTTTTTCGAGGAAAAGAGCGGCGTTACCGTAAAGTCGGACTTTATAAGAATTTTCGGTATGGGCGAAGCTGAGGCAGAGAAAAAAATCGCTCACTTGACATCATCAAGCAATCCCACCGTTGCCCCCTATGTAAATCCCGGGGAGCTTTCTTTAAGAATAAGCGCAAGGGCTAAAACAAAGGACGAAGCAGAGGCTTTGATTGCTCCCGTAAAGAAGGAAATTTACGAAATTTTCGGCGATTTAATTTACGGCGAAGGGCTCACCTATTCCCTGCCTCAATGCATTCTTGATTTGCTCCGCAAAAAAAAGCTTACCTTTGCATCTGCCGAAAGCTGTACCGGCGGTATGATTGCCTCGGCAATAACAGACCTTTCGGGCTCCTCCGAGGTGTTTTTATACGGTGCCGTTACCTATGCAAATTCTGCCAAGGTAAATGCCTTGGGCGTCTCTCCCGAAACACTTGAAAAATGCGGTGCAGTATCGGAAGAGACCGTGCTTCAGATGGCAAAGGGTGTCCGCCTTAAAGCAGGCAGTGACATCGGAGTTTCCACCAGCGGTATCGCAGGGCCCACAGGCGGCACTCCCGATAAGCCCGTAGGTACGGTATGGATTGCAATTTCCACAAAAAGGTGCGAAAAAGCCTTTAAGCTTTTCATTCCCGGTGCAAGAGACCGCGTGAGAAATTCGGCAATGCTTCACGTTTACGATCTTATAAGAAGAACAATAAAGGAGGATTTGGTATGATGATTAATTTATGGAAAAAGGAAAACATTCCGCTTTATAAAGAAGAATTCGGTCAGATTCCCGTAATGGAGCCGTTTTTGATTGATTCGGATAAACCCCTTGGCACCGTAATCATTTTCCCCGGCGGAGGATATCACCATTTATCACTGGAAAACGAAGGCTCAAAAATTGCCGAATTTTATAACAATAACGGCTTTAATGCCTTTGTTGTAACCTACCGCCTTAGCCCCTACAACCATCCCGCAATGCTTTACGATGCCCTTCGTGCCATCCGATATGTCCGCTATCACGCGAAGGAATACAACGTAAATCCCGACCAGATAGCAATCCTCGGCTTTTCCGCAGGCGGTCATCTGGCGTCATCCTTACTCACCCATTACGATTTTGAAGTTGAGGCAAAGGATGAAATTGATGAAGTTTCCGCCCGTCCCAACGGTGCGATTCTTTGCTACGGCGTGCTTTCATTAAGCAGTAAGTATACCCACATCGGCTCAAGAAAAAATCTTTTATCCGATTATCCCGGTGACGAATATATGGCACTTTCGGACTTTTTATCGGCAGAAAAGCAGGTTAACCCGGAAACCCCGCCCACATTTTTGTGGCATACGGCAGCCGATCCCGTGGTTCCTGTTTCCAACAGCATTGATATGGCAAAGGCACTTTCCGAAAACAAAATTCCCTTCGAATTACATATCTATCCCACAGGCGGTCACGGTATGGGGCTTGCTCCCCAAAAGCCTCACGCATCAAGCTGGGCCAATTTAAGTGCCGCATGGTTAAAGGATGAACTGGAATTCGACTTTAAGGGGTAAAGTATGAGTTAGGAGCTTCCTCGCCTTAAAAATTATGATTATAGCTCTCCCTGCAGCTATTTTATTACCATTTTCACAGAAAATCGAAAAAATTATTTTGGAGACGGATTAATTGACGACAGCACATTCACCTTAAATGTCGGAGGGGCGAACTTTGTTCGCCAGAATAAAATGCATAAAAGCATCGAAGCGAAAGCTTCGATGCTTTTTATTATTTATATCTAGGATCGGGGCCGTATTTGTTTTCTCCTGCCTGAGGTTCAAGTGCACAAAGAACTAAAACTACTATCATTCCTACATCTGGAATTAAAGAGAGCAAATAAAACCATCCGCTTTTCCCGGTATCGTGAAGCCTTCTGATATGAAGGGCAATACGGGGAATCATAGTCGAAAGTACATATAAAACTGCCAGAAGAGCAACAAGCATTCCTGCAATTCCTATTCCGTCGCTTTCAAGGGCTAATGCCAGTGAAAGCATAACTATATAGATAACTCCGAAGATCACTGCAATTATAAAATCCATAAGATATGCATACCAGAATTCACTCCTGGAGCTTCTTCCGCCAAACTCAGAATATCTTTTAAGCATCTCCATATAAGCTGTAAACAGATTGAATTTTCTAGGTGTAGCCGTCCCCCCTGAATCTCCCCCATTCTCAATAATATCCTGTCCGCAATACGGGCATACCGCCAGACCTTTCTCCACATCTCTTCCGCATTTTGTACAATAACTCATTATACACACTCCCTTTCTTCTATTTTTTAGCCCAGCGCATTTTGGTGGATTTTGCTCTGGGATTTCTGAAGCATTCTTCTCCCGATGGACGTATTACATCCTCGGAAATTTCGGAAAATACGCCTTCTTTCAGGTACTTCTTAAATGCCTTTTTCACCAGGCGGTCTTCTCCCGAATGGAAAGTTAAAACCGCAACTCTTCCCTTGTCACTCATAACCGAAGGGAGTTTTTCAAGGAAGGAATAAAGCACTTCAAACTCGGAGTTAACATCTATACGAAGTGCCTGAAATGTCCTTTGACAACTCTTCTTAACCGCATCTTCCCTTTCTTTTTTAGGAAGGAAGGAAAGAGCCTTTTCAATTATTTTTCTAAGGTCGGTGGTTGTTTCAATACTTCCTCCCAAAGAATATGTTTTAATTATTTCTTCCGCAATTTCTTCGGCATAAGGCTCGTCGGAATTTTCAATAAGCATCCCGATTATTTCATCCTCCGAAAGCTCAGCTAATCTCTCTGCCGCACTAACTCCGCTGCTCTGGTCAAGCCTTAAATCAAGAGGGCCGTCAATTTTATAGGAAAATCCACGTTCCGGATTATCTATCTGCATGGATGATACACCAAGGTCTGCCAATATAAAGTCAAACTTTTCCCCATCGGATACTTTATCCAAATCTGCAAAGTTCATATTTTTAATTGTTAGAATTTCTTCGCCATATCCTTTTTCGAAAAGCCGTGCTTTTGTTTTGGCCGATTCTTCCCTGTCAACATCTGTAGCATACATTCTTCCCTGCCCTTTAAGACACTCCATCATTTTTTCCGTATGGCCGCCATAGCCCAACGTTGCATCGTATCCTGTTTCTCCGGGTTCTATTTTAAGAAAATCGAGAATCTCATCAACCATTATGGATATGTGCATTCCCGCAGGAGTTTTCCCCTTGCTGATGATTTTTTCTATATCGTCCTTGTATTTTTCAGGCTGATGCTCTTTATATTTTTCAGAAAACTTTTTCGGGTGTGTTCCTTTATATCGCACTCTTCTTTTATGTTCTTCCATCTGTTTGCCCCCTTTCATAAAGATTAAAACATAACCGTACTTTTATAAGGATAGGTTTCAGTATATATTTCAACTCCGCCGGTAAGCTCATTTATACCTGTAATTTTCCCGTTCCATTTTCTCGCTTCTTCTATACTCATTTTTTCCTCATCAAAAACAATTACTGAATTAAGCATATAGGAGACAAGAAAAAGTTTTCTTTCCTTCCTTATAAGTTTGCTTGCCAAATCATTTTTGCTTTTCACAAAGCTTGAAAAAAGAGAGTTTCCTTTTTCAAATTCTGTTTTCACAATCATATCAAAATCACAGTAGTCGTTTTCAAGTATTTTTCCGTTCAATTTGAAAATCCCGTTATCAAGCACAAGCGTGTCATTCCCGTTCCTGTACACCGCTTTGTAATTTCCGGCATAGTCGAAATCAGAATAAGCGTAGCACATAAACCTTTCAGCAAGATAAGCACCACTTAAGCACGGATATAAAAATCCTTCATACTCTTCGGTACGATATTTTTCATTTCTGATTTTATTATATTTATGCTTGATTTTTTTGTCAACAGTAAATTCAAAGCGGCCTTCCTTTACAAAAGCAATCTTACCATCCTCTGTAAATTCCACCTGCTTCGGAGGATTGCCTCCAAAGCCAAACTTTGATATAACCTTTCCTTTTTCGACGTCAATTATTATAATTCCATCGGTTTTAAGAATATATAAAAATTTGGAATCTTTCGAAAATTCACTGTCAATTATTGCATCAAAAACCGAAAATTCAAGATGCTTCAGCAAAAACAGCTCCTCACCTTTTCCGTCATATACCCTGATTTTTCCTGTTCCCTCATTTGCAAGCATAACATGCGAATCATTTGAAAACGCCATAAATGTTACATCTTTCAAATATTCTTCATATAGTTCGCTATACTTGGCCATGTCGTACCTGAAAAAGGAGTTATTCTTCCTGAAAAGTGTACGAAAACTTTCACGTTTTATATCAGGTACCAAATTCGTCTTGAACATATGAAGCATAAATCCTATCATCATTTCCCTGCTTGCCTCAACTGTATTGGAAGAAAGATAAAGCTTTTCACGAAGCGGTAAAAAATCATTTTCCGTCACTTTTTTCATTTCTGTCGCCGTAATCACCAATAAAGCTTCGGCGTTTCCTATACAATATGCATTACTTATTTCAGGAATATTTATATACGAAAGAGATAAATCTTTCATATCGGCTTTTATTATAGTGTTTTCATATACAGCAACAATACAATTACCGTATTTGATAAATCGTTTTATCTCAGAAGTCTCCGGGAAATACATATACTTTTTCTTTCCGCCGGATAAAAGCCTCAATTCCGTGTTATAAGAGTTATAGATTCCTACTCCGATTCCCTTGTCAAACAGGCACACGCTTTCCTCTTCTCCCAGATAAGGATAACGGAAGGATTCAGTTTTTATAATTGCTCCGCTTTTTAAGTCATACCTATTTGCCTTAGAGTTTTTCATAAGCCAGAGAATTTCATCTTCATTTTCATTTATATCGAAAAACTTTGTTCCCAAGCCACTAATCGCATACACTATTTCATACGTTTCCATATCTATGGCGGTCAGCTTATTTTTTCTTATGACCAAAAGATAATTATACTCAGATGAGTATTTCACAGTCTCTGTCTCATTTATATTTTTTATCTTATTTTCAAACTTTGGGATATCTCCGCTAAGATCGTAAACGTGTATTTCTTCGTTGTCGAGAACAATCGCAAGCCTGTCATCTCTTGTCCATACCAGGCTTATGATATTTTCTTTCATTATGTAATCAAGTAAATCCATATGGATGGATTGAAAATACCTATAGGTATTTTCTCTGTAAATGTAAATATATTCATCACGTATTACGGCATACTTCTCCCCATTACATGACAAAAAGATTTCATCTTTTACATCAAAGTTCATGCGTTCTCCCTTTATCGGCAAGTTTTTAAGCACGCCTCCTTCAAGAGTAAGACCGTAGCCGTATGCACAGCTGAATAACCCGTTTTTATAGCAGTCCAGAGTTCCAGAATTATTTCTGACACATTCAAAAAGTTTTTTCCCTTTTATTCCAAGAAGACCTTTTTCGTCAAGCTCCGCATAGCAGTCGCAAAGTTCCGTAAGATTGCCTGATTTTATCAGAGCATCTGCAAACGAAACATCAGACACAATATCTTCAAGTTCTTTATACATGCTTTTTTTCTTGAGCAAAGATATTATCGGCATAAGCTTTTTGATGTTCGGATAACCGTCCTTTGATATATAGTTATCCATCGCATCATAATACCTTATAAGATTGTTCTCCGCAGAAACGCAGTTTTCCTTAAATTCATTCAGCACAACTTTTCTGAATATATTATGGCTAAAGCTTATAATGATGCTGTCCTTAGCCATGCTGTGATGAATGCATTCCTTAAGGTCATATAAAAGTCTTGATAAAATCGCAAAAGGAAGTTTCTTAAGTTTATAGTTATACCTGTCTTCTTTAGCAAAACTCTCTTCTATTTCCTTGTGTGTAAAAAGAAGTGTAAGAAGGTCGTCCTCAGTAATTCCGAACGGTGCTACTGCGATATAAGAAAGCACATATCGCACCACATTCTCATCGTGTCCGCAATTTCTGAACATATCAAATATATGAATTTTCGCCATTTCATAATCGTCAAAAACAAAATTTTCCACATAATCTCCCGAGTGCCATCCTGCAGCCAGGTCTGAAAGCAGCTTACATGATAACGGATTTGCTCCGTTTGAAAGACAGTCTTCTACCAGTGCCTTCTGTCCTTCCGATATAAGCGTTCTTCCTCTGCTTGACAGCATTTTATAAAAGCTGTCAGCTGCATCCTCCTTTGAAAAACCGGTTATATGATATTCCGTATCATTTATTTGTTTAAACTTTTCCACTATTTTTTCATCGGCAGAAGACACAATGATTTTAACGTCTTTCATTAATTCTTCGGGGAACACGTTTACATTAACCTCTCCGATATCATAAAACATGTCCATTCCATCAATCACGATAACAGTTTTGCTGTAAGTAGGCGTTTTCCCCATTGCTTCTGAAAACATTTCAGATATATTATAGCGGTTAATTTCTTCACTTAAGGATATATCATACTCCTCCGTAATCATAATGCAAAGCTTTTTCAAACAGTCATAAAAATTATATATATCATTTTCTCCGAATAAAACATAAAAAACGTCTACAGACTTTTTATCCATAAACCTTTTGGTTGCAGCCCACGCTTCTTTAAGGGACTCTTTATCTTTTGCTTCCTTCAGTTCTGCTTCATATTCCTTATTCGGATCATACTCTCTGTAAAAATTAATAAACTCTTTAAGAAGTGTGGTTTTTCCGCTTCCTGACTCTCCTTTAAGAAAGTAAACTCCCCTGTCATCTCCTTCAACGTAGTTTTTAAGCCTATTAATATCTTCCTGACGTCCGCAAAACATACCCTCAGGTAATTTCCCGGGAATGTACTCTTCTTTCAGTCCATCCAATCTTTCAAATTCACTTAAAATATTTTTAATTAAGAGTTCTGTAACTCTTTGTTCCATCAATTCATAATATTCATCATTAAAATCCAGAGTTATTATGTTTTCCGAAAGATTGTCCTCCTCCATTTTTTCCCTTATTCTTCTTTTAAGCTCGCAAGTCCTTGTCATATCCCGGTCCTTTTCCGGGTATCCCTCTCTCATAAGAACGATTACATTGTCTGCAATGTCTTCATTTCCAAAAAGACCTTTTAATATTTCGTGTTCCGTTGCCGACGCTTCATATTTTACCAATTCCTCTTTTTTTAATGAACACTCTTTTGCTCTCTTTTCCAGTATTGCATGAAGCTTTTCTTCTTCACTATACCAGATATTATCGTCCACATATTCCCCGCTTCTCCTATTTAAATAGTAAACCTTGGGAATGTTGTTTTCATCAAGCAAATACCACTTATAAAGCAATTTTTTTTCTTCATCATGGCACAAAGCAATTATTTTTTCAAATTCTGTCGCCTCTACTACCGAAGGAAGCGGAACCCATCCGTATCTGTCACCTGCCATAATAAGAAAGTTTGGTTTCGGAGAATTGCTCATGCAGTAATTTATCTCATCAAGGCAAATTTCAAGTGTATTCTGATTCAGTGCCGACTCCGTGTTTATTCCCCATCTCAAGTCGACAATCTGAAATCCGCATCCTCTTCTCTTTAAAAGTGCACTTACCTTTTCAAATATTTCATTATTTAATATAGCTCGTTCTTTTATAAAATCGCTGAATGTGGAGCTTACAAAAAGACGGAATGTATTATTCATAGCTTAATCCTCAATTTTATATTTTTTTCTTATTCTAAGGAGTGTGCGTTTTAATCCCAGTTTCCCTGTAACAATGATTAATGTAATACATAATATAATCGCAATTATAATTCCGATTACAATAATCAATGCCGGAAAAGTGAAAAATAAAAGCAACAACGGTATCCATAAATTCGTAACATAAAAATTCTCCATAACCCAAATCACCGCTACTGCATCGGTCATAACCCAAAGCATTATAATAGGAACCGTTAAAAAAAGCGAAACTCTTTTTTTCTTTTCCGTGAAAGGTTTTTCCCCGCTTTTCAGTATTCCGGAAAATTTGCCGTTGTAATTTATATATTCAGAAGAGCGTGTCCTGTAAATAAGATTTTCAATTACAGCAACAAAAACGCATACAACGGCAGTGATTATCATAAGAAGCCCAAAAAGCTCCCACAAAGATATTCGCAAGTTCATACAATACACCCTTTTTAATGTCATTTGTTTTATTATAGCAGAAATTTCACGGATGCACAAGACAAAAATAAAACCGCCGTTCGGCGGTTCTATTATATATCATTTCCATTCAGGTATTGTATAGTTATTAATTCTTGCTCTGTCAAAGTGTGCACCCTCGCCCATTTCTTTTCCGTAGATTTCCTGAACCACTCTGTATGCACGCTTGGGGCGACGGTATTCATCTACTATGCCCTTATTGTTAAAGCTTCTGGGGCGGGCAAGCTCTCTGCCAAAAGGAATATGAATATCGCAATACTGCCAGATATAGGTTCCTGAAATTTTCGCATTGGAAAGAAGCTGATTAAGGGAAAATTCAAGGTAGTCAGCCTGATAATCTTCGCTCCAGCGTTGTGCCTCAAAGGTGTTCACCCCGGGAATTGCACCTGCTCCGAACTCTGTCATAAGACGGGGTTTATCAAGAGAATTGCACGCCTCAATGTGCTTTTCCCATCTTTCAATAAATACGTTCCAATCTCCGGATTCAACCCCTTCATACCAGCCGATATATTTATTCATGCAGATAATGTCATCAAGTTCATAACATATATCAGGGAATGCATCTCCGCTTCTGTTGGTAACGTGGGTAAAGAGTTTGTTGTTATCCAGGCTCCTCGCCTTTTCCATCATCATTTTTGTAAATTCATATCCACCCTTGGTATCCGTAGCACATTCGTTATGCATACTGATAATTACAATGCTGGGATGATTGAATCCCGCATGAATCATTTCCTCTATCATGGGAAGCACTCTTTTAATGGTAAGTTCAGTTACCATTGCAGCTTCCGGTCTTCCCCAAAGTGGTAATTCTTCCCAGAAAAGCATGCCGATTTCGTCGCAGTAATCTGCGGTGAGCTGAGAATTCGGGTAGTGACTGGTTCTTATGGCATTACAGTTTAAGTTTTTAATTATGTCTATATCCCTCTTAATAAGATTGAAAGGCATAGTAAAGCCCCAGTCGGGGTGGATTTCGTGGCGGTTGATTCCGAGAAGCTTAATTTTTTCGCCATTCAGCAGTATATCCATATGCTCCGTCTTGATTTCACGGAAGCCTGTTCGCTCTATTAAGTCTTCTCCCCCGAATTTAACCTTTATGTAGTATAAATTGGGCTTGAAAATTCCCCAGAGCGATGCCTCTTCTATCAGTATTTCGGGGATTTTTATTTCCTCTTCCCCGTCAATCGTAAGCTCTTCTTCATATTTAAGTTCATCGTTTATGTATATTTCAAGCTTGTTGGAAACGCTCTTAAAGGTTTTTATTTTTGTGCTAAGATTAAGACGGACATCCTTGTAGTCGTTTTCAATTTTGTATGTAACAGAGCAATCCTTTATCAATACATCCGAAAGTTCTCTTATTTCAACACGCCTTGCAATACCACCGTAGTTAAGCCAGTCAACATCCGTCAAAGGATAGGTATCAACGGAGTTACTGTCATTATTTACCCTCACTATAAGCTCATGACGCCCTTTTGAAAGGCCTTTGAGTTCATATCCGAACTCCAGAAACGCTCCGTAGTGATTTCCTAGGTGCTCTCCGTCAAGGTACACATCTGCTTCATTATTTACAGAAAAGAATTTTATAGATAAATTTTCGCTTTCAGATTCAAACGTTGTGCGATACCATGCTGTTCCTATATAACGAAACAAATCTATTTCCGTATTCCAGCAGGAAGGCACATTAATTTTCCGACTGTCTTCAGGAAATGATAAAAACCACTTATCGTCTACCCCCTTGTTGCCGGGATCAATCTTGAAGTCCCACATTTTATCAAGCTCTATGCATTTCGCAGTATTACTTCTTTTAAATAATCTATCCATTTTTATCCTCCTTGACTAAAGCTTTACTTTATTATATAATAATAAAGTAGGAGTTTCAATCCACTATCGTACAAAAATTGTAAAATCGTACACATTTTCATAAAAAAGAAGGTGCTTTTATGAAAGTAGCTTTAAAAAACATTGAGTATTACAAAGGAATAGGCTTTCCCAAGGACAAGAAAAGCCTGCACTCCCATACTTTTGATGAAATTTCTTTAATATCCAGCGGAGAGATAACTTATATTTCCGATGATATAATAACCAAAGTTTCCGGAAAAAGCCTCATATGCTCCAAAGCATATCACCTGCATAATCCATATATCTCCCCCGATACTCTTTACGAGCGTTATCAGATATTCGTACATTTCGAAAATTTATACGATGCAATTCCTGCGGTTTATTCCATGAGTACCCCTTCATTTATAGCTCCCCTTACAGATGACGAGTATTCTGAGCTTTATCATTATTTTTTTCTGTTAAAATCTGTATATGTATCCCCTTATACAGAAGACTCTGTTCTCAGGGCTAAGCTGATTCTCGGCGTATTATATATGAAGATATATGATATTTTTTCCAAAACAGATTTAACTCCTGTAAAACTTACCGGAACTTACATAAATGATGTAATTTCTTTTATCGAACTGCATTATGCAGAGAAAATAACCTTAGAGAATCTTGCATCCGAATTTTTCGTAAGCCGAACAAAGCTTGCGGGAGATTTCAAAAAAACCACCGGGATGACAGTTAATTCATTTCACATCCTCACAAGATTAAAAAACGCTAAATTCATGCTTGAATCAGGACTTTCCGTAACAGAAACCGCAGAACGGTGCGGTTTCACCTCAAGTGCCTACTTCATAAACACCTTTGTCGCCCACAACAAAATAACCCCGTATAAATACCGCCAATTGATGAAACAAAAATAATTTCAAAAATTTTCAAAAAAACTATTGACAAAACATATGTTCGCATTTATAATAAAGAAAAACACGAATATTTGTTCTTATTTTTTTAAGGAGGTATATATATTATGAAAAAGACTACTGCATCAAAAACTGACAATCTTTCCAAGGCAGAAGCCTTAAAAAGCACCCTGGCTCAGATAGAAAAGGATTATGGTAAAGGCACAATCATGAAGCTTGGAGATTCCTCTAACTTAGAAGTAGAAGCACTTTCAACAGGCATCTTAAGTCTTGATATTGCTCTCGGTATAGGCGGTATTCCCAAGGGACGAATTGTTGAAGTATACGGCCCCGAATCATCCGGTAAAACAACTTTAACCCTCCTCCTTGCTGCACAGTGTCAGCGAGAAGAAGGTGTAGTTGCTTTCGTTGATGCCGAGCATGCTCTTGATCCCGAATATGCAAAAACTCTCGGTGTTGACATTGACGAGCTTTTAGTTTCTCAGCCGGATACAGGCGAGCAGGCTCTTGCAATAGTTGAAGCACTGGTTCGAAGCAGTGCTGTTGACCTCGTAATTGTAGACTCTGTTGCTGCACTTGTTCCCAAGGCAGAAATTGACGGTGAAATGGAAGATCAACAGGTTGGTATGCAGGCAAGACTTATGTCCAAGGCATTAAGAAAACTTGCCGGTGTTATTAACAAGACAAATACCATCGTTGTATTTATCAACCAGCTCCGTGAAAAAGTCGGCGTTATGTTCGGAAATCCCGAAACAACCACCGGCGGTATGGCTCTTAAGTTCTATTCTTCCGTAAGAATGGACATCCGTAAGGGCGAACCTATAAAAGAAGGTGCAAATGTTATCGGTACCAAAACCAAGGTTAAAATTGTTAAAAATAAGGTTGCTCCTCCCTTCAAGAAGGCTGAATTTGATATGATTTTCGGTAAAGGCTTTGCTCCCGAAGGTGTTGTTCTTGACATGGCTGTTGAGCTTGACATCATCAACAAGGCAGGTGCGTGGATTTCCTATAACGGAGAACGTATCGCACAGGGCAGAGAAAACGCCAAGCAGTACTTAATCGAGCATCCCGAGGTATTCAGTGAAGTAAAAGAAAAGGTTTTAGCTCACTACAAGGCTGAAACTGCTCCCAAGAGCAAGGACGATGATTTGTCTGACGATTTCCTTGAAGGTAACGAGGAAGAATAATTTAACCAATCCCTTCAAAGCCCTTTACCCCAAATGGCTTTGAGAGATATATACCCTTTTATTCAATGATTTTCTAAACGAAAAACGGAAATGCAAAAGCATTTCCGTTTTTCGTTTATCTATATTATTTTTCAAGTGTTTTTACGAGGCACTGAGCATATCCTCTTATAAGAAAATCATTGGGATGATTTACGTTATTTCCCGTCATATCTTCAAACTTCTTGGTTTCAAGCATCGCCTTATGATACTCTGTCATATTGCAGACAACCGTATTCTTAAAATCCTCGGCAATTTCATTAAGTACATATTGCTGATACATCTGATTTCCCCAGAAACCTGCAAGAAGCTTATTCGGAAGCATTGTTGCGAGAAGAATAATATCCGTGTCGCTCTTTCCTTTGCGAAGAGCCTTACATATATTCTCTATATCCTCCTTGAAATCGGGAAGTGTTGTAGCACAGTTATTCATGCCAAAGCCGATAATTGCAAGGTCAGCGTCATACTTTACGGCGTTTTCTTCCACTGTTTCAACACCCCATTTTCTAGCCTTTCCGCCAACGGATGTATTTACGATTTCAATATCATCATATCCGTATTTCTTTTTTAGTTCATGCACCAAAAGTGCGTCCCACTTAGGAAGACCGGGCAACATTTCTGCCTTTAAGGATGTAGCATTCGCACCTGCCGATATACTGTCCCCGAAAACTAGAATTTTTACAGGAGCTTTCGCTTCAAGCTTCTTTATAAAGTTTTCAAGCTTCGTTCCTTTTGACCCGGGGATATATCTATCCCACTTATCCGAATGTTCATAAGTAACCGCTATCTGATAAGGATACATAAGTACCCACTCAGCAAAGGCAAGATACTTTCCGTTACGACGCATAAAAGACTTTCCTTCTATTTTTTCATCAAGAAAGAAGTCCTTACTCTTCATAACCGGAATCTTTCCTTCTGGAAGAACTATAATTTTTCCGTCCTCCACCTTATAATCTTTTCCCTCTTCATAAGTAACCGTAAGTGTATAGTCTGTTACCTTGAGAACTTTATCCGGCTTGTATAAAAGGTTTATGGGAATGAGAGTCCCTGCCTCATCCTCCATTACAAAGCATGATTCGTCCTCTACAACGCTTCCTTCCCAGAAAGGAATCATATATCTATCTAAATCAAACATAGTTATCCTCCTATTAAAAAAGCCCGGAAAACCGGGCTTTTTTATTACTTATTCTAAGTCAGGCTTTTTAAGAAAGCTTGGAATGTCGGGATATGTATCGTCAGATCCACCTAAATTAAGTGCTCCGAAAATAGAATCTTCCTTCTTCTTTTCCTTGCCCTCAAAGCCTGTTGCGATGATTGTAATAGAAACATCATCTCCCATAGCTTCGTCATTAATCATACCCATCTTAAAGAATACGTTGGGGTCAGCATAGCTCTGAACAAGCTCTGCAGCTTCGTTAACTTCAAAGAGAGAAAGGTCTCTGTTACCGGAGATGCACATAAGAATACCTGTTGCACCTTCAATATTTGTTTCAAGAAGGGGAGCTTCAATTGCAGCCTTAGCAGCAAGTTCTGCTCTGTTTTCGCCGGAAGCACGTCCGATACCGAAGTGTGCACAACCTGCATCCTTCATAACGCTTGTTACGTCAGCAAAGTCTGCGTTCATGAAGCCAACATTTCCGATAAGCTCTGTGATACCCTGTACACCCTGACGGAGAGCTTCGTCAGCCATCTTGAATGCATCGATTAAAGTGGTCTTTGCACTTCCGATTGTAAGAAGCTTGTCGTTAGGAATAACAACGATTGTATCAACATTAGCCTTTAGAGCTTCGATACCTTCCATAGCCTTGTCCATTCTTCTCTTACCTTCAAACTGGAAGGGCTTTGTAACGATACCTACTGTAAGGATACCCTTATTCTTTGCAATGCCTGCAATAACGGGAGCTGCACCTGTACCGGTTCCGCCACCCATACCTGCAGCGATGAATACCATGTCTGCATTTTCTATTGCCTTTTCAATTTCAGCAACGGATTCTTCAGCGGCTTTCTTACCAACTTCGGGATCTGAACCTGCACCCTGTCCCTTTGTTACTTTGTCACCTATCTGAAGAGTTCTGTCAGCCTTTGAGCAAGCCAAAGCCTGAGCGTCTGTATTAACAGCGATAAACTCAACGTGTTTAACACCTGCATCTACCATTCGGTTAACAGCGTTGTTACCGCCGCCACCTACACCAATTACTTTTATAACCTGTGTTTCATTCATATCAATTCTATCCTCCGGCATATTTATTGCCTCCTTATCCAATTTTACTATTATATATTATACTATTTTTTGCAATTTGTCAATGACTAAAGTGAAACTTTTTTCGCAATTATCCTTATTTTTTTCACTTCAACCTTCGGTTTTCAAAGTTTATATTTCTTCTTTTATTCGCCTGCCGTATTTTCCGTATCTTCTATGTCCTCAACGCTATCTTCCGCCACTTCTTCCATGGTTTCTTCTGCACCATCTTCTGCGGAAAGTGTATATTCATATTCCCCGGTTCTGTAGGATACCCCTGCTTCCGGATTGGTTGCATCAATAATTCCGCTGATGCCGTGAGGCAGTGAATCTATGACCTCTTTTATATATGCCATTTTATACGAAAGCTCATCTTCGTCTCCTAGCTCGCCAATCTTTACCGTAAGATTCCCGTTCACTGTGAATACCAGATCATTTATATCCGCCATATTCACTTCCGTTACATCAAGAAATCCGTATTCTTCAATGGCTGACAGACACTTTTTGAAAGTTTCAGTCTCCTTGTCGCTTTCAAGCCTGATATAATTTCCCAATTCATAGGTCCCTTCGTGACATCCGGTAAACTTTATCAACTTTTCCGTTTCTTCCATTGTAGCGATTTTTATAGATTTACCGTGTTTATCGCAGAACACTCCCACTCCTCCGAAATCCAGCACGGCGTATTCGTATTCCTCGCCTACTGTTATATAAATCTCGGAAGGAAACTTCTTTTGTACTTTAACTGTACTTACATATGGCAGTGTCTGAATTTTTTCTTCATAGTAGGAACTTAAGTGCTCAAAAATATTTTGCCCCTCATATATACCGGATACCTTAAAAATATCTTCTTCCGATACAAGCACGTTTCCTTTAACCGTTACGTTTTCCACATTAAAAAGCGGAGTCTTGATTATTATAAGCCCAACACAAAGCAAGATAAGAATTATAAACAGAAAGCTTATAATACCTCTTTTACGCCTTCTTTTTCTTCTTCGTTTTACCCTGTCGCCATTTTCATCGGTATTTCTTCTTTTGTTTTTCGCATCCGGCACGCAATCACTTCCTTTGTATATCTGCTCCCAGCAGTCTTAAATTCTCCTCAAATTTTTCATAACCTCTGTCTATGTAGCAAAGGTTATCCACAACGCTTTTTCCTTTCGCCGCCAAAGCCGCCACAGTAAGAGCCGCACCGCCTCTTAAATCGTTGGCTGAAACATGTGCTCCGGAAAGGCTGTTTTTACCTCTTATAACAGCAACACTTCCGTCAGTGACAATATCGGCACCCATCCTTATAAGTCCGTCAACGTGATGAAATCTGTCCCTGAAAATGTTTTCGGTAATAACAGATGTTCCTTCTGCCATTGTCATAAGACTCATGAATACCGACTGCATATCGGTGGGAAATCCGGGATAAGGTTGTGTTCTTATATGCTTTACTGCTTTTAATCGTTCTTTATATTCTATTATAGCACTTTCATTTCTAAAATCAACACTTGCACCGCAATCTTTGAGAGCTGCAAAAAATGCTTGCATATGTTCCGCACAAATGTCGCACAGCTCCGCCTTTCCTTTTGTCATGAGCACAGCACAAGCGTAAGTAGCCGCTTCAATTCTGTCGGGAATTATGGTATGCTCTGTCTTTTCTCCCTGGACTCTGCCTTCTATGTATACGGTATCACTGCCGGCTCCGGATACATTATAACCGGCTTTTTTAAGATATTCCTGTAAATCCGCTATTTCAGGTTCTTTTGCAGCATTGGTTATCTTTGTAATCCCCTTTGCTCCTGTCGCTGCAAGCATTATATTTTCCGTTGCTCCGACGCTGGGAAAGTCAAGATGCACCTCTGCACTTTTCATATTCCGTGCATCACACGAAATTATTCCTCCGGCATCCTCAATTTCTATCCCCATTTTTCTGAAGGCCTTAAGATGCAAATCAATGGGTCTTGGCCCGATTTCACAGCCTCCCGGAAGTGTTACTCTTCCGCTTTTACACCTTGCAATAAGAGCACCCAGGAAAATTACCGAAGAACGCATTTTGAGCATAAGCTCTCCGGGAACTTCATTTGTTACAAGATTTCCCGAATCAATTACTGCCGTTCCTTCTTTCAATGTGGCGTCGCACCCAAGAAACTTAAGAATTTCAAGAGACTCTGCCACATCGCTTAAATCAGGACAGTTATGAATTATACTTTCTTTTCCGCTTACAACAGCAGCGGCTAAAATCGGCAATACCGCATTTTTGGCACCGTGTATCTTCACACGGCCTCTTAAAGCTCTATCACCATTTATTATGTACTTGCTCAAATCCTATCGCCCCCTATGCAATATTCTATGCAAGGAAGCTTTTTTGTGTTAATCTTTGATGAGCTTTTTTACTGTAGTATAAATTTTGTCCGTTGCATCATAAATCGCAACTGTTTTTGCATTTTTGCTCATTTCCGAAAGTAAATCACGGTTATTTACAAGAGCAAGAATTTCTGCATTAAGCTTTATTCCCGTAAGTTCATCATCATGTATAAGAACGGCTGCACCCCTGTCTGATAAATATCTCGCATTATATTCCTGATGATTATGTGCAACATTAGGACTGGGAACAACAATTGAAGGTTTACCTGTCGCTGCAAGTTCGCTTACCGTCACCGCTCCTGTTCTGCACACAATCAAGTCTGCTGCCGCAAAGGCCACATCGGTATTATAAATATAAGGTGCGATTGTAATGTTAGAAGGAATTTCGTCAATATTCTTTTTAATCTCACTCATAACCGCTTCGTAATTGCGTTCTCCTGTCGAAGCTATGATGTTGTAGTCCTCCGCCATTTCCCTGGAAACAATTTCAGCAAGGGCATCGTTTATGCTTTTCGCCCCAAGGCTTCCGCCCATGAAAAGTACTGTAGGCTTTTCGTCAAGATTAAATTTTATTCTGGCCTCAAAGCGGGTAACTTTCAGCAAATCTGCCCTTACAGGATTACCTGCAAGCACTATCTTTTTATGTTTTTTAAGATAGTTTTTAGTGGTATCAAAGCTTGTAGCTACCACATCTACTTTGTCTGCAAGCATTTTAACCGTCAGTCCCGGAATTACATTCTGCTCATGTATCAACGTGGGAATTTTCATTTTAACAGCCGCCTGAAGAAGCGGGCCGCATACATAGCCGCCTGTGCCTATAACAGCATCAGGCTTGAATTTTTTAATAATTTTTTCACTGTCCGCTATACCTTTAAGTGCTTTAAATGCAACATATATATTCTTAGGAGACAGTTTCCTCTTAAATCCGTACACATCAATATATGCTATATCAATATTCTGTGCCGGCACAAGTTTTTTTTCAAGTCCGTGTTCTGTTCCCACATATAAAATTTCAGATTCCGGCTCAACTTCTTTAATGTATTTCGCAATGGCTATCGCCGGATTTATATGACCACCGGTTCCGCCGCCAGATACTATTACTCGCATAAAACCTCTCCGTTCTTTATTTTACTTCATGAATAATTCCTGCCCCTTTTTTCTGGTACCTCGAAATATTAAGCACTATTCCGGTTGCTATCAACATGAAAAGCAAAGATGTTCCGCCGGAACTGAAAAACGGAAGCTGCATTCCGGTAGAAGGGATAAGATTTGTTACAACAGCTATATTTATTGCAACCTGAAGACCTATCATCACAGATACTCCGAAGGCAATGAGACTACCAAACATATCCCTGGCATTTATTGATATTTTAATGCCTCTCCATACAAAAAGGCCGAACATCACGATAACCGCAATACCTCCGACTATCCCCATTTCTTCGCAAATAATTGCAAAAATGTAGTCATTTGAAGCTTCAGGAAGCCAGTTGTATTTTTGCCTTGACTGTCCGAATCCTACCCCGAAAAGACCGCCTGAACATATTGCATACAGCGACTGCAGAATCTGCCATCCGCTTCCTAAGGGGTCTGATTCCGGATTTCTCGAACCTAAAATACGCTGCAATCTGTAAGGCTCCATTATCGCAAGAGCTACTCCGGCAGCAACAACTCCCCCGCCCACTCCTATAATATGGCTTTTGGGCATACCGTAAGCAAACAGAACCACAAAGCCTATGAGACAAAGGATTATTGCTCCCGAAAGATGACGCTGCATTACAGCTCCCACAGCAGGTATCAAGATAATAATTTCCGCCCTGAAGCTGTATAAAATTCTCTGAAGCAGATTCATTCTGTTCACATTGCGTTTTTTCTCTCCCGATAATACATCCGCAAGATATAATATGAGAGCTATTTTCATGATTTCAGATGGCTGTACTGATATAGGGCCTATAAAAATCCAACGAGTAGCACCAAGGCTTTCCCTTCCTATAAAAGGAGTAAGGTACATAAGTATAACACAAAAAATGTAAAACGCTTTAACATATTTTCTGAAAAGCGTATAGTCGGGTGCATTGGCAACGATAAGCATTACTGCAAAGCTTACCACAGCTACAACACAGTTTTTTATTATTCCCGAATAAGGACTTTCTGTTCCTATGGAATCCGGTGTGCTGGCACTTATCAGCATTAAAAGACCGGCACAAACCAAGGCACACAACAAAATCAGATAAACTCCGTCAAGTTCTCCTTTTCTTCTCACTCTGCCATTGGCTCTTTCATAAGTTTTCCCTTCTGCCCTAGCCATTTTCAACTATCCTCCAAACTATATGTACATTTTTATATACAATGCACTTACTACTCCCATAATTATTGTAATAGCCGAAGCCACCACTACAATTTTAACCTCTGACCAACCTTTTTTCTCAAAATGATGATGTATGGGAGTCATAAGAAATATTCTCTTTCCGTGAGTAAGCTTAAAATATGTAACCTGCATAATAACGGAAAGAGTTTCAATGAAAAATACCACTCCCGCCGTTATAACTGTAAACTGAAGTCCCAATGTGCAAGCAACCGCACCGATAAGACCTCCTAAAAACAAAGATCCGGTATCTCCCATAAATACCTTTGCAGGATGACGGTTATAGCAAAGAAATCCTGCTACTCCACCCATCACTGCCATAAGCACTATTCCCATGGAATTCATTTTTGCATAGTATGCAGCAAAAGCAAAGTATCCCATACAGAAAAATGTGGTGCTTCCGGCCAATGCATCAACTCCGTCCGTAAGATTAACGGCATTGTTTGTTGCAAGTAATACAAGAATATTAAAGGGTATTATGAAATATGACCAATCGTAAAACCCACCAAAAAGCAGAATTTCTCCGCCCTTAACATAATAAAGAGCCAAAGAGAAAGCTGCACTTACCAGGATCTGCGCCATAAACTTTTGTTTTGCGGTGAGGCCGAGATTTCTCTTTTTAATAACCTTTATGTAGTCATCAGAAAATCCGATTACGCCAAAAAAAGCCGCGCATAAAAGTACAATCAAAGCCGTAATATCCGCCATTTTTGAAAGCAGAAGTATAATTACTGCAGCGGGTATAAGGCCCGCAAAGAATATAAATCCGCCCATGGTGGGTGTTCCGCTTTTTTTCTTATGCCAGGCAGGACCTTCTTCTCTTATTTCCTGTCCGAAGCTTGCTTCTTTAAGTTTTTTTATAACCATTCCGCCGCATAAAACGGATATTATCAAAGCAATAGAGAATGCAAATATACCCCAAATCCAACCTGTCATAGCAAAGTCCCCTTAATTCTCAAGTATTTTTTTTACGATTTCCCTCTCGTCATAATGGATCTTTTCTCCCATTATATCCTGATAAGTTTCATGTCCTTTTCCGGCAAGCAACACAACATCTCCTTCTGTTGCAATGGAAAGGGCATAGCGTATAGCCTCTGTTCTGTCCGTAATTGCCTTATATTTATCTTCCATTCCCGAAAGTCCAGGCAAAATATCCTGAATAATTGCATCGGGATCTTCTGTTCTCGGATTATCACTAGTAACCACACAGAAATCCGCAAGACGAATTGCAGCTGCACCCATTTTAGGTCTTTTATCCCTGTCTCTGTCTCCACCGCAACCAAAAACTATAATTATTCTGTTTTTAACAAAGCCTCTGATTGCTCCTAAGATATTCTCTATTCCGTCGGGTGTATGAGCATAATCTATCATAACCGTATACTTTTCGTTTACCGGAACAACTTCTGCTCTTCCCTTTACCCCTCTTACCATTAAAAGCCCCTTCATAAGCCTTTCGTCACTGAGGCCCAATGCCGCACATGCTCCCACTCCGGCAAGAGCATTATAAACCGAAAACTTACCCGGAATGGCCATTCTCATCGGAACGGTGGTGTTCTTAAAACTCCAATTGAAGCTGACACCTTTTTCTGAATACTCTATCATGGTTGCCTGCATGTCAGCATTTTTTTCGATACCGTAGGTGTATATTTTAGAGGCGTTTTTCTTCATGATTTTACACCATGAATCATCTGCATTAATAACCGAAATTCTGCTCATGCCAAATAATTTCGCCTTGGCCTCCGCATAATTTTCCATATCATTATGATAATTCAAATGATCCTGTGTCAGATTCGTGAATACGCCCACATCGAAAGTAAGTCCCAGGCATCTGTCAAGTGCAAGAGCATGGCTTGATGTTTCCATTACCACATATTCACAACCTGCTTCATACATCTCCTTGAATATCCAATGAAGCTCCATTGCTTCAGGTGTGGTTCCTGTGGAAGGCAATTCACTTTCTCCTATAAGATAGTGGTTGGTTCCTATAAGCCCAACCTTTGCACCTTTCATGTCAAGAATTTTCTTTATTATATGCGTAACCGTGGTCTTGCCGTTTGTTCCGGTAACGCCAATAAGTCTCATCTTATCTGCGGGATGTCCGTAAAAAGCTGCAGAGGCCCAGGCAAGCATCTTTCTTGAGCTTTCGCACACAATCAAAGTTGCACCGAAGCTTTCGCATTCTTTTTCCGCAACTACGGCCACAGCTCCCATATTTACTGCTTTTTCAATATAGTTATGTCCGTCTGCTCCCAGTCCGGTAAGTGCAAAAAACACGTCACCCTTCCCTATTTTTCGTGAGTCAATCTCGATTTTAGCAATCTCAACGTCCACGCTGCCGCTTACAACACTGTATTCTCTGTTTTCCAACAGTTCTCTGAGTTTCATTTAAGTCATCCCTTTCCGAAGTCTTATTATCAGTCAACGTCCTGCAGGACGAATTTCACATAAACCACGGTTCCCATTTCAACAACTTCACCTGCCGCAGGACTTTGTTCGCTGGCGATTACTCCGCCGTTCATGCCTGCACCCATATCGGAGTTCCTGAAATTGAGATTTGCACCTTTTATAGTCGCCTCAGCATTTGCTCTGCTCATTCCGGTTACAGACGGAACTGTTGTGAGCTGTGCCTCGGAGGATCCTTCTGTATAAACTATGATAGTCGAGCCTTCGGAAAGCATAATTCCGCTTAAAGGCTGCTGATCGGTAACCTTATCTCCTCCGCCTATAAGGTTTATATTAAAACCACTGTTTTTAGCAGTTTCTTCCGCTTCTTTTCTGCTTAATCCAGTAAGATCGGGAATATATGCACCGGATGAGAGTATTTCGCTTTCACTATACTGTGCTTCAATTCCCATATATCTTAATATGTCATCAATTATAAGTCCTGCCGTAGGTGCCGCAATCTGGCCACCACCGGCATTTATATTTCCCTCTCCCACACCGGGGGTCGGTTCATCCAGCATAACAAGAACTATTATCTCCGGATCATTCGCAGGAGCAAATCCGCAAAAAGACGCTATTTTTCTTCCGTCTCTCGGTTGCTTTTCACTGGTTCCGGTCTTTCCTCCGACTCTCTGTCCTGAAATTTTTGCTCCGCTTCCGGTTCCGTTTTTAACAACACCCTCAAGATATTTTTTCATGCTTTCGCTTGTCTTTTCGGAAATCACCCTTCTGACAACGGTTTTCTCAAAACTCTCCGTAACTTTACCGTCTTCATCAAGATATTCTTTAACTATCATGGGTTTAAGCAGTTCTCCACCATTAATTACGGATGAAACGGCTGTTATCATCTGTATCGGAGTAACATTTATGTTCTGTCCGAAGGCGGCAGTCGCCACGTCGATATCCGCATACTGGTTTCTTATAATAGGCTCTGATTCCCCCGGAAGATTAATACCGGTTTTTTCTTCAAACCCAAAAGCCTTAACATATTCTCTGAATCTTTCACCACCAAGATTAAGTCCCAGTGTCATAAATACACAGTTACAGGAATTTGCCAAACCTGCTTCGATGTTTTGTATACCGTGAGGGTTGTAATATCTCCAGCAATTTATGTTCCATCCTGCAACATGCATCGAGCCGGGGCAATTAAATGCCGTATTTTCATCAACAATACCTTCTTCAAGGCAAGCTGCAGCAGTTATTATCTTAAACACCGAACCCGGCTCATATGTATCCGATACCGCCTTATTTCTCCACTGGCGATACTGAGCTTTACCCTTCGCATCGCTCTTTTCTTCCCCTTCGAGTCCTTCAAGCTCTGATAGCAATTCTTCATCGTAAATTTCAAAGGGAGCATTCGGATCATACCCGGGAGTTGCCGCCATCGCCAGAATTTCGGCGGTGTTGGGGTTCATTACAATAACACACCCCTCTTCCTTTACTCCATATTTATTAATTGCTTCATTAAGTCTTGATTCCGCAATATGCTGTATGGTTTCGTCTATGGTTAATACCAGACTTTTTCCGTTTTCCGGATCCACATACTGCTCGTATGCATAGGGCAATTCAATGCCGCCGTTAGCAACGGCAACACTCTTTCTGCCGTTTTTTCCTGAGAGCACGCTATCATATACACTTTCAAGTCCGTCAAGCCCCTGATTGTCATATCCGGTAAAGCCCAAAATATTTGCCGCAAGAGAACCGTATACATAGTTTCTCTTTGTGTCTTCCTCAAGCATTATTCCGGTTTTGTCCTTCAGTTCCTTTATAGCCTTACTCTCTTCCTGAGTAATTCTTTTTTTCAATATTTCATAGCTGCTTTCCTTCTGCGTAACTTTATATACGTCCTCATAAGACATATCAAGTATTTCAGAAAGTGCAGAAGCCACCTTTTCCGCTTTTTCATTTTTTCTGATTAAAGCAGGGTCTAAAATAACCGTATCCGCAGAAACGCTTACCGCAAGCTGTTTTTTGTTTCTGTCATATATTGTCCCGCGCTTCGCTGCAACCTCTATATCCTTTGTCTGCTGTCTTTCTGCCGCTTCTCTGTACCTTTCTCCCAAAGTTATACTTTGATAACAGAGCCATATTACAAGTATCACAAGAACACATATAAATGCAAACGCCAGATTTTTCATTCTCTTTTTTACAGAAAGTATACTCATACATTACCCCTCTAAATAACAAAAAACGACAAGTTCTATGAAACGGAAAAATGCCGCAATTATAAAACGCCTGAAAGCATTTTACCAATAGCAGCATATTTTTTGTTCCGATTAATTAAAAGCCGATTGTCCCCAAAATAAAGATGCTCCGCCACCGGATTTTGCCACCTTTATGCAGTCACCTCTCTCAACGCTGATATATACAATCTGATCTTTCGTCGGCGTTGTCATACCGTATGAGTTTACGGCAACATCTTCAACATGAGACAAGTCTATTATTCTGTCTCTTTCTATTTCCAGATTGGTATATTCGGCTCTGGCCTCTTCCAACGCTTTTTTCGTTGACTGAACATCGGAATTAAGCACCGAAATCTGAGCATATCTAAGTATTATCATAAGTGCCACTGCCATGATTATAAGTATAGAACCTATAATTTCTTTTCGCTTGGCTCTTACAAACGATTCATATCCGGGATTTTCACGGCTTATAAGTTTTCTTTCTTCTCTTTCCTTTAATCTTACTCTGTAAGCATTATTACCGTTATAATGTTCCATTCCCATACCCTTCCTTTTATTCTATAATTTTTCCGCGATTCTGAGTTTAGCACTCTTCGCTCTGCTGTTTTCAATGATTTCTTTATCAGCCGGCAATATCGGCTTTTTCGTTATTATCTTTATCTCCGGTTGCTTTCCGCATACACATACCGGAAACGAAGAAGGACAAGTGCAACCTTTGGCCAGAGTCTGAAACGTCTGTTTAACCAATCTGTCCTCCAGGCTGTGGAAGGTTATAACCCCTATTCTTCCACCGCTCTTCAAAAGCGAAACCGCTTTGCCAAGAGCATTTTCTACTGCTTCAAGTTCGCCGTTAACCTCTATTCTTATTGCCTGAAATGTTCTTTTCGCAGGATGTCCGCCCTTTTCTCTTGCTCCTGCAGGAACCGCCGCTTTTATTATGTCAACAAGCTCCAACGTTGTTTTCACAGGGCGGTTTTTCACTATAAACTCTGCGATTCTTTTCGCCCAGCGTTCCTCCCCGTAGCTTCCGATTATTCTCATAAGTTCCGCTTCCGAGTATTTATTAACCACATCATACGCCGAAAAATCGCTCGTGGTATCCATCCTCATATCCAGTGGAGCATCGTGCATATAGGAGAATCCTCTGTCCGCATCGTCAAGTTGCGGGCTTGATACTCCAAGGTCAGCCATTATGCCGTCAAAAGCATCAATTTCATTTTCCCAGGCCGCAATATCTATCTCAGAAAAATTCCCGTGATAGAGCTTTACTCTGTCTGAAAAATCCGAAAGTCTTTCCCTTGCCACTTCAAGAGCCAACGGATCACGGTCTATTCCGAGAAGCACAGCCTTATCTGTAAGTTCCAAAAGCCTTTTGCTGTGTCCCGCACCGCCAAGAGTCATGTCGCAATAAATCCCGTTCCTATCGGTTATTATTCCGCTGGTAAGTTCTTCTTTTAACACCGATACATGATTAAACTCTGGCATTTTTCTTTTCCTCTACTTTCTGAGATACTTTTTCAAGAGGATTTGCTTCATCGTTAAGATATCCGTTCCATACTTCGCTGGGCCATATTTCAATTTTATTAAGGTTACCCACGATGCTTACTTCTTTATCTATTTTCGCTCTCGCTCTGAGCGGAGGGGGAATCAACATTCTCCCCTGTTTATCTATATTAATATCCATACCGCCGGATGCCATAATTCTTATTCTTCTTCTGTAGTCTTCATCGGTTTCGTGTTCAAGTTCATCAAAGAGCTTTCCCAAGAAAGCATCCCATCCGGCATCGTCATAAACAGTAACGCAGGAATCGTATCCTACTGTGATATGGCACTGTTCTCCCAGCATTTCACGGAACTTGGCAGGAAGTATCACTCTGCCTTTTTCATCCAAAGTATGTGTGTATTCGCCATAAAAAACATTTCTATTCATCCTGCCACCTCCCTTTCTATGTTTCAAATATCCACTTTTGCCCACCAAAACCCATCAAGTCACTACTGTAACTCCATTATAAACCACTTTCATTCAAATTTCAATACTTTTTTTAATTTTTTTCAATTTTTTTTGACTTTTTTTATAAAAAACGCTATACTATAAAAAACAGTCCTTAAAATGGAGGTTTTTATGAAGCTAAAAATCATTTTACGAACACTGATATCGCTCCTTATTATCTGCAACGTGGCACTCATATTTCATTTTTCTTCCGAAAAGGCATCCGTATCTTCAAAAACAAGCAAAAAAGTAACGGAACAAATACTCGAAATATTTATAGAAGATTTCTCTTCCATGCCGGAAAAAGAGCAAAAAGCGTTGATAAAAAAAACAGACTCAACCATACGCTCACTGGCTCATTTCACAGAATATACCGCTCTCGGATTTCTAACCTTTGCCTTTTTCTCTCTTTCAAATTCGGATAAAATAAAAAAAGCACTCCTGTCTTTTACAGGATGTGCCCTCTTCTCTTTAGCCGACGAAGTACATCAGATATTCGTCCCCGGCAGAAGTTTTCAATTCAAGGATATTTCCATTGACTTTGCCGGAGTTATTCTCGGAATATTAATATTCCTTTTTATAAAACATCTTATAAAGAAATTAACAAAAAAATCTGCTGTCAGTTGACAGCAGATTTTTCTTTTTTCAACGCATCATCTTTTGCATCAAGCATACCCCATGCCGTTACGGCCAATATAACCACGGCACAACCCCAAAATGCAAATTTTCCGGGTTTTTCTCCGATAAAAATCATAACAAGCAAAGGGTTCAAAAGCGGCTCGATAACTCCAATAATCGAGCAGGCAAAACCCGATATTTTTTCAACAGCCAGGCAGAAAAATATGTATGCGACTCCAAGCTGAAAAATCCCCAGAATCCCCATGTAAATCCAGTCCGTTACTGTTATATTGACAGGCGATGCAATCAAAAAGCCAACGCCCACCACAGCGGTCATCAGATGCCCCATAAGCATACCGCTGAAGCGTTCTTCCTTTGTAACGTGTCCGTATATCATAAACGCAAGAGCGATGGCGGCTCCCGCTCCAATGGCCACGAAGTTTCCGAAAAGTTTTTCTCCCGATATGTTATCGGCAAAAAACAAAGCTATTCCGAAAAGAGTGGTAAGAGCCACCGCAATATCTCTTTTTACAAATTTTTCCCTGTAGAATATCCACGAGAAAATGAGAATGAAAAGCGGCTGCGTATACTGAAGCACTATGGCATTCGCCGCATCAGTCAGCTTATTTGCACTAACGAAAAGCAAAAATGTTGCCGAAGTGCAAAGGCTTCCGAAAAACACTCTTTTATTTATGCAGAACTTTATTTTCATAATTTTCATATAAATAAAGGTGCAAAGAGCTGCAAAAGCACTTCTTATCCCTGCTATAACAATAGCTCCAACAGAAATTTTCTTAATGAAAACTCCCGCTATACTCCAAAGAATCGCACACACTGCCATTTCCAGCATGCCTATATATTTTTTATTCATGATGCCATATCTCCAAATCGTATTTTTCGTCAATTCCGCTTATTTTTCCTTCTAAATTCTCGGATATAATCATGCGGTTATCTTCAGTTATTATCACAAGTCCGAAAGTGTATTCTTTCCAGAATTCCTTCGCCTTTTCCTCACCCATCACAAAAACCGCCGTGGAATAGGCATCGGAGCGCATACCGTCTTCCATTATAACAGTTGCACTTACTATTCCGCTTTTCGCAGGGTAACCGGTTTCAGGATTCATTATGTGTGAATAGGTCTCTCCGTTTTCGGAAAAATATCTTTCATATCCGCCGGAGGTTGATATAATGCAGTTTGTCACATCAAGATATGCGGCATAGCCTTCCGAGTCGGGCGAGGATATTGCCACACGCTTATCTTTTTCTCCAAAAACAAGAACCGTACCACCTAAAGAAACAACAGCCTCTTTCACATTGTGATTCTCTATAATTTTTCTTGCCGAATCGGCACCGTACCCTTTAGCAATTGCTCCGAAATCAAATCTTATTCCTTTAAGCGAAAGAGCTTCTTTTATATCCGCATCAGACGGCACCGAAAAATCCCCTGTCGTAAAGCCCCAGAGCTTTGTCACAGAGTAAATCCCCGCATCAAATGCACCCCCGGTTTCTCTCCTTATGCGGTCGCTTTCGGAAAGAAGAAAGGATACTTCTTCTCTCGGATTTTCTCCCTTATTGTAAGCAGCAAGTGCTCCGTTTCCGTTAACGGAAAGCTCTTCATGAAGACGGATTATTTCCTCTTCAATTTTCTCTGCACACTTTTTTGCACCAAGTCCTTTGATATTAAGACTTATCACCGTATCCATGGCAAAAAAGTCTTTTGTTACCCTTTGGTTATAAAATGACAAAAACACAAAAAACAGCACAATAAGCAATAAAATTACTGCAGAAATTTTCTTTTTCATAATCAATTAAAAATTCATTCCGTTCCAGCCCCAGATATCGGCTTCTTCATACTTTACATAAATCCTGTCCCCCGGGATTGACAAAACTTCAGAATAAATTCTGCAGATTTCTTTTGTAAGAGCATCGTATGCCTTCTTTTCAGCTTTTCCGAAAATTTTCACATCGATGTAAGCGGTGTCCGCAGAATCATCGCCTTTGAAATACATTTTGAGATTGTCGGAAAAAGAAAGCATAAGCCAGCTTTCGCTCTTTCCCGGAATAAGTTCTATCGCTTTGCCGAGAAGTGTTTTTATTTCTTCTCTTTTTTCATCTGTTACGTTAGCTGTAGTTTTCGTTTCTATAAACGGCATACTATCACCCTTTCTGAAAATCACATTAATTTTATACCACAAAAAACCGGGTGTCAAGTGAAAAAATGCGAGAAAAAAATTCATAATTTCAAGAATTTATAATAAACTATATATACCGCATATATAGTTAAAGAAATTATTTTCATATTTTTTCCAAAAATACTGGATTTTGTAACAATTGTATGTTATACTGTTTATAATGTTTCTACCTATTTAAATATATCACAACCAAAGAGGTGAACTAAAGGTGAAATCAAACAAGGCTTCATTAGGAGATTTCTTGGAAAAATTCAACCAGGGCAATGCAACTGACGCTTATGAATACATGGGCTGTCACAAAGCTTCATCAGGCGGCTTCATCTTCAGAGTCTGGGCCCCCAACGCCCGCTCAGTAAGGCTCACAGGCGACTTCAATTCATGGGACAAGAACGCCTTTATGAACAATATAGGATACGGAGTTTTTGAACTTTCTGTTCCCTGTGCCAAGGTTTACGATTCCTATAAGTACTATATCGAAAAATCAGACGGTTCCTTTGTGTATAAGTGCGACCCATACGGATTTCACATGTGTACACGACCGGATAATGATTCCAAGGTTTATGACCTTGGCGGGTTCAAATGGACCGACAAATCCTATATGACCAAAAATGCAAAAAAGAACACCCTTAACTCCCCTGTGAATATATATGAACTGCATTTAGGCTCATGGCGTAAGCACTCAGACGGCAACTTTTTCTCATACCGCACGACTGCTGACGATCTGGTTCACTACTTAAAGGAAATGAATTACACCCATGTGGAGCTTATGCCTGTGTCGGAATATCCTTTTGATCCTTCCTGGGGTTATCAGGTGACAGGCTACTATGCTCCCACCTCCCGTTACGGAACACCACACGATTTCATGTATCTTGTAAACACATGTCACGAAGCAGGAATAGGCGTTATTATAGATTGGGTTGGTGCACATTTTCCCAAAGATGAATACGGCCTCATAGAATTTGACGGCACATGCTGTTATGAATCAAACGACTATTTGATGAACGAACACCCCGACTGGAACACAAGAATTTTTAACTACGGAAGAAACGAAGTCCGCTCATTTCTTATATCAAATGTATTATACTGGCTGGACAAGTATCATATAGACGGAATAAGAGTTGATGCCGTGGCTTCCATGCTTTACCTGGACTACGGAAGAAGCGGCAGAGAATGGCACCCGAATTATTTCGGCGGCAAAGAAAATTTAGAGGCCATAGACTTCATGCGAAAAATGAATGCCGCAGCGTTTGCCTTCAAGCCTTCCGTTATGATGATTGCAGAAGAATCCACCATCTTCCCAATGGTAACAAAACCCGATTATATGGGCGGTCTTGGCTTTAACTATAAGTGGAATATGGGTTGGATGAACGATATGCTCAAATATATTTCCAACGATCCTCTGTTCAGAAAAAGCATTCACGGAATGTTGACCCATTCATTTTCCTACGCTTTCACGGAAAATTATATCCTTCCCCTCTCCCACGACGAGGTGGTTCACGGAAAGTGTTCGATGATCGGAAAGATGCCCGGAGTTTACGAAGACAAATTTTCAAATCTCAGAACTTTTTATGCATACATGGTGGCACACCCCGGAAAGAAGCTCACCTTTATGGGAAGTGAGTTTGCCCAGTTTATTGAGTGGGATTTCAAGAAAGAGCTGGACTGGTTCCTGCTTTCCGTAGATGCTCATAAAAAAATGCATAAATTTGTAAAAGACCTAAACCGCTTTTATCTTGATAATCCTCCGCTGTATGAGATGGACACAGAACAGGAGGGCACATCCTGGATAAGCGGAGACGATGCGGACCAAAGCATTATCGTTTTCAGAAGAATTGATAAAAAAGGCGACGAGCTTATCATTATCTGCAACTTCTGCCCCGTAAGGCGTGATAAATACAGAATCGGAATCCCTTACGGAAAAAAGATAACCCCTGTATTTTCATCGGACTATAAGAAATACGGCGGTACCGGAACACCCCTTCGCACCGTTCCGGTAAAGGCAATACCTTATCACGGACTCGAAAATTCATCAGAGGTAACCATTCCCCCGATGAGCGTAACTTTTTATAAAATAGTCAAATAATGTTAGGAGGGCTTTAAATGTTAAACAAGAGCAAAGAATGTGTAGCAATTCTCCTCGCGGGAGGACAGGGCAGCAGACTTA
Organism: Clostridia bacterium; assembly: GCA_017536285.1. The sequence goes on from JAFXHP010000083.1 coordinate 34,082, forward strand.
TGGTTTTAACCGAGGAAACCGCAAAGCCTGCAGTTCCCTTTGGAGGGAAGTACAGAATTATCGACTTTCCCCTTTCCAATTGCGTAAACTCCGGCATTGACACCGTTGGTATTCTGACACAATATCAGCCTTTGGAGCTTAACGATTATGTGGGCACAGGTCGCCCATGGGGACTTAATCGTAATTTTGGCGGAGCACATATCCTTCCGCCATACTCCAAGAGTAAAAAATCCGAGTGGTATAAGGGCACAGCAAACGCCGTATACCAGAACATTCCATTTATTGAGCGTTACAACCCCGAATATGTCCTGATTCTGTCAGGTGACCACATCTACAAAATGGACTATTCAAAGATGCTTGATTTCCACAAGGAAAAGAATTCCGAATGTACCATCGCCGTACTGGATGTTCCCATCGAAGAGGCAAGCAGATTCGGAATAATGAACGTAAACCCCGATTCTTCCATTTACGAATTTGAAGAAAAGCCGAAAAATCCCAAGAGCACAAAGGCTTCCATGGGTATTTACATTTTCAATTGGCAGCTTCTTCGTGATTATTTAATCGAAGACGAAGAGGATGAAACCTCCTCCAACGACTTTGGCAAAAACATCATCCCCAAGCTTATTGAAAACAATAAGAGACTTTTCGCTTACGGCTTTGAAGGTTACTGGAAGGATGTAGGAACAATCGACAGCTTATGGCAGGCAAACATGGATCTGCTTGATCCCGAAAGCGGACTTAACTTAAAGGATTCCAAGTTCAGAATTTATGCAAGAAACTATGCCCAGCCCTCAAGCTACATAGCAAAGAGTGCTACTATTGATAATTCCTACGTTGCAGAAGGCTGCAGTATAAAAGGCACTGTTAAAAATTCCATCATTTCCACAGGCTGCACCATTGAAGAAGATGCTGTTGTCGAAGACAGCGTTATTATGCCAAACACCATAATAAGAAAGGGTGCAACTGTTAAATATGCCATCCTTTCCGAGAATGTTGAAATTGACAAAAACGCCCGCATCGGCGACAAGCCTGAATACTATTCCAAGTCGGAATGGGGCATTGCAGTCATCGGCAAAGGCAACATTATTGCGGCTAATACCGTAGTGAAGCCCAAGGAAATTATATAAGGAGGCGTGTAACCATGAATATGGCAGGTATTATATTTTCAAATCTTTTTGACGAAAATTTCGGCTTACTTACCAAAAACAGAACGGTGGCATCTCTCCCCTTCGGCGGAAGATACCGTCTTATCGACTTTGTTTTATCAAATATGTCAAACTCCACAATAACCAATGTGGGTATCGTAACAAAGTATAACTACAATTCCCTTATGGACCATTTGGGTTCCTCTGCAGAATGGGACTTAAACCGCAAAAACGGCGGAGTTTATCTCCTTCCTCCCTTCTCATCAGGCCAGACTACGGTTTATCAGGGAAAGCTTGAAGCACTTTATTCCGCATTTTCATTTCTTGATAAGATAGACCAGGATTATGTGGTTTTATCCGACTCCACCGTAATCTGCAACATCGACTATGACGATGCGTTGGAATCGCACATAAAGTCCGGTGCTGACATAACTGTTATCGCCAACAAGGTTAAAGCAGACAAGCAGAGAAATTATTCTATGATTACGGAAATGTCAAAGAAAAAAGTGACAGAAATTTTAGTTGACTATCCCGCATTGAAGGACGGTACTCTTGCCTCCATGGGTATGTACATAATGGAAAAGCAAAAATTGGTTGCCGCAATAAAAGAGTCTGTTTCCAAGGGCAGACATCATTTAGAGCGAGACTTAATCCAGCGTGAATTCAATAAGGGCACATTAAATGTAAATGTATTTGAATTCAAGGGTAAGGTTATAAGAAACAACAGCATCGCAACATATTTCAACAACAACTTAGCACTTATCTCAGACGAAGAATTGAGACGTGATATTTTCAACCCCGCACGTCCCATTTACACCAAGGTGCGTGACGAGGTTCCCACATTTTATGCTTCCACTTCTTCAGTAGACGAGTGTCTTGTTGCAGACGGTTGCAGAATTAAGGGAAATATCGAAAACTCCGTTCTCTTCCGTGATGTCAAGATAGAAAAAAATGCATCCGTTAAAAATTCAATCATCATGCAGGGCAGCGTTATAGGCGAAGGTTGCGAAATCGAATACGCAATCATCGACAAGGATGCGAAAATATCCGCAGGTACCATACTTAAAGGTGCCAAAAACGCTCCCTTAATTGTAGAAAAAGGAGAAACAGTATGAAAATACTTTTCGCAGCAAGTGAAGGTGCACCGTATATAAAATCCGGTGGCCTTGGTGACGTAATTGAAGCACTTCCTTCGGAGCTTTCAAAGAATCCCGAATACGAGGTTTCGGTTGTGCTTCCCTACTATAAATCACTTAAGGAAAACCCTGACTTCAATCCCGAGTTTATAAAAAGCTTTTATGTTTCCATTGCTTACAGGGATACTTATGTTGGTGTATTTACTCTTAAGAATAAAAATGTCACCTATTACTTTATCGACAACGAATTTTATTTCCTTCGTGATGGTGGCTATTACGGTCATTTTGATGACGGCGAGCGTTTCGCTTATTATTCAAAGGCAATCCTTGCCTCCTTTGCCGAAATCGGATATTTTCCCGATATCATTCACTTGAATGACTGGCAGACGGCAACAATTCCCGTTTTCTTAAAGGCGTGCTACTCTCACATAGAAGCATATTCCAAAATAAAAACCGTGTTTACCATCCATAATATTGAATATCAGGGCAGAATGCCCATGGACTTTTCAGAAAACATTATGGAGCTTTCAGGCGAATGGAAAAATGTCTTGACTTATGACGGTGCCATCAACTTTATGAAGGGTGCAATTGTGGCATCCGACAAGATAACAACGGTTTCAAGGACATATGCTCACGAAATAAAATACGCTTACTTTTCTCACGGGCTTGACCCCATTTTAAGAGAGAATGAATATAAGCTTACGGGTATTGTAAACGGAATAAATACTAATCTTTACAGTCCCAAGAATGACAAAAACATCCCCAAGAAGTTCTCCCCCACCAATCCTTCGGGCAAATACATCTGCAAGGAAGAACTTCAGAAGGAGCTGGGCCTTGAAGTGAGAAACGACGTTCCCATAGTTTCTATGGTTACCCGTCTTGTTTCCCACAAGGGACTTGAGCTTGTTGAATGTGTTATTCACGAAATGATGAAAAATAACATTCAGCTTGTGGTGCTTGGTACAGGCGATTCCCGCTTTGAAGAAATGTTCCGCTTTGCAGAATATTACTATCCCGGTCGCTTAAAAGCATTAATTACCTTCAACAGTGCTTTGGCAAGCCGCATTTATGCAGGAAGCGATTTATTCTTAATGCCGTCAAAGAGCGAACCCTGCGGGCTTTCACAGCTTATCGCAATGCGTTACGGTACAATTCCGATAGTCCGTGAAACCGGCGGTCTTTTTGATACGGTACCCGCACTTAATACCGAAACACTTGAAGGAAAAGGTTTTACCTTTAAGCTTTTCAACGCTCACGATATGTTAAATGCAGTAGAACGTGCGGCAGAATTCTGGCACGATGAAGCCAAACGTGAAAAGCACATAAAGGCCCTTATGAAATATGACTCAAGTTGGTCTGAGCCGGTTAAGGAATACGGAGCAATTTATAACTCCTTAGTGTAACTTAAGAAAAAACTTGCTATTAATAATCTATAAAGGACGATATCAATGAACTTAAAAAAAGACGAATTTAAAAAATTGCTTGAATCCGAATCCTTAAGAGGTTCGGGCTGTAGCCTTTCCGAGGCTTCAAAAATCCAGGTGTATAAGACACTATGCACCGTTCTTCGTGACCTGCTTGCAGAAGAACGCAAGAACTTCTCCGACGAGGTTACCGCAAAGGAGAAAAAACAGGTTTTCTATATGTCAATGGAATTCCTTGTTGGAACATCCCTTCACAACAACCTCTTCAACATGGGGCTTGAGGCAAAGGCAAAGAGCATCCTGGCAGGTGTAGGAATTGACCTTGCAGAGCTTTACGAAATGGAACCCGATGCAGGTCTTGGCAACGGCGGTCTCGGACGTCTCGCATCCTGCTATATGGATTCTATGACTACACTGGGACTTCCCGGAACAGGCTTTTCCATCCGCTACGAATTTGGTATTTTCCGTCAGAAAATTGTTGACGGCTGGCAGATGGAATTTCCCGATGACTGGCTTTCTCTTGGTGATTCCTGGCTTCGTCCGAGACAGGATGAAGCCTTCGAAGTAAAATTCGGCGGCGAAGTTAAAGAATGGTTTGAAAACGGCAACTTCAAGTCTGAGCATGTAAACTACAACTCAGTAATGGCCGTTCCTTACGACCTCTTTATCTCAGGCTACAATTCAAAAGCGGTTAATCCCCTGGTACTCTGGAGTGCAAAATCCCCCTCCTCCGCATCCATTGACCTTAACTATTTCGTGCGCGGTGAACATTTAAAGGCTCTTGAAAGAAACACCATGGCAGAAGTTATAAGTAAGGTTTTATACCCTGCAGATGACCACATCGAAGGTAAGCGTTTAAGATTAAAGCAGCAGTATCTTCTTGTTTCCGCATCTCTTCAGAGCATCCTTAAAAACCATATGAAGAATTACGGAACGCTCCGAAATCTTCCCGATAAGGTTGCTATTCACATCAACGATACCCATCCCGCACTTTGTGTGCCCGAGCTTATGAGAATTTTAATTGACGAGTATTCCTTCGGATGGGATGAAGCGTGGGATATCACCTGCCGTACGCTTTCTTACACCAACCACACCGTCATGAGCGAGGCACTTGAGCGTTGGCCTGAGCATCTTTTCTCAGAGCTTCTTCCCCGAGTTTACAAGATTGTTGTTGAAATCAACCGTCGTCTTACCTCCGGGCTTTATGAAAGTTATCCCGGTGATGTTGCAAAAATCGATTATATGGCGGCAATTTCCTGTGGAGAAGTCAAAATGGCAAATCTTTGCTTAGCTGCCTGCCACAAGATAAACGGTGTATCAAAGCTTCACTCCGAAATTTTAAAGGACAGCATTTTCCACGATTATTATGCCTTGACTCCCGACCGTTTCACCAACGTAACCAACGGTATAGCATACAGAAGATGGCTCTGCCAGGCTAACCCCGGACTCACCGCCCTTCTTAAAAACTTAATCGGCGACGGCTTTATGAAGGATGCAAATAAGCTAGAAGATCTTTTATCCTTCCGCGAAGATGCAACAGTTCTCGCTTCCCTCCGTGAGGTTAAGCGTGCAAATAAAATTCGTCTTGCAAACTACATTTCAACTGCAAACGGCATAAATGTTGACCCCGATTCCATTTTCGATGTACAAATAAAGAGACTTCACGAGTATAAGAGACAGCTCTTAAACGCACTTCAGATAATCCACATGTACCGCATGATTAAAGAAAATCCTGACCTTGACATTCCTCCCCGCACCTTTATCTTTGCGGCAAAAGCATCCAGCGGTTATTTTATGGCAAAGCAGGTTATAAGACTTATCTGTGCAATTGCCAACACCGTTAATGCAGATCCTGTCGCAAGAGAAAAAATAAAGGTTGTATTCTTGGAGGACTACAAAGTATCCTTAGCTGAAATCATCATTCCTGCAGCTGAAATTTCCGAGCAGATTTCCATTGCCGGAAAGGAAGCATCGGGTACCGGTAATATGAAGCTTATGATTAACGGTGCCGTAACACTCGGTACTCTTGACGGTGCAAATGTCGAAATTCACGAACAGGTTGGCGACGACAACATGTTCCTCTTCGGTCTTAAAGCACCTGAGGTTGAGGCCCTTTGGAGAAAAGGTTATGATCCTTTAAGTTACGTAAGACGTGACAGAGAGCTTTCCGCAATTCTTGAAATGCTTACAAACGGCTCCTTCGGTTCAAACTTTGATGATATTGTTAAATCACTCCTTTCAAATTCCTTCGGAACAGCCGATGCTTATATGACTCTTGCCGACTTCGGCGATTATGTAAGAGCGCAAGGATTGGTTTCCGAAACCTATAAAGACAGAGAGAAATTCACTAAGATGTCCCTTACCAATATTGCAAAGGCAGGCATTTTCTCAGCCGACCGTGCAATAAACGAGTATGCAAAGAACATCTGGTACATGAAGTGAAACTAATTTTTAAGGCACACAGGATTTTCCTGTGTGCCTTAATGAAGGTAGGTAAAACATGCACATTTTATACGACAGTAAATCAGAACTTCATAAAAAGCCCTTCGGTTGCCTTAAGAAGAACGAGGAGTGTACCATTTCCATACACATTCCCGAAAGTTGTAAAACCAAAAGGGCATATCTTTTAATAGAATCAGACGAGGGAATGAAATTAACACTTCCCCTCTCATGCATAAAAAAGGAAAATTCCTACGAGTACTACTCCGAAACCTTTTCTCTTTATAAGACAGGGCTTTACTTTTACCACTTTTTAATAGAGACGGAATGTTCAACCTTCCACCTTTATAAATGCGGCGATAGTGACACCAATATGGAAGAGGGTGCATCCTGGCAGTTATCTTGCATTCCTTCAGATTTCACTGTGCCTTCCTGCTTCAAAGGCAGGGTTTATTATCAGATTTTTCCCGACCGTTTCTATAAGGAAAGAATTCTTTCTGCCGAGGATAAGAAAACGCCCTATCATCTACACGATGACGAAGGAGACATTCCGGTTTTTCTTCCCGATGAAAAGGGCATAATTCAAAATAACGACTTTTTTGGCGGGAACATAGAAGGCATAATAAAAAAGCTTCCCTATCTTAAGGATTTAGGGGTAGGCGTAATTTACTTAAACCCGATTTTTTCGGCGTATTCCAACCACCGCTATGACACCTCTGACTACAAGAAAACAGATCCTCTCCTGGGCACTGAAGATGATTTCAAATCTCTTTGCGAAAAAGCACACGAACTTGGAATAAAAATACTTCTTGACGGCGTATTTTCCCATACAGGATGTGACAGCGTGTATTTTGATAAATACAATCGATATGGTATGGGAGCATATCATAATCCTGACTCCCCTTATAAAGACTGGTATCAGTTCAATAATTATCCCGATTCCTACACATCATGGTGGGGTATCGACACATTGCCTTGCGTAAACGAGCTTTCCGAATCCTTCCTTAATTATATAATAGAAGATTCTGACAGTGTAGTTGCTCATTGGCTCACTTTGGGTGCTGACGGCTTCCGTTTGGACGTAGCGGACGAGCTTCCCGATGAATTTATTATAAAGCTAAGAAAAAGAGTAAAAGAGATAAATCCTGATGCTTTGGTATTGGGCGAAGTGTGGGAGGATGCATCAAACAAAGTTAGCTACAGCGTAAGGCGACGCTATTTTACCGCACCGGAGCTTGATTCGGTTATGAACTATCCTTTCAGGGATGCCATACTTTCATTTGTCAAGGGAAATATGTGTGCAAAGGATTTTGCCGCATCGGTTATGACCATATGCGAAAATTATCCCAGGGACGTTTTAGACGCTTTGATGAACAGCCTGTCAACCCACGATACGCCAAGAATTTTAACCCTTCTCTCCGACGCTCCTTATATGGAGAAAAGAGAAGAAAGAGCTTTCTTCCGCCTTTCCGGTGAAATGAAAGAAAAAGCCATAAAGCGTCTTAAAACTGCAGCATTTTTGCAGTTTTGTCTTCCCGGTTGTCCCTGTATCTACTACGGCGACGAAGCCGGCATGGAGGGATTTGAAGACCCCTTTAACCGTGCATTTTATCCCTGGGGCAAGGAAAACTCTGAAATACTTGATTTTTTCAAAGTTCTTGCCGAAATAAAAAACTCACATATTGCTTTAAGGCTTGGCGATACCCGCTTTATCCCCATTGATGACAAAAGCTTATTAATGGAACGTAGGACCGATTCCGAGAAACTTTACGCTTATGCGGGAAATGATGTTAGAGATATGACAGATGGAAAGGAAGTTATAATTTCAGGCGATAACTTCGCATTATACAAGGAGAAATAATATGGATAAGAAAAAGAAAATGTATTTATACATCATTTTAATTATCGTTTTAATAATTTTCGCCCGCTGTGGCGTTTCCTATCTTTCAAACATTTAAAACTTTTCAAAACAACAAAAACGACTGAACGATTTCGTTCAGTCGTTTTTGTTATATCTCCTTAAATGTATATAAATACCTTTCAGAAATTTCTTTCATTTCATCCACATAGGAATCCGAGGACTTATCGTAAATGCCCCAGGCGTGCATTCCCGCTTCCTTTGCGGTTTTAACGGCGTTTACATTATCGTCAATGAATATACACTC
>JAFXHP010000084.1 GCA_017536285.1 Clostridia bacterium
AGGTATGCAGGACTACTGGATAAACCCCATCGGTGCATGGCAGAACTTTATGGCTGTAAAGGAATGCTATAAATACTTAGGCTGCGAAGATCATGCTGCTGCATGGTTCCGTCCCGGTCAGCATCGCCATAAGCTTCCCGACTATATCGAATTTTTAAACTTTATGGACAGAGTAAGAAAGGGCCTTCCCTTAAGCGAGCATCTTACGATAAATCCCTATCCTGAAATAGAAAGAAACTTTGAGTGGTAAAAAACTGACTGAAAATATAGTGGCTGATGATGATATCAGCCACTGATTTTTTTATATTCGGCAAAAAACACTTTTTGAAATATTACGAAAAAATGCGAAAAAAACAAATATATTACACAATTTTTTGCTTTCGGAAAACTTTCGTTTTGAAAACGTTGACAAGGAAAAAGTCTTGTGCTATGATTTTATTAAACAGGGTTTGATATGTAAAAGGAGATATATTTTATGTAAAGAAAAGTGAAGAATTTTGCCGCTCATTACGAAGGAAAAATGGAACCTTTTAAGATTGTGGGCAACACCTATTTTGTTGGAACTTATCCTGCTTCGGCCCATCTTATTGACACCGGTGACGGGCTTATTCTGATTGATGTCGGCTACAGTGATACTTTGTTTCTTTTGATAAATTCCATATACAAGCTTGGCTTTTCACCCTATGATATAAAATATATCATTCTCACTCACTGGCACGGGGATCATACCGAGGCAACGGCGGCACTTTCTGATCTTACAGGGGCTAAAACCTTTATCGGAAGAAAGGATGCTAAAAAGGCAGAAAAATATTTTATTGCCGATACTCTCTTAAAAGATGGGGATGTTATCTCCCTCGGCAATACAAGAATTGAGGTTATGGAAACGCCCGGTCACACAGAAGGTACAATTTCACTTTTTTACGAAACCGAAGAAAATGGCATAACATACAAGGTGGGAACTTTTGGCGGTGCAGGAGCAAACACTCTTGTGAAAGAAAGGTTTGACTATGATAACTGCAGAGAGGATTATTTTAACTCCCTTAAAAGATTAAAAGAAAAAAAGGTTGATGTATTTATCGGAAACCACGTGTGGAACAACAATACGGAGGACAAGGCGGAGATTCTTGCAACCACCGGAGAAAACCTCTTTATTGACGGTGAAAGCTGGGGAGAATTTCTGGACTTCTGTGAAAAGAGACTTTGCGATATAATAGCAAAAGAATGAAGGGAAGAGGTTAAATGAATATTATACCAAAGGTTAAAAGCATAAAAGAAAAGGGAGAAATTTTCATTTCGCCTGAATTTTCATCTGATGAAAGACTTTCCTTTTGCAAAAAGACATTTTTAAGAATGTGCCGTAAAATTTACGGTGTCAGACTTAAAAGCGGAGATGCGGGAATTAAGCTTTTATATGATGAAAGTTTAAATGAAGACGAATATAAAATAAATGGCGCTTTTGTATATGCATCGGATACAGAGGGGGCGGCATACGGACTTGCAACCATGATTCAGCTTATGGAAAAAGCCGAAAACGGTTTTAAACTGCGGGATACAGAGATAGTTGATAAGCCCGACAAGGATTTTCGTGCATATATGGAAGACGTAAAGACGGAATTAACCGATTTCGACAGCCTTATTGCACTTGTGGATATTTGCTGGCTGTATAAGGTAAAGTACATACAGCTTCACCTGATGGATAATAAGGCATGGACACTGCCTCTTAAATGTTTCCCTGATGCAGCAACAAAGGGGAAAAGTTATAAGAGGGAAGAAATTGAATATCTTGTAGAATATGCCAATGAGGCAGGAGTGGAGCTTATCCCGGAGTTTGAGGGAATAGGTCACTCGGCGGAATTAATCAGAAACTGTCCCGATGAATTTGCAAACGAGTTTTTCAAAGAAAGCGAAACGGCAAAGGTACTTATGAACCCGGCTGACAAGAAAAAATGGACAGAAAACATAATGTGTATAGGAAAACCTCACATTTTTGAAAATATAGAAAAAATGCTTTCCGAAATTGCGGAAATTTTCAAATATTCAAAATACATCCACATAGGATGCGACGAGGCGAAGCACGAAAAGTGGGCAGACTGCACACTTTGCACAGAGTATATGAAGAAAAACGGCATTGGCTCAACAAAGGAGCTTTACTCGCATTTTACGGCTAAAATAGTTGATATTTGTCTTTCTCTGGGAAGAACGCCCATTGTGTGGGAAGGATTTCCGAAAGAGGGAACAGAAAATATTTCAAGGGAATGCATAGTTATTTCTTGGGAAAATTATTATCAGACAGGTCCCGAACTTATCGAAGCGGGATTTAAGGTGGTAAATGCCTCCTGGAAGCCTATGTATGTTGTTCCTGAATGGATTGAAAAAGACTTGAATCACGAATTTAAGTGGACGGTTGCAGGGGAAGACTGGAAGGTTCACGAGCTTCAGCATTGGGCTTGGCCATCAAAGGCGTTTAACGGACTTAAATTGGAGCCTCCGGAAATGGTGCTCGGCGGTATGCTTTGCCAGTGGGGAAGCTCATTTGAGGGAATGAGAGAAAGAGTTATTCTCAATCTTGCCCAGACCGTTGACAGAACCTGGAACTCTGAAAGCCATTACAGCGAAAAAGAATTTTTTGAAAACTCGGAAAAGATACTGAAAATTGCAGATAAGCTTAGCATATAAGTAATTGGAAACCGGTACATTTTCTGATTGTAATAAGGCTTAAATTATTTGACAATTAACCATTAAAATATTATAATTGACAGTAACAATATATTTACAGGAAGTGAAATGAAAATGTATGAATTTTTATTAAAAATCGGCTTTTCAAAGGAGGATTCGGCTTACCTTTCTTCTGTATGCGATACTTTAACGGAGGATACGGAATCGAGAGACGATATAAAGTGTGCGCTGGACGATTTGTTCCTTTGCCGTGAAAGAAAGTATAATGAAATATTAAAAAAGCTTTCAGAAAAGAAAAATATACATATTTACACCGTAAATCTGGCATTTTTGATTCTTGCGGCAAGACCTCTTCGCTATATATACAAGGCGAAGGGGATAAATGATGATGTGTTTTTTAATTCCGTGCTTGATTTATCCACTAAAAATGACGAGTGCAAGAAGGTTTACGGAATCGTCGGCACCTTTGTATCCGACTGGCTGGCACTTTATTACTGGCTTAGAATTTACGGTCTGGGGAGACTTCAGTATGAGCCTATGGTTTCGGACTATGATTTTAAGGACTATGTAAAAAAGGGCGACACTGTATTAAACTGTCACATTCCGTCAACCGGCCCTCTTACAGAAGAGCTTTTGACAGATTCGCTTAAAAAAGCCTATGACTTTTTCGGATACACGGGACCTATGCCCGTAAGGTGTGCATCCTGGCTTATTCATCCCGGAATTGCAACCTGCTACAAAGAGGGAAGCAATATGAAAATGTTTTACGATTGCTTTGAAATTGTATTTAAAAAGGATAGCGGCAATTGCGACTACTGGCGGGTTTTCGACAAATTGAATTTTGACGAAGTATGTGAAGAAGAGCTTAAGACAAGCTTTCAGAAGAGCTTTTATAAGTATCTTAAAGACGGCAAAAGCGTTGGCTTTGGCGTTGGATATTTTATGTATGAGCCCGAAAAGGGCATATACAGATAAGGAGGCGGCGGTATGCAGTGGGAATTATCAACACCTGTAGATCTTGAAAAAATGGCAAAGGAAGAAAAGCTTTGCATTGTTCCGATTGGTGTACTTGAGCGTCACGGCGAGCATCTGCCCCTCGGAACAGACGGACTTGTTGCACATAAAATTGCGGTTGAAGCTGCAAAAATCGAGCCTTGTGCGGTTTTCCCCGTTTACTGGTTCGGTCAGGTTCACGAAGCAAAGTTTTCCTCCGGTGCGGTAAGCTTTGAATCGGATTTTACATTAGCCCTTCTTAAAAATCTCTGCGACGAAATTGCAAGAAACGGTTTTACAAAAATTATGTTTGTAAACGGCCACGGCGGAAACGGTTCATTGCTTTCCTATTTCCTTTTTTCAACAATGGATAAAAATGTACCCTACACACTTTATTCCGTAATGTACGATTCAGGTCTTACACCTTCTGAAAGGGAAGAGGCGGATAGCTACATGGCGGCAGATTCGGGCGGACACGCAGATAAATGGGAGACAAGCCTTGTTATGTCTGTTGCACCCGAAAGTGTAAAAATGGAATATCAAAGATTTCCTGAACCCATAAAGGCTATGGGAAGGGTAAATCATTTGGGAAGAGTTTTTACACCCTATTCCTGGTATGCAAGCTTCCCCGAACACGTTACGGGTAATCCTTCCATGGCAAATAAAGAAGCGGGCGACAAGCTTATAGAGCTTTATGCAAAGGTTCTGGCAAGAGATATAAAGGCGGTTAAGGAAGATACCGTTGTGGAAAGCCTTAAAGAAGAATTTATGGAAAGGTCGGAAAAAATCGGGAAATAATCAAGGAGGATAAAATATGAAAAAATTACTTAGCTTAATCCTTTGCCTTGTAATGATTTCATCCTGCATTTTAGTTAAGGCGGAAGAAACAATAAAGGCAAATACGGCTTTTGATTTATCGGGAGCATCGCTTTCGGGTGAAAAGGTAAATTTAAGCCGTATGGATCAGTATGCAGGATATAAGGGGATAGATTTCACCGGTATAAAATCTGTCGGAATCAAGGCGGATTTTTATATGTCATCAACATCTTCAAACGGTGATGCAATTTCTCTTCGCATCGATGATCCCATAAAGGGTAAGTGCATAGGATACATTGTTTTAAGCGACAAGGAATCCTATGACAAGGTGTTTTATACAAATATAGAAGCAACCGAAGGCGTTCACGATTTATATCTTAAATCAACCTATGGTGATACGGGAAGCGAGTTCAGAGTATCTGAAATAATACTTTCCGACAAGGCGGTGGAAAATACATATACAATTGTGCCCGATTCTGCCATTGTTGACGGATGGTATGACACATTGGCGGCAACTGATGCTCTCGGAAGAAAAATTGCAGATTATGCCGAGGTAGGAGATGTGAAAAACGGCACTCACAAAGTCGGAATAACCTACTGGAACTGGTCAGGCGGAAGAAGTCTTTCGACCGCAAAGCCCTCTAGCGGTTCAAATGCAAGAATTCCTTCTGAAATAATTGCGGCAAATCCCGATGCAAAGGATGATTACAACCATAAGGCATGGGATACCAATGCGGTATATCACTGGGCAGAGCCTATATTCGGTTATACAAGTAACTATGATTATTTCAAGTTCCGCCGTCACGCAGAAATGCTTGCAATGGCGGGCGTTGATACCGTTTTCCTCGACTGGACCAACGGAAGCAACATTTTCCTTGATACTACAATTCTTATGTTTCAGGCATTTTCCGATGCAAAGGCAGCAGGTGTAAATGTTCCGAAAATCTGCGCTATGGATTCCTGGGCATCCGATTATAAGGAAAGAGAAAAGCAGGTAAAGGCAATTTACTTAAACTTTATTAAAAATGAACAGTATAAAGACCTCTGGTTTACGTGGGATGACAAGCCCCTTTTATTCGGCGGAACCACAAGAGAGTATTTATCCAATAAGTCCTTCGGTTCAGGTGACACGGAAAACGACAGACTTTTAAATGAAATTTTTGATAACTGCACTGTAAGGGATATGGGAAGCAAAATTGCCGGAGAATATACAGACGGTGCAAACAGCTGGGTATGGCTTCAGAAATATCCTCAGACAGCCTGGGATTTGGAAGAAGACGGAAGACCTGAGTGTATAAGCCTCGGTATCGCGATAAATCAGTCCTATGTTTTTGAAAATGAAAAGGTAGGCGTATTTTCAGACCCCTACACAAGAGGAAGAAGCTACACCGAAGCCTTTGGTGAAGATTATCGTGAAGGCGCAATGAACGAGGGATATTTCTTCCGTGAGCAGGAATCACGCGTCCTTGATTTAGACCCTGCTATGGTAATGGTTGGTGGCTGGAACGAATGGATTGCCGCTCGTCAGAGTATGTATTCAGGCTTTGAAAATGCCTTTGTTGACACCTTTGACGATGAAGACAGCCGTGATATCGAGCCTTCAAAAGGAAAACTCAGAGACGATTATTATATGCTCCTTATAGACTTCGTCAGAAAATATAAGGGTGTTCGTCCTGCCCGTGTTGCAGGCGAAGCAAAGGCTATTGATATAGCAGGTGACCTTTCACAGTGGGACAGCGTAACTCCCGAATATTTAAATGTCGGTGGAGGATATGAAAGAGATATCTATGGTATGACAAACCACTTGACAGGAGAAAAATACCACTATGTTACAAAGGAAGTAAACCACATTTTATCATCCAAGGTTTCAAGAGACGATGCAAATATCTATTTCCTTGTGAAAGCACAAAAGGATATTGTTGAGGCAGATGGCTTTATGCATATCTACATTGACATTGACCGTAACCGGGCAACCGGCTGGGAAGGATATGACTTTGCTGTAAACCTTGGGGGTAAGGGAACACTTTCTTCCTGCACAGACGGACTTAATTTCGGCAAGGTGGCTGACGTTTCGGTTAATATAAAAGGAAATGCGATGATGGTTTCAGTTCCCAGATGGATAGTGGGAGAAGCAGGTGCAGTTGAATTTGAATTTAAGATTGCAGACTCGGCAAAGGAAAGAGAAAACTTCTTAAATGTATATGAACACGGATCAGTTGCGCCTCTTGGCAGAATGAACTATTTATACACGGAAATTCCTCAGGCGACACTTGATACACATACAAGAAGCCTTCTTTTTGAAACTTCTGTAGTAAAGGCAGGAAGCAAGTATATAAATGTTGAAGGCGGAAAGATGTTTGCCTTTGAAGCCGATACAAGATACGGAACATTTGCCGAAAACGGAACAGTTTATGTTCCTGTTAAGGCGGCAGAGGATATCCTCGGCTACGGTGAAACAAAAATCGAATTCTATAGCGATGAAAATCTTGTATATGTAAAGAGCCACAAGCTTGAAAACTATGAAATAGTTGATAACCG
>JAFXHP010000085.1 GCA_017536285.1 Clostridia bacterium
AAATGCCCAAAATGAACGGGTAAAGGCAAAAATTGACGAAAACACCTTTGACAGAATAGTAAAATTTTTAGAGGAAAACATTGCAGAAAACGTGTCGCTTTCCGATGTTGCAAGCTTTATGCACATAAGCCAGTCCACGGTTAAAAAGTTTTTCAAGGAAAATACGGGAAAGGGCTTTGTCACCTACTTCACCGAAATGAAAATGAAGGAAGCAAAAAGGCTTTTCAGGGAATACAGCAAAAACGTGGCGGAGGTGGCACAGAAACTTGGCTATAACGATTCAGCTTATTTTGCCCGGGTTTTCAGGCGGGTAACACACCTTAGTCCCTCGGAATATAAAAAATCCGTAAAAGAATTTGATAAATGCTTTGCATACAGCAAGGATTTGTGATAGAATAGATTTAACAAAATTAAATCTATTCAGCTAAATTGCCTGCGGCAGCTAAATGTGCTTCGCACGCTAAAAGCGAATTTAATTTAGCTACTCCGAAGGGGTTATTTAGCTATGGAGCAAAGCGTAATAATTTAGCTTTGAATGTTAGTTGAAATTTTAGCTACAATATAAAAAGGAGATGTTTTTATGGCTAAAGATATAAGATATACCTATCCTGCATTAAAGGAATTCTGTGAAACCGCATTTCAGAAAATCGGCTTTTCAAAGGGCGACAGCGAAATTATAACAGACGTTCTTCTGCTTTCCGACCTTTACGGAATTGCAAGCCACGGAATGCAGAGACTTGTAAGATACCATAAGGGTATTGAAAAGGGATTAATCAAGGTTGATGCAAAGCCCGAAATCGTTTTTGAAACTCCTGTTTCTCTTGTAATTGAGGGTAACGACGGTATGGGACAGCTTAATTCCTATTTTGCGATGACCAAGGCAATCGAAAAGGCTGAAAAGAGCGGTATCTGTATTGCCAACGTGAGAAATTCAAACCATTTCGGTATTGCAGGCTACTATGCAAAAATGGCAGCAGACAAGGGCTATATAGGCTTTGCTATGACAAATTCCGAGGCGATTATGGTTCCCACCTTCGGTAAAAAGGCAATGCTCGGCTCCAACCCCATCGCAATGGCAATGCCCGCAAAGCCTTATCCATTCTTCTTCGATGCATCAACGACCGTTGTAACAAGAGGAAAATTAGAGCTTTACAATAAAATGGAAAAGCCCCTTCCTGAAGGCTGGGCACTTGACAAAAACGGCCACGGCTCCTCCGATGCTTCCGATGTTCTTAAAAATATCGTTGCTAAAGCAGGCGGCGGAATTATGCCTCTGGGCGGTGAAACGGAGCAGCTTGGAAGCCACAAGGGCTATGGCTATGGTATGGTTTGCGAAATTTTCTGCTCCATTCTTTCCATGGGTATCACTTCAAACCACACCCATATCGACGGAAAGGGTGGCACCTGCCACGGCTTTGCTGTTATTAATCCTGCAATTTTCGGAAATCCCACAGAAATTGAAGAGCATTTTTCAACCTTCCTTCGTGAGCTTCGTGAAGCTCCCAAAGCTGAGGGTGCAGAAAGAATTTACACCCACGGCGAAAAGGAAGTTATCGCATATCGTGACAGAATGGAAAACGGCATTGACATAAATGTCAACACCGTTGCGGAAATGGTTGACTTCTGCGAGTTTGTAGGCCTTGACGTTGAAAAGTATCTCGGCAAGCTGGACCTTAAAAAGAAGGAAAGCTCATATAACTGAGAAAAGTAGCTACACTATGGTACCGCCAAAACGGAAACCTGCAAGATTAAAAGGATATGATTATTCTTTGCCCGGTGCATACTTTGTAACGGTTTGTACAAAGGACAGAAAATGTATATTGGGAGAAATCGTAGGGGAGGGGCTCTGTCCCCTCCCGGAAAATATATTAACGCCTTTAGGAAAAGAAACGGAAGCCGCAATACAATTTATAGACAATAATTATACCGGCGTAAAAATAGACCGGTATGTTATTATGCCGAATCATATCCATTTAATAGTGATTATTGAAGATACGGGAGGGGACGGAGCCCCTCCCCTACAAAGCATAATGGGACGGTTAAAGTCTTATACTACAAACGTATACGGAAAAACACTTTGGCAGCGTTCCTTCCACGACCATATAATCCGTGATGAAGAGGATTATAAAAAAATTGGCGAATACATTGATACCAATCCGCAAAAATGGAAGCTTGATTGCTTTTACTATGGAAAACCGCAGTGAATTTCACTGCGGTCTTTTTTAATGTATTCTCTTAATTATGCCAAACTGCTCGTTGGTGATGTAAATCTTTCCGTCGGGGGAGGCGAAAGCTTTGTCCGAATAGACATAACGCCTGAGAAGTGTGAGCTTTTCTCCGTCGAAAGAATAATATCCGTCATTATAGGGTGATACGCTGTAGTTGTTGGGGCTTATGCTTGATGCGTGCTCTTCCGGCATCCATAAGCACTTCAAGTAAATTTTGCCGTCTGCTCCGCCTATTAATTCCACGCTGTTAAAGTCGGGGAAAAGGTCATTTATATAAGTTACACTTCCGTCGGGAGAAACTTTATGCAGGTGCTTGTGAAGGTAAGTGTTCCCTTTCCAGCCGGTGTAGCGGATGGAGGATACGTAAATGTCTTCGCCGATTTTTACCGCCTTTTCTACATATGAGTTGTCTGTGACTCTTACAAGAGAGTCGTCTATCAAAAGATAGGTGTGACGTTCATAGGGAATGTAAGGCGGCTGTGTAACGGAAAAGTGATAGCCGAGGCTCAAAGTAATAAAGTGCATTCCGTTTTCGGTATACTCGGTGTAGCTTGCCTTGGAGTCATCAATGGTGGTAGTACCCGATGCTAAAACTGAAATTTCCGAAAGAACCTTTCCGTCAAGCACGAATCGGTTGTCTTTTATTTCAAGCTTTCGGTCAGAGTTTATAAATTCTCTTCCTTCCTTGTATTCAAAGGGTTCAATTTTTGTAATTTCGTCGGTTTTGTAGTCAACACGGAAAAATCCTTCGCCGCCCGCCGCAAGACCTCGGATGATTGCATAATCGGGAGTTTCCTTCAAGATTATCATGGAGCTTCCGAAGCCTTTGAAATAGGGCTTTACTGTAAGTGTCCGTTTGCCGTCTTTTTCCGAAAAGTCAATATCCCAGTAAAATTCCTCGGTGGCATAATCATAGGTGATGGGGAAATAGGTAATGCCGCGGAAGTTGAAGATGGGGTATTCCGCTTCCTTATTGTCAAGCCTTATTCCGTTTACATAAACGGGGTAAGTAACAAGTGTAGCCTTGTTATATTTTGTGTTTTGTGTGGTTTCGTATATGGGGAGATTTTCAATATAATAGTCTTTAGGATGTGCGGCAATGAAAAGTCCTTCGCCCTCTACCCAGGAGGATAAAATTTTCATTGCTGCCATATAGTCATAGGTCATGGGAAAATATGTAACATCCTTATATGAGAGAATGGGATAAATTGAATCAAAATAGTAAATTGAGCTTGTATCAAGGATAAAATCATAGTCGGGAATCAAAACCGTAATTTCATCCTCCGATGCGGAGGGTATTACGCAAAGTGCAAGAACTAAGGTGATTAAAAGTATTATTTTTTTCATAGATATCCTCCTTTTGGTTTTGTAATTATATTATAATGTATGCCTGTATTTATTGTCAATAAAAAATACGCGTCCGTGAACGCGTATTTCACCTTGATTTTCTTAAATGCTCATACATCATAATTCCTGCAGAAACGGAGGCGTTTAATGATTCTGCCTTGCCGTTCATAGGGATTATGGTCAGTATATCGGCGTTTTCCAATATATAATCGCACACGCCGTTTCCCTCATTACCCACGATAATTACGCATTTTCCCGAAAGGTCGGTTTCGTATAAATCCGTTGACTTATCGGAAAGTGCCCCTGCCACGGTTTTATAACCCGCTTTCTTAAATTCGGAAAAAACAACCTCCGTAACGGCATCTTTTGCGATGGGCAAATTGAAAACCGAGCTCATGGTGGAGCGGACGGTCTTGGAATTGAACAAATCCACGCAGCCCTCTGAAAGAATAACTGCCGCATCGCCCCTGGCATCCGCAGTACGGACTATGGTGCCCAGGTTTCCGGGGTCCTGAAGGCGGTCACAGTAAACAATTAAGGAAGGGGATGCTTTTAAAATTTCTTCAATCGTCGCACACTTTGCCTTTGCCACCGCCAGCATATCCTGGGGTGACTCGGTATCGGTGATTTCCGCATAGGTTCTCTTGTCGGTTGCAAAAACCTTTATACCGTCGGGGAAAGCAAAATCTGCATCCTCACGGCAGATTACATAGGAAATTTCGGCACCGTTTTCTATGGCGTCAAGCACGCTTCTTTTGCCTTCAATTATAAATTCACCGCTCTTTTCACGGAAGGAGCGCTTTGCAAGCTTTTTTATATATTTAATTTTATCGTTGGCAGGTGAAAGTATTATCATAATTATCTCCTTAAAAAACGAAAAGCGGTGTTAAACACCGCTTAAATTCGCATTTTGATTAAAGAGCGCTCTTTGCCTTTGCAACGAGCTCAGCGAAAGCTGCGGGATCGTTGATAGCAATTTCAGAAAGCATCTTTCTGTTAAGAGCGATGTCAGCTTTCTTAAGACCGTTCATAAATCTGGAATAGTTTAT
>JAFXHP010000007.1 GCA_017536285.1 Clostridia bacterium
ACTTGCCTGCTTTATTGAGGATAATGGCTATGAGGCGGCACTTCACTATCCTGCGGTGCCTGAAGGTAACGGCGTGACGAGAGAGCCTGTGGCAGAAGGAAAGGTTCCCGCCGATGTTGTTTGTTCTGTAAGGCTTATTGCAGCAGGCTGCGGTCTTGGTGAAATAGGCTATTCCAAGGTGTTTCTTACAAAGAAGTTCGGGCCACGCGTAAGAATCGGACTGATTTTTACCGATTGCAAACTTACGCCCGATCCGATTTTAGACACGGGCGATATATGCCTTCATTGCGGTGCCTGCGTTAAAATGTGTCCAGGTAATGCCGTTCCGCCCCTTAAGGACAAGGAAAAGAGAATCGAAGTTGACTACGGCGAAAAAAAGGTGTGGTACGGCGATGTTCAGATGGGGCGATGCACCCTTTCACATCACGGACTTAACAATGAATGCTCGCCCTTCCTCAAAAAGGAATTTCCGAATATGGCCTTTGATGTCAGAAACTCCGATATGACAGAGGAAGAGGCGTATATTTTAAGCTACTCGCTGGCGGGGGCAAAATGGGGAAGAAAGCCTGAAACCAATGCGGTTATGGAATACTATAACTATATATTGGGACATACCGGATATTTTGCAATCTGCGGTGCAAGGGGATGCATCCGTGCCTGCATGGACGCCCTTGAAAAAACGGGCAGAATTGAAAATACCTTCAAAAATAAGTTCTACAAAAAGGAAAGCTGGCTTCTTTCAAATAAGCCGGAATCTGTGTCAAATGGCGTAAACCCCTACAGAGAAAAATATCTTGACGAAAAGTATCCGGGCATAAGGAAAAATGAATATAAGAAAAAGTAAAAAAGAGCGGGAATTTCCCGCTCTTTTTCTTGAAATGAGCAAAAATATGTGGTATACTTAAAATGGTTTTCGTTATAAAGCATAACTGTGAGAAAAGGAGCTATGATATATGCCTGGTTTTGATAAATATTTGAAAGAGAAAAGCGGTAAAACGGAATGCATCAAATGGCTTTTTGTATGTGGAGAAGAAGGTAAATATTTTCTGACTGATGAAAATAGTGAGCCTTTTTATTTTGAATGCAACAACGAAACAGTAAAAGAAATGTATGACGTAAGAGAAATTAGGTCATGCGAAAAAGAAAACACGCTTTTGGGTTATAAATACAGATTGACGGAAAACGGCAAGTGGGGATTTATAAGCATGGGGTTTATTCAGTTTATATATCCAGTTTATGATGACATTATTCCCATTGAATGTGAAGAAGGTTTTGCTGTTGTTGCATATCAGAGTGAAAGCGGTAAGGTTAGTGTGAATATTTCAAAAGACGTTTATCTGGGAAATATGATAAGGGAACACAGATTGGCTGAAATCGAAGTTATGTATGACGGAGAAACTCCGCCTCTGTGTTTCAGATATTTGCCTGAAGAAGAATTTACGCCCACCGAACGTGCGGCAATTGAGTACGATTATCTTAAAAATACAGGCATCACTTTATACAGAGCCGATAAAGATAAGCCGGTAGCGGCATTGAATTACAGAAGTCCTGATGGCCGTAAGACTTCAATGTTGTATTGGAACGGAAAAGAAATTGAAGTAAAAGACAGCTTGGGAAATGTAACAAGGGTTTCAACCCCGGATTTTGGCTTTGACTCTTGCTGTGCTGTATTAAATGCTGAATAATCAGGAGATATGTCATTGGAAACAAAAATAATGGTCTATGGTGACCGAAAGGAATAGAAACATGAAGTGCAAACATTTATTTGATAAAATAGATGAAAAAAAAGCAAGGTTTCTTGATATTCTGGAAGAGGTATGCTCGATTGAAAGTCCCACGGATTTCAAAGAAGGCGTTGATGAAGTGGGAAAGTATTTTCTTGATTTTGCAAAGAAAAAGGGATGGGAAACTGAGGTTTTTCACCAGGATATATCCGGAGATGTTGTTTCGGTTACTCTTAATTCGAAAGCAGACGGCACACCTATATGTGTCTCCGGTCATATGGACACTGTGCATCAGGCAGGCTCCTTCGGAAAAGTTCCCGTAAGGCGTGACGAAGAGAATATGTACGGCCCCGGCGTTATGGGTTGTAAAGGCGGTATTGTTGCGGCGTTAATGGCGATGGAGGCTCTTGATGAGTGCGATTTTAGAAATCGTCCCGTTCATCTTTTATTACAGTCCGACGAAGAAAACAGCAGTGCCACAAGTAACAAGGGAACTATAAAATACATATGCGAAAAATCCAAAGGGGCAGAAGCGTTTTTAAATCTTGAAGGAATAAAGGGGAATACGGCGGTTATCAAGCGAAAGGGAATAATCAGATACCTCTTTACCGTTCACGGAAAGGCACTTCACTCATCCCGCTGTGCCGAGGCTGCCAATGCCGTGGCAGAGGCGGCGTATAAAATAATTGAGCTTGAAAAAATGAAAAACCCCGACGGTCTTACCTGTAACTGCGGTGTAATAAGCGGCGGAACAAAGGCAAATACTGTTGCCGATAAATGCTCATTTTATGCGGACATCCGCTTTTCAACGGATGCGGAGCTTATCGAGGCAAAGAAAAAATGCAAAGAAGTTTCTGATAATATAACTGTTGAAGGATGCACCTGCACTTTAGAAGAAGTAAGCTTCCGCCCTGCAATGGCAATGAGCGACAAAAATATTAATTTACTTGAAAAAATGAATGAAATTTATAAAGAAAACGCCCTTCCGCATCTTACTGCACGTTCATGTTTAAGCGGTTCCGATGCAGCTTATGTAACGGGGTGCGGAATACCTTGCGTGGATAATTTAGGCACCGAAGGCGGAAACATTCATTCTGTAAACGAATATATCAGAATGGACTCTTTGCCTGAGTCGGCAAAAAGAATTGCCGCATTTATATATTGCATCTGACAAAGGAGTAACAATGAAAGTTATATTTATCATACTTGGCACCGGAATTTTTATAAACGGCATATTTTTGTCATTATTTGCAAACTTTAATATAGGGAATATGCTCACTTTGATGCTTGGTACATTTTTACTTTTCTTAGGAATGTTCGAAGAAAAAATAAAAGAGCATACTGAAAAAGGTGTGCTTAAATATATTAAGCGTATCGCTTTAACATTGCTTGTTGTTGAACTTTTGTTTGTGGCAACGATTGCTATATACGGAACATCTGATAATGCCACGTATAAAGAAGATGCGGTTATTGTTTTAGGTGCGGCTGTAAAGGGAGAGCGGGTGACACTTCCTTTGCAGTACAGACTTGACAAGGCGGCAGAGTACCACAAGAAAAATTCGGATGCACTGATAATCGTAACTGGAGGCAAGGGACTTCAGGAGGATGTGACGGAAGCTTACGCCATGGAAAAGTATCTATTATCTAAGGGCGTGGCGGAGAATAAAATTATAAAAGAGGAAATGGCAACCTCTACCGAGGAAAATATGGCGTTTTCAAAAGAAATTGCGGATAAGCTTTTTGAAGGTGAATACAGCGTTTTGGTCATAACAAACCGCTTTCATATATTAAGAAGCGTTCAGCTGGCTAAAAATGCCGGCTTTTCATCCGTAACACATATTGGAGCACCCTTGCAGTGGTATAATTTAATATCCTGCTATTTAAGAGAAAGTCTTGCACTTTTAAAATTGTGGGTGATTGGCTGAAAGCTTTGACATCGGACGTAAAATATGATATACTAAAAAGAAATTGTTAAGGAAGGTGATGAGCATGGAAGAAACATTGAAGGAACAGGATAAAGTGATAATTGCCGGGGTGCATACGGGTGCACTTGACGGACTTAGCGACACCACAGAGGAATCCATGCGGGAGCTTTCTGAGTTAGTTGAAACCGCAGGAGGAATTGTAGTTGGTGAAATGGTGCAAAACAGACAGGTTATTGAAACGGGCACATATTTTGGCGAAGGAAAGCTTGAGGAACTTAAAAATGCCGCAGATACGTTGGATGCCGATATGATCGTGGTTGACGACGAACTTACCGGCAGCCAGATAAGAAATATTGCAGACGCAACCGGCGTTTCGGTAATTGACAGAAACACTCTTATTCTTGATATATTTGCACAGAGAGCAAAAAGTGCAGAAGGTAAAATTCAGGTTGCTCTTGCACAGCTTAAATATATGCTTCCAAGACTTTCGGGGATGGGTAAAGCACTTTCCCGTCAGGGTGGCGGTATCGGAACGAGAGGTCCGGGTGAAACAAAACTAGAATCCGACAGAAGGCACATTATGAGAAGAGTTTCGGCACTATCTGAAGAACTTGCCGAAATAGAAAAACGTCGTGACTTTTCAAGGCAGAGAAGAAAAAAGGACGGAGTTAAAACTGCCGCAATTGTTGGATATACCAATGCGGGAAAATCCACTCTTCTAAACATTATGACAGGAGCGGAAGTAACTGCAAGAAACCGCCTCTTTGAAACATTGGATTTAACGGGAAGAGCTCTTGAGCTTTCCGATTCAAGGTCTGTAAGATTGATTGACACCGTCGGCTTTATAAGAAGGCTTCCCCATCAGTTTATTGAGGCTTTTAAGTCAACCTTAGAGGAAGCGAGCTCGGCGGATATTATAATCCACGTTATTGATTCATCAAGCTCCGAAATGGAAAACCACATAAAGGTGGTAAGAAAGCTTTTGTCGGAGCTTGGCTGCGACGAAAAGCCGGTAATAGGCGTATTCAATAAAATAGACGTAAGGGAAGAGGAGTTTCTTGGCGATTACGGCTTTACCTATCAGGTGGAAATTTCTGCTAAAAAGGGAGAAAATTTAGATAAGCTTATTGAGGCTATCGAAGAAGCACTTCCGGGTAAAAAGAAAAAAGCGGTACTTTTAATTCCCTATACAGATGGGGCGGTGGTTTCCGAGCTTCATGAAAACGAACTTATTATAAACACCGAATATACGGAAGAGGGAACGCTTATTGAAGCGATGCTGGATGCCGTAACAAAAGAAAGGTATAAAAAATATGAACGGGTATAAGACGGTGGAAGAGGAAAGCGTAGCTGAATTTACCGAAAAAAAGTCAAGGTTTATTGGCTATGCATGCCCGGTGAAAACCGAGGATGAGGCCCTTGCTTTCGTTAATAAAATAAAGAAAAAACATGCTGATGCACGTCATAATGTGTATGCTTATGTGGTGAGAGAAAATAATGTTCAGCGTTTCTCGGATGATGGGGAGCCTCAGGGTACTGCAGGAATCCCTGTGCTTGATACCATAAGAAAGCAGGAACTTACTGATATTGCACTGGTTGTAACCCGCTATTTCGGAGGAATACTTCTTGGTGGCGGTGGCTTGGTGAGAGCTTACGGCCATGCGGCATCTATTGCGATTGATGCTGCAAAGCCCATATATATGTCCTATTCTGCCATTTACAGAGTTAAGGTATCCTACACGCTCTGGGGCAAGGTGGAATATGAAATGCGGAAGATGGAGCTTTCACCCTATGATATGGTGTATGATTCTGATGTTTATTTTTCCGTTTCCGTTTTACTGGAGAATGTGGAAAAATTTGAGAAAAATCTTACTGAGGCAACGGGCGGTCAGGCGGAATTTTCAAAGTTTGACGAAAAATTTGTTGCCACAGAAATTAAGGAGGAATTTTAATGGATAAGAATGTGCCTTTGGTTGTAGTAAGGAGACTCCCCAGATACTACAGATATTTATCGGACTTGGAGGAGATGGGAATAGAGAGGGTGTCCTCCCAGGTTTTAAGTAAAAAGCTTGGCTTTACGGCGTCTCAGGTACGTCAGGACTTAAACTGCTTCGGCGGTTTCGGTCAACAGGGCTATGGCTACAACGTAAAGATGCTCCGCGATGAGATAAGCAAAATTTTAGGACTTGACAAGTGCTATAAAATTGTTATTATCGGTGCGGGAAATTTAGGCCGCGCAATACTTAACTATCCCGGATTTACGAAAAGAGGCTTCCGCTTTATCGGAATATTTGACCAGGATCCCGAGCTTATCGGCAAAAAGGTGGGCGAGCTTTACATAAAGGGTATGGACGAGCTTGAGGTGTTCTGCGAGGAAGAAAAGCCGGAAATCGGTGTTTTGGCAATTCCCAAAGGAACCACCGACGAGGTTGCGAAAAAGCTTGAGGCACTGGGCATAAAGGGAATATGGAACTTTTCTCATATCGAGGTTACAAGTGCCATGCCTGTTGAAACAGTACACTTAAGTGACAGCTTAATGACTCTTGCCTACAGAATTTCTGAGGAAGAGGAAGAAGAATAAAAGGAAGCGTATTTGATGAAAGATAAACCGATTGCGGTTTTCGATTCGGGCGTTGGCGGTATAAGTGTGCTTCGTGAGCTTTATGCCCTTATGCCCGATGAAAATTATATATATTTTGGAGACAGTCTCAATGCACCCTACGGAAGTAAAAGTGTAAAAGAGGTTATGGAGCTTTCTGTAAAAAACGCCGAAATGCTTATGGATATGGGAGCAAAGGCGTTGGTTATTGCCTGCAACACGGCAACAAGTGTGGCGGCATCTTTCCTGCGGGAAAGATATCCCGATTTTCCCATAATTGGGGTTGAGCCCGCCTTAAAGCCTGCGGTGCTTTTCAAGGAAAACTCCACCGTGGCGGTTATGGCAACCCCCATTACTTTGAGGGAAGAAAAGTTTAGAAAGCTTATGGAATCTTTCAATAGTCAGGCAAAAATCATTCCAGTGCCATGCGAAAAGCTGGCAGGAATGATAGAGCGGGGCATAGTTGAAGGAGAAGAACTCGAAAATTATATAAAAGAACTGTTTTTACCATACAGGGATGAAAAAATTGACTCTGTTGTGCTTGGATGCACTCATTATCCTTTTATAAAGAAAACACTTAAGAAGGTTTTTGGGGATACTCCTCTTTTTGACGGAGGAAAGGGAACGGCAAAAGAAACAATGAGGCGCCTTTCCGAAAATGATTTGCTTAATAAGGGGATAGAAAAAGGAAACATCACCTTTTTAAGCAGTAAGGAAAGCATTGACGAAATTTTACTCTATAAGAAATTTTTCTATTTGGAGGCGTAGATGATGAAAATTAAATTTTACGGTACAAGCCACGGCGTGGTGGAAAAAGACAGAGCAGGTCAGTGCATATTTATAGAAGCAGGCGGAAGCGGCTACTTTTTCGATATGGGAAAGTCCGGCATTGAGTGCTTAAGAAACGACGAATACGACGTAAATAAGGTGAAGGCAGTTTTCTTTACCCATCTTGACAGCGACCATTTCCTTGGAATTATGCGTTTTGTTGAGCTTGCCGTCTGGTACTTTAAGGAAATGAAATATAAGCTGTTCTTCCCCGAGGAGAGAGGATTTACCTTTATTAAAAGCTATGTTGATACGATGATGGCGGGTTGCAGCTTCCCCGAAGACAGAATTTGCCATGAAGTATTCACAGAAGGTGAAATATATAAGGACGAAAATATTAAGGTTACGGCAGTAAGGACAAAGCATCTGCACGACCCGGGAAAATCCTACGGCTTTTTAATTGAGGCGGAAGAAAAGAAAGTTTACATAACGGGAGATTTACAGTATACGACTGCGGACAGACTTTCTGACTTTCCCAATATTGCAAGGGAAAAGCTTGATATGCTTGTTTCTGAAGGAGCACATTTTTCATCAGGTGCTCTTATGAATGAGCTTTCATGCTGCGAAGCGGAAAAAATTGCGATTGTTCACGTTTTCCCGCAGGCGAAATATGACGAATTTGAAAACGAAAAGCACCGTCTTAAGGGAGAACTTATACTGCCGAATGACGGCGATGAATATATAATCTGACAGGTGAAGTATGAAAATTAAATTTTATGGAACAAGTCACGGCGGACCTGAAATGGGAAGAGAATGCCAATGTATTTTTGTTGATACTGAAAAAGGCGGATATTTCTTTGATATGGGGGTACTGGCTTCCCCTAAGCTTAAAAACGACGGTTATGATGTAAGCAGGGTAAAAGGAATATTCATAACCCATCTTGACCGTGACCATATAGCAGGGCTTCTTGATTTTATATTGATTTCAACGATACGCCACAAGGATATGAATTTTACTGTTAATCTTCCTGAAAAAAGAGGATTCGATGCCATTAAAAGCTATATTGAGATTATGAATGAGCCTTTTGAGGAAGAAAGAATAAGATATAGTGTGTTTACGGAAGGTGAAATTTTTGACGACGGAAACTTAAAGGTTACGGCGGTTAAAACAGAGCATCTTGATGAGCCTAAAAAATCTTACGGATTTCTTGTTGAGGCAGAAGGTAAAAGAATTTACATAACCGGAGATATACATCATACATTGGAGGATTTTCCAAATATTGCAAAGGAAGCACTTGATGCACTTATTACAGAAGGTGCACATTTTGAGGTTGACGCACTTTTTGAAAAATTGGAAGAATGTCTTGCAGATAAAATTATGATTATACACACAAACCGTCAGGCGGAAAAATATCCTGCCTTTGAAAAAGGAAAGAGCAGGATTAAGGGAGAGCTTATTTTGCCAATCGACGGCGACGAATTTATTATATAAGGAGAATTATTATGAAGGGCAATATTACAGTTCACACACAAAATATTTTTCCCGTTATCAAGAAATGGCTTTATTCCGATAAGGACATTTTCTTAAGAGAAATCGTATCAAACGGATGCGACGCCATAACAAAGCTTAAAAAGGTGAAGGACGCAGGTGCCGCACTTCCGACAGACGAGGAATACGAAGTTCACGTTGTGGTTGATAAGCCGAATAAAACCATCACCGTTTCAGATAACGGTATCGGTATGACGGAAAACGAAATTGAGAAATACATCACTCAGGTGGCGTTTTCGGGAGCCGAAGACTTCCTTGCCAAGTACGAGGACAAGTCTCCTGAAAATCAGATAATCGGCCATTTCGGTCTTGGATTTTTCTCATCCTTTATGGTTTCCGACAACGTTGAAATCGAAAGCTTATCCTTCGCAGAAGGTGCAAAGAGCGCCCACTGGAGCTGTGACGGCGGTATAGAATATGAAATGACCGAAGGCAAGAGAGAAAAGCGCGGTACAGACATAATTCTTCACATCACCGAAGAGGATGAGGAATATTTATCTATTTCAAGAATAAGGGAAATCCTTGATAAGTACTGTGCGTTTTTGCCTGTTCCGATTTTCTGCTATCAGGCGGGAGAGGACAAGGGCACAATGATAAACGAAACCCTGCCTCTGTGGATGAAATCACCCGCACAGTGCACAGACGATGAATACAAGGCATTTTATCAGAAGCTTTTCCGTCGCTATGACGAGCCTTTATTCTGGATACACTTGAATACGGATTATCCCTTTAATTTAAAGGGTATCCTTTATTTCCCCGTGGTTGAGAAAACACCTAACCTTACTGGCGGACCTGTCAAGCTTTTCAACAATCAGGTTTTCGTTGCGGATAATATAAAGGAAATTATCCCCGAATTTTTGCTGATGTTAAAGGGTGTAATTGACTGCCCCGATGTGCCCTTAAATGTATCAAGAAGCTTTTTACAGAATGACAGAACGGTTAGTAAAATTGCAAACCACATCGTAAAGAAAATTGCCGACAAGCTTTCTTCGATGTTTAAGACAGAACGTGAAAACTATGAAAAATACTGGGAAGATATTTCGGGCTTTATCAAGTTCGGATGTATGAGCGATCCGGTGTTCTATGACAAGATAAAGGATTGTCTTATATACAAAACCACTATGGGCAAGTATGTGACACTTTCCGAATATTTAGGCGAAGACAAGAAAGAAGTGTACTATGCTACAAGCGGTGACTATCAGAAACAGTATATCAATATGTTCAGTGACCAGGGAATTGAAGTTATGCTGATGCCCGGCCTTATTGATGCCACCTTCGTTCAGTTTTTGGAGAGCAAAAACGAAGGTATAACCTTCAGAAGCATTGATTCGGTTACTCCCGACAGCTTTAAGGCAGAAAGTGCAAAAGCGGATGCAGCAGCGGTTAAGAAGATTTTTGAAAAGGCACTTCCCGAAGGAACAGAAATTGATACTGCGGCACTTAAGGAAGAAGGTGTACCCGCTCTTTCCATGATTGATGAATATGCAAGAAGAATGCGT
This sequence comes from Clostridia bacterium, assembly GCA_017536285.1. The sequence continues at coordinate 10,065 of JAFXHP010000007.1, forward strand.
ATGATGTCAGCGGCAATGGGCGGTATGGAATTCCCGGACAAGAAAAAGCTTATGATAAACTTAAATAACTCCATAATTGAAAAGCTTCCTTCCATGGATGAGGAAAAGGCAGAGCTTATGGCAAAGCACATCTATGACCTTGCAAGAATGGAATCTGAGCCTCTTCCCGCTGAGGATTTGCAGGAATTTATAAGAAGAAGCATTGATATGCTGGGTAAGCTTTCGTAAATAAAAAAGTCAGGCATTGCCTGACTTTTTTATATAACTCGTGTACAAACTGCATATATGTTTTCTGAATTTAGCTTTTCACAAAGGGCTTTGCAATAGCTTGAATTATCGAAAAGACCGTAGATGCAAGAACCGCTTCCGCTCATTAAAGATCCTATTGCTCCTTCTGCTATAAGGCGTTCTTTAAATCTGAGTATGGCAGGTCTTAATGTTCCGGCGGGCTTTTCAAATGCGTTATAAAGGGAAGAAGCCGCTTCGGAAACTGAATTGTTTTTAAGTGCGGCTATCATTGCTTTGGGAGAAGGGTGTATATTGTCACCTTCGTTATCGTAACGCTCGTACATCATTTTGGTGTTAAGTGAAAATCTGGGATTTATAATTGCGGCATAACAACATGAAAAGGTGGGAAGAGGAGTCATGATTTCTCCTATACCTTCGCAGAGAGCCGCCCCTTTTTTTATACAAAAGGGAATATCCGCACTCAATGTCGCCCCGATATTTATAAGTTCTTCTTCGGAGAATGGTTTGCCGAAAATATAGTTAAGGCCTGAAAGTACGGCTGCACCGTCGGTACTGGAACCTCCGAGACCTCCGCCTATAGGGATTCGTTTGGTTATATGAATTGTAACTCCCTGATCTGTTTTTATTTCCGACAGAAATTTGACGGCTGCAATATATGCAATGTTTCTTTCGTCCGTTGGAATATAAGGATTGGAGGAGGTTATTAAAATTTTTCTTTCCTTATTAAAAGATAAATCAAGACTGTCGTGTAAATCCACCGAATGCATAACTGAGGCTATGTTGTGATAGCCGTCATTGCGTTTGCCGGTAATATCGAGAAAAAGATTTATTTTGGCATTGGCCGAAACAGTGATGTTCAAAATAATGCCCCCTTGCGGTATTTATACAATAAGAATACCACAAGGAGGTGAGAAAGTCAAATATTAAAGTATTATACAGATAAGTCCTCCGGAACCTTCGTTTATTATACGCTCCAAGGTTTCTCTTATCTTATCACGGGCATCGTCCGGCATTCTTGAAAGCTTATTGTTAAGCTCTTCTGTCACGAGTTCGTGCAAACTTTTACCGAAAAGCTTTGATTCCCAAAGCTTTATGGGATCGGATTCGAATTCTTCCAAAAGGTAGTGGACAAGCTCTTCCGATTCTCTTTCTGTTCCTACAATGGGGGAAAGCTCCGTCTTTATATCGGCACGCATCATATGTATGGAAGGTGCACTGGCACATAGGCGGACACCGTATTTGCCTCCTTGGCGGATAATTTCGGGTTCTTCCAAAGAAAGTTCATCCGGAGCAGGACTTACTATGCCATATCCGGTTTCCTTTACTTTGCAAAGGGCATATTTGATTCTGGAATATTCTTTTTCCATTGAAGATAAGTTAATTAAAAGACGAAGAAGCTTTTCTTCGCTGTCGATGTCAAAACCTGTTGTATCCTTTATTATGCCATAGAAAAGAGTGTCGTCTACCGAGGTTTTTATGTTGACAGAGCCACTACCTAAATCTATTCTGTCTGCAAAAGCATCTGTTATGAAATCCTCCCCGGAAAGTGCATCTGTAAGCAAGGAAATCTGTCTGATTTTTTGAATGCCGTAAACAGTTTCACGGATTTTGGCATATATTCTTTTCTTCAAGCTGTGCTCCATTGGAAGAGCGTCTATCCATGAAGGAACATCAATCCCTATTTCAGTTACGGGAAATTCATAAAGTACGGCTTCGAGAATCGAGTTTATATCTTTTTCGGTCATTTCGGCACAGTTTATTCTTTTTACGGGGATGTCATGCTTTCTGCATATTTCATCTGCGGCATTTTTGGCGTCATCGCTTTCAGGATTAACGGAGTTAAGTAAAACGATAAACGGCTTTCCTATGGCTTTTAATTCTTCTATTACTCTTCCTTCTGCCTCAACGTAATCCTCTCTGGGAATTCCTGTTATGCTGCCGTCGGTAGTTATCACAAGGCCTATGGTGGAATGTTCGTTTATTACTTTTTTAGTTCCGTATTCTGCAGCTTCGTTAAACGGAATTGCTTCTTTTGACCAGGGAGTCTTTACCATGCGTGGAGCGTTTTCTTCCATATATCCTATGGAACCCGGAACTATGTATCCTACACAGTCGATTAAACGGACGTTGAAAAATGAATTGTTATCAAGTGTGATTTTCACAGCTTCGTTGGGTATGAATTTGGGTTCGGTTGTCATAATGGTACGGCCTTCTGCACTCTGGGGCATTTCATCTGAGGCACGCTCTTTTTTATATGGATTATCAATTTTCGGCAGAACGAAATAATCCATAAATTTCTTTATAAATGTGGATTTGCCGGTGCGTACCGGGCCGACAATGCCGAGATAGATATCACCTTGTGTACGCAAGGCAATATCGGAATAAATGTTTTCCAAAAAAATCATTCCTTTCCAAAGGCATAAAAACGCTCTGCCTTCTTAAAAACTGTAGTTTGTACATACCTATGCAGAGGGGAGACGGAATATGCACAAAAATCCAAGTCTTACAGATTGTCTTATATTTGTCAAAACAGGTAAATTTATATTGACAAAAGTCCTTTATCATGGTAATATAACAAAGTAATGTGTGCATAAACACTACATTAGTCCACCAGCCGTGGACAGTAAGAGGGGAATGTATGCACACATGAAACAAAAAGAATGCGAAAGCATTTAGAAAATATTGGAGGTATTCAGTATGAAAAAGGTATTGGCACTTATTTTATCTTGCCTCATGATTTGTATGTTATTTACAGCATGCGGCGAAACACAGGTTGAAGAAACCGGCGAAAAGGTTATTAAGCTCGGCGTATTCGAACCCGCAACAGGTGACTCTGCTTCCGGCGGTAAAAAGGAAATGCTCGGTGTGCAGTATGCTCACTCTCAGACACCCACAATTGACATCGCAGGCGAGACCTACAAGATTGAACTTGTTTACGGTGACAACGGTTCCGATGCATCCAAGGCTCCCACAGCAGCTTCTCAGCTTGTAAGCGAAGGCGTTGCTATGGTTCTCGGTTCTTACGGCTCCGGCGTATCTATGGCTGCAGGCCCCATCTTCGGTGATGCAGGTATGGCTGCTCTCGGTATCACATGCACAAACCCCAACGTAACAGCAGGTAACGACTATTACTACAGAATTTGCTTCCTTGATCCCTTCCAGGGTAGCGTTCTTGCAAACTTCGCAGTTGACAAGTTTGCAGCTAAGAAGGCTTATCTCTTAGGTGAACAGGGTAACGAATATGACCAGGGTCTTATCGCATTCTTCAAGCAGGCTTTCGAAGCTGCAGGCGGCGAAGTTATCTCTGACTCTTTCCCCAAGGACAATTCTGACTTCACTTCTTACTTAAACAAGGCTAAAAACGAAGGCGCAGAAGTTATCTTTACTCCTGTTTCCATCGCATATGCTACACAGATCGTAAGCCAGGCTGCAAAGCTCGGTATCGAAATTCCTTTCCTTGGTTCCGATACACTTGACGATAACAAGGTATTAGAAGCTGCTAAGGATACAAACATCCAGCTTTACGTTTCCACCTTCTATCAGGAAGGCGGTTCTCCTGAGTTTGACGCAGGTATCAAAGAATACATCAACACCAACGCTGATGCAAAAACTGCTAACGGTGGTGACGACACAATCTCTGCTGTAACAGCAATGGGTTATGACGCTTACTACGTAGCTCTCGAAGCAATCAAGGCTGCTGATTCTGCAGATCCTGCTGCAATCAAGGCTGCTCTTGGTGCTGTTACATATGACGGTGTATCCGGTGCAATCGCATTTGACGAAATCGGCGATGCAAAGCGTGACACAGCTTATATTAAGACTGCTGACACCGCTAACGGTGCATGGGTACTTGAAACTGTTCAGACTGTAGCTGAATAATTTGAAAATCAATAAAGCCGGCGGGGGATTTTTACCCCCGCCATACGGCTTTTTTTGGAAGGCCGCGTCAAAAGCGGTTTTTTAAGAAAACGTTTTTGAGACGGCCTTTGCTGTCTATCTTAACTTAAGGAGGAAATTTCGTGGAATTTGCGATATCTACACTGTTATCCGGTATTTCCGTGGGCGGACAGTATGCACTGATTGCTATCGGATATACAATGGTATACGGTATTTTAAGACTTATAAATTTTGCACACGGAGACGTGTTTATGGTTTCGGGACTTGTTATGATTTTCCTGACCGCAAGTATGCCATGGTACGTGGCTACTCCCATTGTATTGGCAATGATTATCGTTTTGGGTTTTGTGATTGAGCGTGCAGCTTATAAACCTTTAAGAACTGCACCCAGAATGTCGGTTATGATTTCTGCCATCGGTGTAAGCTATCTTATTCAGAACGTTGCTACATATGTAACAGGCGGTCAGCCCATGAACTATCCCACAATCCCCGGTCTTTCTAAAATGGTTACTATCGGGGGAGCAAGCACAAGCATGGTAACGGTTATAACACCTTTCCTTGTTCTTTTACTTGTAATCGGCCTTGTGCTTTTAATTAATCATACAAAGGTTGGTATGGCGATGCGTGCCATGGCGAAAGACTTTGGAACCAGCCAGCTTATGGGTATTAAGATTAACAATGTAATATCCATGACTTTTGTAATAGGTTCTTTCCTTGCTGCGGTAGGTTCTTTCCTTTACTTCAGTAACTATACCTACATAACACCCACAGCGGGAGCAATGCCAGGTCTTAAGGCCTTCGTTGCTGCAGTATTCGGCGGCATCGGCTCCATCCCGGGTGCGGTAATAGGTGCGTTTATTATCGGCATCTGCGAAAATATCATAAAGGTACTTCCCTTTGAAGGTGCAACAAACTTCGTTGATGCATTTACATTTGCACTTCTCATCATCATTCTTATAGCTAAGCCTACAGGTTTGTTCGGTGAAAAGGCAACAGATAAAGTGTGAGGAGGCGGCAACATGACAAAGACAAATAAAGTAAACAAAAATTCAATGGCCGCACTTATCTTCTGCTTTGTGCTTCTTGCGGTAGTTGTATTTCTGGAAAATTCCAAAATTATTCCTCCCACACATATTCTTTTCACAGTTCTTAAAAAAGGTGCTGTATATTCCCTTGTGGCGGTATCTATGAACCTTCTTAACGGTTTTACCGGTCTATTCTCCCTTGGTCAGGCCGGATTTATGCTTCTTGGTGCATACACCTATGCAATATTTACCGTGCCCACAGGAATGAGAGAAACCGTATATTATCTTTACGGCGGCTCTGCAATAAACTTTTCCTTCCAGGAATTGTTTGGTAACATTTTCGGAAACGAAGGTTTCGGTGGGGTAGTGAGCCTCATTTTAGGAGTTCTTGTGGCAATAATCCGTGCCGGATGCGTGGCAGCACTCTTTGCATACTTAATCGGTCTTCCTGTATTACGTCTTAAGAGTGACTATCTTGCCATTGCAACTCTTGGTTTTGCGGAAATTATAAAAGCAGTATTCCAGTGGCAGACCCTTGGTCCGGTTACAAATGGTGCCAATATGATAAAGAGCTTTCCCACATTCTCCAACTTCAATGTGAGAGCCGGCGGAAAGGTTGTATTTTACTTATCAAGCTTTGTTCCGCTGCTTGTTGCAATGATTTGTATTGCGATAATTATTCTTCTTATAAATTCCTCTTACGGAAGAAGTTTTAAGGCAATAAGAGATGACGAAATTGCGGCAGAGGCTATGGGTATCAATCTTGCAAAGCACAAGATGCTTTCCTTCTGCATATCCTCTTTCTTCGCAGGCGTTGGCGGTGCACTTTTTGCAATGTTCACAAACAATGCACAGGCAAGAGTGTTTACATCGGCGATGACTTATGAAATCCTTCTTATCGTTGTAATCGGCGGTATCGGGTCGGTATCTGGAAGCTGTATATCTTCTTTCCTGTTTGTGGCTTGCAGTGAATGGTTGTTAAGATTTCTTGACAACGAAACCTTTATCGGAGGATTCAAGGTTCCGCTTCTTAAGAACGGATTCCGTATGGTGGTATTCTCGATCATCATTATGATCGTGGTGCTCTTCTTCAGACAGGGTATCATGGGCTCTAAAGAGCTTCCTGATTTATTCTAAAAGAAAGCAAAGAAGGGGGAGAGTGTGAAATGAGTAATTCGGTATTAAAGCTTAACGACATAACAATGCAGTTCGGCGGCGTTGTTGCGGTAAACAACCTCTCTCTTAATGTAAATGAAAATGAAATTGTTTCTTTAATAGGTCCTAATGGTGCCGGAAAGACAACGGTATTCAACGTTATCACCGGCGTTTACGAAGCAACTAACGGAAGCGTTGAGTTCTTCGGCGATATAATGCTTGAAAATAAGCCGAGAGGCAAAATGAAAAAGCTTTACGCCGGCGAAAATAGGGGAAAGTATAACAATAAAATAGTTAAAACTCCCGATAAGATAACAAAGCTGGGCATTGCAAGAACGTTCCAGAATATTCGACTCTGGAAGAGTATGACGGTTTTTGAAAATGTTTTAACTGCAAAGCATATGAGAGCAAGGCACAATGTGTTTTCTGCAACCTTCCGCTTCTCTGCCAAGGAAGAGGCAAGAATGAGAGCGGAGACAGAAGCTCTTCTTAAGGAGCAGAATCTCTGGGAATTCCGTGATGAGCTCGCTTCAAGCCTTCCTTACGGTCTTCAGAGAAGACTTGAGATTGCGAGAGCTCTTGCAACAGAGCCTAAGTTACTTCTTCTTGATGAGCCTGCGGCAGGTATGAATCCTCAGGAAACAGAGGAGCTTACCGCATTTATCGGAGAAATAAGAGACAAGTACAATCTTACTATTTTACTTATAGAGCATCATATGAATCTGGTTATGGATATTTCCGACAGAATTTATGTTATTGATTTCGGTAAGCTTATCGCAGAGGGTACACCCTCTGAGGTGCAGAAAAACGAAAGAGTAATTGATGCATATCTGGGGGTGAGCGACGATGAGTGATTTCCTTAAAATTGAAGGTCTTAAAGTTAACTACGGCGGAATTGAAGCCGTAAAGGGAATTGATATTGATGTACCTGAAGGTAAAATCATCACTTTAATCGGTGCCAACGGTGCAGGAAAAAGCACGACCCTTAAAAGTATTGCAGGTCTTGTTAAGCCTAAGGAAGGTAAAATTACCTTTATGGGTGAGGATATTACCGGAAAAAATCCTACGGATATAGTTGCAAAGCACATTACGCTTGTTCCAGAGGGAAGAAGAATTTTCCCCGACCTTACGGTAAAGGAAAACTTAAAGATAGGTGCTTACTTAAGAAAAGACAAGCTTGATTCTGATTTTGAATATGTATACAGCCTTTTTCCCCGTCTTAAGGAAAGAGAATGGCAGGCAGGCGGAACGCTTTCGGGCGGAGAACAGCAGATGCTTGCAGTTGGTCGTGCACTTATGAGCCGTCCAAAGGTTATTATGATGGATGAACCTTCACTCGGTCTTGCACCGCTTGTTGTGCAGAGTATATTTGAAATTATCAAAGCAATAAATAAAGAGGGAATAACAGTTCTTTTAATTGAGCAGAATGCAAATATGGCACTTCAGACAGCTGACTTTGCATATGTACTTGAAACAGGTATGATAACAAAAGTAGGCACAGGTGCAGAGCTTTTAGCTGATGAAAGCATAAAGGAAGCATACTTAGGTAAGAGTAAATAAAACTTAGGCTATCCGGATTCTTTGTTCGGATAGCTTCGGCATAAGCCGAGGGAAGTTGATCCCTATAAGCCTTAAACTTGTTAAATTTGCACACTTCCAATTTGTCGTCCTCGTAAGACGTCAGTCTTGCTTCGTCCTCCGCATTGAAATTGCACTAAATTTTCCTGCGTTTAAGGTCGAAGAGCTTAAAACCATCAAATTTTGATGGAAGACAAAGAAAATTCAAAAATAATACTGGCGTATATTTGCAGGATTTTCTGCAGTATTACGCAAAATTTGTGTTTTTAAGCCTTGTAGGGGGCAACTTCCCTCGGCTTATGTTAATGAAAGGAATGTGACATAAATGAAAAGAGATTTTGTAAGAAGCATATATGAAGACACTGCTTCTTTCGCAGGAAAGGAAGTAGTAATAGGCGGTTGGATAAGAAATATCCGAGACAGTAAGGAATTCGGATTTATCGATCTTAACGACGGCAGCTGTTTTAAAAGTATACAGGTGGTTTTTGAAAGACAGAAAATTGCAAATTACGATGAAATCGCAGCACTTAATATAGGTGCTTCTGTTGTTGTAAAGGGCATTGTTGCACTTACACCTGAGATGAAACAGCCTTTTGAACTTAAGGCAACCGAGGTTGTGGTAGAAGGACTTTCTACACCCGATTACCCCATTCAGAACAAGAGACACAGCCTTGAGTTTTTAAGAGAACAAGCATATCTTCGCCCCAGAACGAATTTGTTCTCTGCAGTATTCAGAGTAAGAAGTGAAGTTGCTTATGCAATTCATTCTTTCTTCCATGAAAGGGGATTTGTATATGTTCATACACCGCTTATTACAGGTTCTGACTGTGAGGGAGCAGGTGAAATGTTCAGAGTAACAACCATGGATATGGAAAATCCTCCGAAAACTGAAGACGGAAAAATCGACTGGTCAAAGGATTTCTTCGGAAGAAGCACAAACCTTACGGTTTCCGGCCAGCTTGAAGGCGAAACATATGCTCTTGCATATGGTAAGATTTATACCTTCGGTCCCACGTTCCGTTCTGAAAATTCCAACACAGCACGTCACGCAGCTGAGTTCTGGATGATCGAACCCGAAATAGCATTTGCCGATCTTGATGACAATATGCAACTTGCATGGGATATGATTCAGTATATAATCAAGCACGTTTTAACAAACTGCAAGCAGGAACTTGAATTTTTCAACAGCTTTGTTGATAAGACTCTGCTGCAGAGACTTAATGACCTTGCAAAGAGCAGTTATAAAAAGGTTACTTATACAGAAGCAGTTGAGCTTCTTAAAAAGAGCGGTGAGAAGTTCAGCTATCCTGTTGAGTGGGGATGCGACCTTCAGACAGAGCACGAGAGATATCTTACAGAGCAGATTTTCAAGAGCCCTGTATTCGTTATCGACTATCCGAAGGAAATAAAATCCTTCTATATGCGTCTTAACGATGACGGAAAGACAGTTGCTGCTATGGATATGTTGGTTCCCGGCGTAGGTGAGATCATCGGCGGAAGCCAGAGAGAAGAGAGGATCGACATTCTTTTAGAGAGAATGGCAGAGCTCGGTCTTAAGGAAGAAGATTACTGGTGGTATGTAAATCTTCGTCGTTATGGCGGAACAAAGCATGCAGGCTATGGCCTCGGTTTTGAACGAATTATTATGTACTTAACCGGTGTTTCCAATATCCGTGACGTAATTCCTTATCCTAGAACAGTAGGAAACGCAGAGTATTAATATAAAATAAAAAATCGGATTGCTGGGCAATCCGATTTTTTGTTTTATAATTCAATCCAGCGGCTTTTTTCCGAAGATTGAAGAAGAGAATCTAATATCTTCTGGCTTCTGAGACCATCTTTTACGGTGGGAAGGTAGGGGCATTCTTTTCCTTCCACCATGTCTATAAACATTTGCTCCTGGGTTATTCTGTACTTGGCAGGAACGGAAACTGTATGCATGCTTTCACATTCACGGTCAATATCTCCAATACAGACATTTAAAATGTCGGGGTTGTTTAAATTAAAGGAAATTACGCCTTCTGTACCGTAGATATCATATTTAATGGTGTTGCCGTGGCCGAGAGCACAGCGAGTTACGGTGAATACTCCTGCAGCACCGTTTTCAAATTCTGCAAGGAAGTTGCAGTAGTCATCTGTCTCAACAGGAGCGTATTCCTCAGAGTCAAGTTTTTTTCTTTCCTTTACAATGATTCCTGTTTTTGCAGAAACTTTCTTCATATCTCCAATCAGAAACTCTGCCATATCTATTAAGTGAACGCCTAAATCACCAAGCACTCCTGTTCCTGCATATTCCTTTATAAAACGCCACTCAAGACGTCTGCCTTCTATAAATGCACTTGATTTAAGGTATTCAACATTTACACTTATTATGTCGCCAAGCAAACCTTTTTTCATTATTTCCTTGGCGTATCTTACAGCAGGCATAAAACGGTATGTAAAGCACATCATGTTTGGAACCGGATTTTCCTCCAAAGCTTTCTTTAATGGCTGCGCTTTATCAAGATTTACAGAAAGTGGCTTTTCTACATTTACCGGTTTGCCGGCTTTTACTACATCTACTGCAATCGGAACGTGCAGATGGTTTGGGGTACAGATTTCAACTGCGTCAACTTCATCTGATGCAATTAAGTCCCGGTAGTCTGTGAATCTTAAATGTTCGGGAATGCCAAGCTTATCACCGGTAGCTTTTAATGCCTTTTCGTTTATATCGCAGATGGCAGTAATTTGGCCGCCTGATGCCTTTTGGATTTCGGGAATATGACGTCCGTTGGTAATTCCGCCAACGCCTACAATGCCTATTCTACCATAATTATTCTCCTTATTTTATATATGTGTGTTTTTTGAGACTTTCGTCCTGGCCTTCAAATTTATCCTTGACATTTTCAAGAGCTTCAAAGTGTCCCAAAGTGGGGATGGGGCCTTCGGAAGGCTTTGCCCATTCAATAGCATTTTTCAAAATCTGGGTAATATCTTCTCTGTAGAAGGTGGGGTATTCCTCGTGACCGGGGCGGAAATAGAAAATCTTTCCAAGGCCTCTCTTGTAGCAGCAACCGCTTCTGAAAACTTCACCACCTGAAAACCAACTTATAAAAATAAGTTCGTCGGGAGCGGGAATTTCAAAGCGTTCGCCATAGGTCTCTTCCATGGGAAGTTCAATGTATTCGGGAAGATTTCTGCATATGGGGTGGGATGGTTCGATTACCCAGATTCTTTCCTTTTCGTCGTTCTCCCTCCATTTACTTCTGCATAGTGTACCCATGAGTTTTACGAAAGGTTTTGAAAGATGGGCGGAGTGGAGTGGGATAAATCCCATTCCTGCAAGAACTCTCTGCCTTACCTTTTCGGCTATTTCGTCAGGAACAGCGGAGTGTTTCATGTGTCCCCACCAAATTAAAACATCAGTGGAATTAAGAACTTCGTCTGTAAGACCGCATTCCTCCATCTCCAGTGTTGCGGTTCTTATATTGTATTCTCCGCACTTTCCGAGCATTTCGGCAATGGCACCGTGTATACCTTCCGGATAAACCTTAGCTACTTTTTCGCTTTCCTTTTCGTGGATGTATTCGTTCCAGATAGTTACGTTTAGCATAAAATCATTCCTTTCTGATTTCTTAATTGTATTTTACACCACTAAATAGCATAAATCAATGGATAAACCGCAAGGAAAATTGCACTTTTCGCCAAAAAATATTGACATGATGTATCCGGTGTGCTAAAATTTTAATTATGAAAGAAGGCGGTATTAATGCAGGTTGTGGCATTTGATAAGCTTTATAGTACAGATTACAATCTTAAAAATATTTTCTCTATGTGTCAGTACTGGAAAGATAAGGATGTGTTCAGGCACGCTAATCCGCGGCCTACAGCGGCCTTTCTGTACCTTAAAAACTGCGGAGTAGAATATACTTTAGATAACGGGACTACGGTACGGGGAAAAGAGGGCGATGTTATATATATACCGAGGGGCGCGGTATATTCATCGGTTTTTGGAAAAGAAACACGAGAAGGTGTTTCGACTTATCTTATTGAATTTAACACCTTTGATGGAGAAGGTGAGTGTTTTGTTCTTTCTGATAGCATAATGGCAATAGAGAATATAAAAGGAAAAGAAGCAGATTGCTTTTTTGAGGCTGCTGATATATTCAAGTCGGCAAATCCATGTATTGCGGAAGCAAAGGCTGTTATCTACAAACTCATATCATCATTGAGCTATGAACATAAAATAAGAGACATATATAAAAGTGAGTTTTCATCCATTGCTGAAGGAATTGTCTATATGGAAAATGATATATTGCAGGAAAAGTCAATTGCCGAAATTGCCGATATGTGTCATGTAAGTCCAAGTCATTTCCGAAGTTTATTTAAAAAATATTCCGGGGTTTCGCCCATAAATTATCAGATAAATGCAAAGGTGGAGCACGCCAAACTATTGCTTCAGTCCGGTGATATGAATGTAGGGGAAGTGTCGGACTATCTGGGATTTTCCGACAAGGCGTATTTTTGCAGAATATTCAAAAAGTATACAGGTCTCTCCCCGAAGTCGTATCTGGTGAGAGAGCATGGTTAAAGGAAGAATGAAATGAAGAAAAAGGATTATATTTTCGCTGTAGTGCTGCTTTTGATATTTGGGATACTTTTTGTTTTAACTCAAAATCATGAAGAAGGAACGTATGTTACCGTAAGCATTGACGGTAAACAGTTTGGGAGCTATGTGCTTACAGCGAAGGAACAGACAGTGAATATAGGTGAAAATAATATTCTTACTATTATAAATAATGAAGCGTTCATGAGCTATGCTGCGTGTCCCGATCAGATTTGCGTTAAGAAAGGTGCTGTATCAAAAGAAGGGGAAGATATTGTTTGCATGCCTAACTGTGTGATTGTAAAAGTAAAAGGCGGTGAAAATGATGCGGAGTAAAGAAAGAATGAGAAAGCTTGTATATGTAGGAGTGCTTTCATCTCTTGCCATCGTTATGGGGTATCTTGAACAAATGATTCCGCTTCCTGTAAGTTTTCCCGGCGTAAAGATAGGCCTTTCGAATATATGTGTTATTCTGGCACTTTACAGACTCGGATATAAAAGTGCGTTAGGCGTATCTATAATTAAATCGATAGTATGTGGCATACTGTTTTGGGGAGTGGGTGGAACACTTTACGGAGTAGCAGGTGCGGTTCTTTCGTTTATTATAATGGCGTTGCTGGAAAAGAAAGGATTTTTTGGAACCGTTGGAATCAGCATTGCGGGAGCACTGTTTCATAATATAGGGCAGCTCATTGCGTTGTTTATTCTATCCGGAAGCTTTTCTTTTGTATATTATCTTAGCGTTCTTGGAATATCATCGGTGATAACGGGGACAATAACCGGTGTGATAAGCGGTATAATAATAGAAAGAACGAGGCATATAGGAAGGTCATAACCTGCCATATATAAAAATGCACAAACGCCGCGGGATTTTCCTGCGGCGTTTTGTAGAATAATTCGTCGAAAAAAGTGTTGACAAATAATGGCGGGTGTGTTAAAATAGCATCTGTTGCAAGTGAGCAGCAAGTACCTCTTAAAAATAATTTGAA
>JAFXHP010000008.1 GCA_017536285.1 Clostridia bacterium
CGAAATAAGTATGTCGAATTTACGGAACGCCTCTTTGAAGCTTTCTGCAAGACGGCATCGTTCCGCCTCCGCCTTGTTCCTTAAAGAAAGCTCCTTTTCCGAGGTCAGTATGGCGTTTCCCAGAAGGATTCTCATTCTTACTTCCTCGCCGAAGCCCTCTCTTGTATCGATGACGCTGTTTCGTCTTTCGCCGTATCTTACACCGTCATACCTTGCTAAATTACTTGCCGCATCAGAGGTCGCAATTACGGAATATATGTCATCCGCCTTGTTCCAGCCCTGAATTTTCACATCCGACACTTCCGCGCCAAGCAATCTGTAGGTTTCTGCGACTCTTTTGATATGTTTTTTCGTTTCATCGTGGGCTTTATCCGTTACATCCAAAATTATTCCGACCTTAAGTCCCTTTACGCCATCGGAAAGATTTCCGTAAGTTTTTTTCCTGTCGCCCTTAACCGATGTCATATCCTTTTCATCAAAGCGGTTTACCGCATCGAAAACCGCCGACACATCTGAAACCGAGCCTGCGATTATCCCCACTCTGTCAAGCAGGGACGAATGGGCAATAAGTCCGCGTCTGCTTAAGGCTCCGTAGGTGGGGCAAAGACCGACGGTGCCCGTATAGGATGCGGGAAGCCTTATGCTTCCTCCGGTATCTGAACCCAAGGCATAAACCGCACAGCCGGATGCAACAGCTGCTGCACTTCCGCCGGAGGAACCACCGGGAGACCTTTTTTCATCAAGAGGGTTTATAACCGCACCCTTAAACGAAGTGTCACTTGATGCACCCATTCCGAACTCGTCCATATTGTTTTTGCCGAGCAGCACCGCACCTTCCTTTTTAAGGCAGGCGTAAGTATGGGCATCATAAGTAGGATAGTAATCAAGCAGAACTCTGCTTCCCGCCGTGGTTAAAATTCCGCAACTTGAAAGATTGTCCTTAAGGCTCATGGGAATTCCGGAAAGCAAGGTGTCCTTCCCCTCATCAAAAAGCTTTTCTGCATATCGGGCGTTTTCATGTGCTTCTTTTTCCGTCACCGTAATGAATGCATTAAGGTCCTCTTTTTCCTTTATTCTTTCAAGATACTTTTCGATAAGAAGCGAAGGCGAAATTTCTTTATTTTTAAGAAGCGCATTTATCTTTTCAATTTTTCCCTTCATAATACGCCTCCGAAACTGAAATAAAGCCGTCCTCTGTCTCCTTTGCATTTTTAACTGCAGCAAAATTGTCAAATGACGGCTTTGCCTCATCTTCCCTTAGTGAAGTGTCCTTGTATGTAACATCCCCGTCTGCAAGAGATATTCCAAGTATACTTTTAAGCCTTGCTTCAAATTTTTCCTTTTCGCCCTTTCTTTCCTTAAGTGCCGAAAGGTGTAAAAGCTCTTCGTATGTGTACATAAAACCCCATCCTTTATGCTATACAGTATATACTATAAAGGGCAAATTTTCAAGCAAAAAAGGCGATGCAATGCATCGCCTTTCTGTTTTCAAGGTATATCTCTTATTTTTCTTAATAAACTTGCCTTTTTGCGTTCCGGGCATTTTTAACGCTTCACCCTTTTACCGCACCTGCGGCAACACCCTTTATTATATGCTTCTGACAAAGAAGATAAAATGCAATAACCGGTACAATGCTTATCATAATCATCGCCATCGTTGCACCCATATCCACCGTACCGAAGCTTCCACGAAGGTACTGAATATGAATGGGAATGGTGCGGTACTCGTTTATATCAAGCACAAGATAAGGAAGAAGATAGTCGTTCCATATCCACATAATTTCAAGCACTCCCACGGAAATAAGGGTTGGCTTGAGCATAGGAAGCACCACAAGAAAGAAGGTCTTAACAGGCCCGCATCCGTCAATGGACGCCGCTTCCTCAATTTCTGACGGTATGGATTTAATAAAGCCCGAAAACATAAATATCGCAAGTCCTGCACCAAATCCAAGGTAAATTATGGGAATGGTAAAAGGCGTATTTAAGTTAAGCGTGTCCGCCGTTCTTGAAAGAGTGTACATAACCATCTGGAAGGGCACAACCATTGAAAAAACGCATAAGTAGTAAACACTCTTCCCTATTATTCCGCCCACCCTTTCAATGTACCACGCCGCCATTGACGTGCATAAAAGTATCAGTGCAGTGGAAGTTACGGTAATTATAAAGCTGTATAAAACCGACATAAGAAAGGGATAGTTTCCGAAGGTCATACCCTTTATATAGTTATCCGCCCCCACAAAGCTTTCGGCATTTGGCAGACTGAAGGTTTCCATATTTATGGCATTGTTGCTCTTGAATGAATTAATCAGCACCAGGAGAACTGGCATAACATAAAATATACTGATGACGGAAAATATCACCGTGAGCACTGTTTTCACAGCTCTTTCCCGCCTTAACGAAGAGAGATTTTTCAATTTTTTACCTCCCTTGATTTTGTTCCGAATAGCTGCAGCAGTCCTATTCCCACAACCAGTATGCAGAATAGCACCGCTTTTGCCTGACCGACGCCACGATTCGTGACATTGGAGCTGAAGGAATTTACAATATTAAGTGCCATAAGCTCCGTGGTTCTTATCGTGCTTCCGTCGGCAAGCATTTGGAAGGGCCTTCCCGCCGTAAGAGCTAAGTTCTGATCATAAAGCTTAAATGAATTGGTTAATGTCAGAAAAGTGCATATTGTAATTGAGGGCATCATGTTGGGGATGATAATTCTCCTCAGTGCCTGAAAGCCGGTGGCTCCGTCAATTTTGGATGCTTCAAGCATATCCTCCGGCACAGACTGAAATCCTGCGATATATATAATCATCATATACCCCACCTGCTGCCAGCACATTAAAATCACAAGTCCGATAAATCCAAGTCTTCCGTCCAGCATTATGGATGTACTGTAAAATGACAGAATGTAGTCAAATATCATAGACCAGATATAGCCAAGCACAATGCCTCCGATTAAGTTTGGCATAAAGAAAACTGTTCTGAAAATATCAGCTCCCCTTATTTTACTGGTAAGGGCGTAGGCCACAGCGAATGCAATAAGATTTATCAGAATAAGCGACACAAAGGTGAACAGTGCCGTATTTTTGAAGGCGTTAACAAAGGACGCATCCGAAAACGCTTGAATATAATTGTCTATTCCACTCCATTCCCAATCGCTTGTAAGCCTGAACTTTGTAAAAGACAGGAAAAGTCCCTGCATAAACGGCCATATAAAGCCTATAAAAAAGGCAATCAATGTAGGCAAAAGGAAGAGCCAGCCCATGCGGGCAACGGGCTTCCTTATAAGACTTGACGACAAACCGCCTCGCTCCCTGCGGATTTTTTTAATCACTTAAAATCACACTCTTCCTTTAATGTTTTTACTGATTTTCCAATGTATACTGCTGTTCCCAACCGGCAATAAACGCTTTTTCTACTTCGGACCAGTCGGAAAGTCCCGCACTGTATTTAGTAAGAGCGTCAGTAACTCCCATACGCCACATTTCAACTCCGGGCGTAAGGTTAAAGTCCCAGCTTACAGAATACTTTCCTTCATTAATATATTCCGATGCATTTCTTATAAAGAGATTGGTATCCTCAGGTGCTCCTTCGTAAGGAATAGCACCAAATTCCTCAGTCATAACCTTTGTTCCCTCCTCAGATGTTACAAGCCAGTCCATGAAATCAAGAGTTGCCCTTATATCTTCTTCGGAAGCGTTTTTATTTACCGCCCAACAGTTTTCCGTACCGGAACAAAGTCCGGCATTTTCCTCTCCCGGAACGCCGGTATATATGGGAATCATCTTAAGTTCGTCATCCGTAAATCCTGCTTCCTTAAGCTTGTGATATTCCCATGAGCCATTCTGATAAAACACTGCCTTACGCTCGGTAAATTCTGCGGTAGCCATGTCTGCTGTTGCAGTTGCAAGACTCGCACCGGTAACAGATGAGTTATTTATATACAAGTCCCATATGTTTTTAAATGCATAAAGGTAACTTCCCGTAAGCTTCGGCACCTGAAAATTAACTCCTCTGTCCTTAAATTCATAATAAAGAGGCATGTTTGCCAGATGTCCTGAAAAACGCCACGAAGAAGATGCGTCCAGTCCCGATGAAGTGAAAGCGTCAAACCCAAGCTCTCCGCTTCTTTGGTGAATGTCAGAAGCCACAGCGGATAAAGTTTCAAAGTTGTAAATATCGTCAATTGCATAGCCTGCTTTTTCCAGTAAATCCGTATTTACAATTATTCCGAAGCACTCATAACAATATCCAATGGATGCCGCACTTCCGTCCTCGTTATAAAGGATTATATCCTGATTGAGTTTTTCAAATACCCTTGTTCCTCTAAGATCATAGCAATAGTCCCCCCAGGTTTTAAGTGATTCCATATTTCCCACAACAAACAAGGTAGGAGCATTTTTCTTGTCCATCTCGGCGATGAGAGCCGTGTTATATCCGCCGGATGCCGCAGTTACCACTTTAACGTCTACGCCGGTTTGATTTTTGTAGCTCTTGGCAATATTTTGAAGTGCAGCATCTGCTTCGGGTTTAAAGTTAAACCAGTATACACTTCCTGCCTTTTCTTCCTTTGTGCAACAGGTAAGGGATAAAATTATTATCGTGGCAAACATAAATGCAAATATTTTTTTCATACAAATCATCCTTTCAATAAAGATAGTATATCTATTATTCCCAATCTGAATACAAAAAAGTAAATTTATTTTTTAAATGTGTTTTTGTTTGCTAATATCGGCATTTTTGACGTTCCGTAAAAAAACAAGGACGCATCTGCGTCCTTGGGGGTGCCTCATTTATCCTCTTCTATAGGCTCATATCGTATGCCGTTGTCTCCTGGATATGGTTTTTCATGGTCGACTTCTTCTCTAAATATTTCAAGCGGTATTCCCTTTGGAAACGCCTTACATTTTGGCATTAAATTATATTCTGTAGGTTCGACATAATATTTGCATTTATGGCATTTTGTTAGTTTAAGCATAATAAATCACCTTATTTTAAAAATTTCTTTTAACTTTTCCGTATACTTATTGTTATCTTTACTACTGAGATAGTCTGCTGCAAACTCGTATACATTCTTGATTGAGTTTTGTGATATGGGATTACTTGTTCCTTTGATCCACTCTTTTTCCGCTCGTTTGAATAACACTTTTATTTCCGAATGCGGTTTATCAATCTCCGACATAGTAAGTAAGGGACAAAAAAGGTACGTCCCCTTTTGTTCAAAAAATATGTTATTCTAGTCTTTTTCTTGGATTTTGGCATATTCTGTTGGTGGTATACCCGTCACTTTTTTAAAAAGTCTTGAAAAATAATGAACGGAGTTAAATCCGAGTATGTCAGAAATCTCGCTGAAATTATATTTGTTAAGACAAATGAGCTTTTTTGCTTTTTCGATTTTCAGTATGTTAAAATAGGCAACAGGGCCATTGCCGGTAAAATTTCGGAAAAGATATTTAAGCTTTGAAACGCTCATAGCTCCTGCAAGAGCAAAATCCTCCAAAGTAAATTTTTTGCTGATATTATCTTCCATAAATTTTACAATCTGTTCAAATTCGTCAGTCCGGATACTATGTTTCTTTTCTTCCCGTTGATTCATTTGTTGCGTTTTTGAAATATCTGAAAGGAAAAGCTCCAATCGTTTTTTAAAATATAATATTTTGTATTCGGAAATATCTTTTTTTAATGTCATTCTGGAAACGCCGTTAACTGTTTTTCTTGTAAAGTATTTTATACCTGTTTCTGCAATTTCCAGAAAAATATTTTTTTGCATTGAATTAAGAGTAATCGGACGGTTATATATTTTCTGAAGCTCAGTACTGTCTGTATCAAAGCTCAATATATAGCTTGTGGCATCAGAACCTTTATCTCCCATCGTATGAAAATGCCCCGGAGCATAAATCATAATCTGACCGGGATTTAAGGTTATATTCTCATTGTTCAGTATAAGATTATGAACCCCCGATTTGATAAATATAAGCTCAGGAAAGTTGTGAGATTCTCCCTTGCCCGATACGGTAGTTTTAAAATCAATATAAAAACATGAAAAAATCCCGTTTACTTTGATAGCATCTTCAAAATTCAAAGCTTTATATTCCAAACCTATACTCTCCTTTGATTTTAATCTTTTTGTGCAAAAAATCAACCATTTAATCTAAATACAAAACACATTTTTATTGTTAAAATAGGCATAGATAAATGATATCCTAATTTTTACTTTTTGTCAACAATATGGAGGAGGAAGAAAGTATGAATAAATTAAAACTTGGTCTTATAGGCTGTGGAAAAATGATGGCTCAGCATGTTAATGGTGTGAAAAAGAGTGAAAATGTAGAAATCGTTGCTGTTTGCGATATTATTGAGGAAAATGCAAGGGTAGTTGCAGAAGAATTGGGAAACAATGCAAAGATTTTTACAGATTACAGAGATTTGGTTTCTGAGGTTGATGCTGTTTTAATAGCTCTGCCTCACGATCTTCATTTTCAGTGTGGAATGTATTTTGCAATGCATGATAAACACATTCTGATGGAAAAGCCTCTTTGCAATTCAGAAAGGGAATGTGAAATTCTTATTGAAACTTGCGAAAAGCGTAACCTTAAGCTTATGTCTGCTTATCCGGTTCGTTTCTGGCCTGGTGTTGTTAAGCTTAAAGAACTGGTTGATTCGGGGGAATTCGGAGAAATTATTCAGATGTCAATATGGACCGAACAGCTTACCGGTGCGGATATGACATATCTTGATATTGAAAGAAACTGGCTTGTCACAAGCAGGTTAGGCGGAGGACAGCTTTTCAGCCATGGCTGCCATTATATTGATATTCTGCTTTGGTTCCTGGGAGAGCCTGTGACAGGGGCACATATGGGTACAAGAAACGGAACTCCATGGATGATTGAAGAGGGCACAAGTGCTCTTGTAATGAAATTTGAAAACGGTGCTGTCGGTTATCATGGTGCAACATGGGGGGCAAGGGGAACCCGACTTGGCTATGATTTCCAAATTCAAACAGAAAAGGCTCTTTTGGAATATGATCACTCCGGTGGTGAGGTAAGAATTTACAGGAAATCTGCCGTTCATACTCCTGGGCAAGAGGATAAAAAAGAAAATTACGAGGTTGTATGGAAAAGAACAGAGGAAAAATCAAAAAACACCCAGTATGAAATCAATCACTTTACAGACTGTGTTCTTAACGATAAAACACCTCTTACAAATGGTAGAGCAGCACTTCAGGGATTAAGAGTAATCTGGGAACTGTACTTGGCAGAGAAAAACAACAGGCTTGCAAATCTTAAAGGTCTTGGCATAGGTGCTGTTGAAAACAAATAAACAATTTTGGGGACGGGGCAGTGCTATAAAAATGACAAAAGGGGACGTACCTTTTTTGTCATTTTTATAGGGTTCGGCATTTATGACGAACCGTTTTTAAAAAAACACCCAAGGACGCATCTGCGTCCTTGGGTGTTTATAAGAAGAACTAAATTGTTACGATGTTGTCAACAAAATGATACCAAAAAATGTATGCCAGAGTGTGCCTTATTCCGCCTGTGCTTCTCTTCTGCGACGAATGGTATCCTTCACCAATGTGGCATCTTGTTCGATGAAATTCTTGACGGTTTTAATATCCTCTTTTATAAGCACCAGGTCTTCCGGTGTGAACAAATCGTCATATTCTCCGGTTTCA
>JAFXHP010000086.1 GCA_017536285.1 Clostridia bacterium
TCTTTTAGTGTCTACATTACCACCTCATCCGAGTTTTGCTCCGCAAAACCCACCTTCCCCTCAAGGGGAAGGCTTTCCAACAATTTATTTGTGCTATGCAACAATGTTGCTCAATAATATACTTTTTTGTATACTTTACTTCTCCATCTGTTTATCGGTTAACCTTTTTTGAACCACGCGACTATCGCGTGGTTTTCTTTATACAAAAAATGCGTGGCAAGGGAATCTCACCACACACAAAAACGAGGCTTGATTTCCATGTTACCACACACTATAATCCTAATATGAATATCACAAAGTAAATACCATATTGAAGCCTGCGTTTTTTACAAAACACAAATTTACTTTGCAATATCTAAAAAATGACAATGCAAATAAAAGATATTTAAAAATATCTTTGTGAGTAAGTATTAAAATTATAGTATGTGGTGATTTCATATATCACTTTCATACCTTGAAATCAATATAGTTTTTATAAGTTTCTGAAACTCATGTTGATATTTAGAATAAAAAACAAAAATTTTGAAAAAATATTAAAAAAACACTTGACAAAAACCTTTGGTTGTGGTAATATATCCCTTGTTGCAAGGAAATGCGCCATTAGCTCAGTTGGTAGAGCACCTGACTCTTAATCAGGGTGTCCCGGGTTCGAGTCCCTGATGGCGCACCAGAAAAAAGCGTACTGAAAATTCAGTACGCTTTTTTCAACGAAATAAATCCTTTCAGGATTTGTGAAATGCCCTTCAGGCGTGAAATATTGCTTCGCAATGTGAAATACGCCTTCAGCGTGTGATATAAGGATTTTTTTATTTCACTTGATGCTTTAGCATTAAATTTCACAATTTACGAAGTAAATTATTTCACATCGAGTAAAACGAGATATTTCACTAAAATATATTGGCATCTAAACCATTCGGCTCTTTCATAACAAAAGACACCCTATGGGTGTCTTTTTTGTTTGGTACGCCATCCCTATGGGCGGACTCGACTTTCAAGCCTCGTCTCGCAGAAACATTCGGCTAAAAATTATACTCAATAATTTTCTTAACACCGAAACTGATGGCACACCAAAAAAGAACACATCTACAGATGTGTTCTTTTTCCTCATATATGCAACGGAAGGGACGAAGAACCCTTAAGCGTTTTTTTGCTTCAAAAAGCAGGAAGATTATAATCTTCCTGCTTTTCTTTTAATAGTTTGTAATTGTAATAGTTTGTGTGGAACCGTCCCAAGCCACGTTATATCCAAGATGTTCAGATACGAAGCGGAGAGGAATGAAGGTTCTTCCTTCTACGATTCGTGGGGGTTCGTTAAGTGTATAACGAATTCTGCCGTAGCGGCCGCCTGTTACATAAACAAGTTTGTTCCATATCTGAAGCTCAATTTTCATTGCGGAGGTGTCAACGGTTACCAACTGGATATCTCCGTCCCAGGAAATTGTTGCTCCCATTTCCTCTAAGAGTCCTCTTAAGGGAATTAAGGTATAGCCACCGTCAATATAGGGTGCAACGTCAAGCGTTTCGGTTCTCGGAGCAGCCGTTCCCTTTGTAATTATAATGTCCTTTGAGCCTATCTTGAGTTCATACTTTATCCTGTTTTCCTTTTCAAGCTCCTTTGCCACGCCTCTGTCCTGATAAACCTTTATTTCAGCACAGGATGCACGATCTGCATAATGTCCGCTGATTTCAAACTGGATATAACGAGCCTTTATAGCCTTGCTCAATGTTATTCTCTTTGTATCAAGGCTCTTTTCAAATGAAAGTCCGTCTGCTATCATATCAAAGTTTTCACCGTCAAGACTTGACCATATGGAAAAGTTAGTCCAGGTTCCGTGAAAGTCATTTGACTGACGGGGAGTTATGTCAAAGTCTGTTACGGCATAGGTTCCGCCAAGATCAAGCTCCAATATAACGGGCTCTTTTGTTGCCTCGGTCTGCCAGAAGTTTTTATCTGTTCCGTCAAGTACTCTGTCGGGAGTATTGCCGCCCCAGGAGGTGTCTTCGCAGGATGCGGAGATTTTGCTGCTTGGCACTTCCACTATACCGTGGCTGTCGCTGTATTCCATATATTCCTTAGCCGATACTGTGGGCACACCGTCAAGTGCTGCAAGGAGATTAAGCTCAGCACAGGTACCGTAGCCGCCGGAGGATTCCACAAAGCGGAAACGGAACTCCTTTACGGGCACATTTGCCGCAAAGGTAAATGTTTTTGTTCCGGCGGTTGATGACATTTCGCCGGTGCTGAGCATTACCCATTCGCCGTCAACTTTGGCGTAGGTTTCATACTTTGTGCAGCTGCCGGAGCCACCGCCCGGTCTTGTGGTGTAGGAAAAGCCGTAAATAGGTGTTTCTTCGGGAAGCGTTATGTCAATGTCGTGGGGAGGTGTATCACGGTAGGTGATGGTTGTTCCCGAGTTTTCATAATAAGAATGCCAGTAGGTATCGGGGTTTTCGTCGATTATAAATCTCTTATATGCACGGGAAGGATTAATGGTACTGTAAACCTCAACCTCCCACGCCTCGTGGTTACCCAGGGTTTCAAGAACCGGAAGCCATATCTTTGCCTCAACCTCTTCTGCAAATGAAGGAACCGATATGAGGCAGAAAAGCATTAAAACCGAAAGGATTAAGGATATTAATTTTTTCATATTCATCATTCTCCTTTCTTATAAAAGCTCTGCCGCTTTTGCTACTGCGGCATCATATGCACCGTAATGCGCTACAGTCCAGATTCCGTTTGCATTTTCAACTTCCCAGCCGAATACGTCGGAGAAGTAAGAAAGCGGAATGTAGCATATTCCGTTAATAACCTTTACGGGGTTTGTAAGGGTTGCGGCTTTGCCGTTGATTCTTACTTCATTTGTACCAAGCACGGTATATGACCATACATAGTCGGTAATTTCAAAGTTTTCAAGACCGTGGCTACTTAAGTGCAGCATATTCTTTTCGGGGTAGAATTCATACTTTGTTTCGCCGTAACCCAAAATTTCTTCTGCCGCAATTACGGGGATGTATAACATGCCGTTTTCAACAACGGTTGT
Organism: Clostridia bacterium; assembly: GCA_017536285.1. The sequence continues at coordinate 3,042 of JAFXHP010000086.1, forward strand.
AACTCTTGTGTCCGCCTCATAAACGTACATTTCACCGCCGTTTACGTTCATACGGTTGTGGTTTTCTTTAAGTACGGTTGTATCATAAAGATTTTCTCTTGTGTTCTTATCCAAACTCTTCTGCTCAATTTCGGTGTAGAGATAGTTAAATCTTCCGTTTGGTGCAATGCTTCCGTGTTCGTAGAAGAGAAGTAAGTCGCCGTTTTCAAATGCGTTATCCGCCCATTTGAATTCAAGGTCTATTACTGTTTCACCGATTAACGCTCTCGGAACAGAAACTGTTATTCTCTTACCTTCTATAACTTCTTCTGTTCCTGTAAGTGCAACCCAGGCACCGTTTTCATACTTTGCAAATATTCCTATGCCGAACACATTGTAGGAGAAATCATAGCCTTCCCAGCCTGTTGCACGGTTACGGTCAACATCGATATAAAGATGCATAAAGGAATCGTTTTTAACAATATCTTCTTCACATACTGCAGTGAAGTAAAGTTTTTCCCAATCTCTTGCCACCTTTGCACTCTTTATAAGGTTTGAAATCTTTGTGGTGTAGTGGAAATGCTCGCCTGTTTCGGGGTTTATACTTCCCTCGTGGTCACGCTCATAACCTTCAACTACATTTAAGAACTCAGGAGCAACATCTGCCCACTGCTCATCTCCGCCTGCAAGGTCAATGGTCTTTTCTGCAGAGGCTAAAGGTGCGGGGCGTACGCCCTTATATTTTCGGCAGAAGTCAGTAAGAAGCATATAATAGTCGTCACGCAGTGCTCCTCTGGAAGGCTCAAAGTCACGACTGTTTTCCTCATCATAAGTATCAACGAAAGCGTTGGTAAAGCCTGAATATTCTGCATTTCTGACTGCCGTCCATTCGTTCCATCCGTCAATGATAACAATCATGGGATCTTCCTCAAGTACACGAGATGCCTGCTCCTTGAAGAAATAGCCCTGATTTTTAGCTTCGGGGCGATAATCTTCGCCGAACGCCTCGGTGTAGCTTCTACCCTTAACGTAGGGATCGGAGAATACGCCTGTCTTTTCATATTCAAACACATAAGAGTGGTTGATGCCCGTACCAAGAGTCATAGCCTCTGTTCTTTCGGCATCCATTGATTTCTTCCACTTCGTCTGGGGATAGTTCTGAAGCCACTGCCATCCGCCTGTCGCAACGTCTCCCTCAGCACGGGATGCGTTTCCTCTGTGGGTGGAGATATCCAGTATATCCTTAAGAACTCTTATCGTTTCTGTGTCAGTTCCCTTTAATGCCTTTTCATAAGCACCCTTGGGATTTCCACCGAACATAAGGAGTTTTCCGTCCCATTCATACCATATATCGCGGAATCTGGGATTTGAAATTATGTTATGGTAAAGTGCGCGGAAGCCCATATCGGTGTTGGTTGACCAGGTGTATATTTCGGGGATGTTTATACCCGCTTCCTTTGCATCCGCAAAGGCTTCAAATGTTTTTATTGTTGTGGGAACAAATGCCCATGTAGCATTTGACATATCCAGGAATATGGAGTCAACGCCTGCGTTTGCCAACATTTCCGCATGACGGCGATATACAAAATAGTCATAGCTCGTGTAGAAGCCAAAGAGGGGTTCTCCCCAGAAATATCTGCCGTTGGTATCCCACGCCTCGTGATAATAATCATCCCTCGCTTCGGGGTATTTTGCAACAATTTCCGAAGGAATTCTTGCATTGGTAGTGTTATTAGGTGACCAGTTCCAGTAGAACATGGAAACCTCATGAAGCCCTTCTTTAACAGGACCTGCTTCTTCAAAGTCTGCCAGTTTTCTGCCGAGAGCATCGGTTGCTGCCCATGTATCAGAATAATTATCAACTATTGCACTGTCGGGAACAACTGCAGTATTACCCTCGTCAACGGTTTCTTCCGAGAAGATAATCTTTCTTATTACGTTTTCTGAGAACTGACCGTAGGTTGACTTTATGTATAAGTCGTGCACGCCTTCTGCTTCCTTGATATTTGCAGAGAAAGTTGCGTTAAGAAGTTCCTTTTTGTTAAAGAGCACATATCCGAGGCAATCGCCTTTATTAGGATCATCAATTCTGATCTGATAAGCATCGCCGTTTTCAACGGAGGGAATTAATGAATCACCCTCGAAGCTTACAGATTTCATGCCGGTTAAGTCAACTCTTCCAACCTTAAAATAGTCGCCGGCATCCATTGCCGTCAGTCCATCCTCGGTTGTCGTTACGCCTGAAAACTCTTCGGCGTCAAGTGCTTTAATTGTAATTTTGCCGTTTTCTGCCTTATATAACTTCTTTTCAATAAGCTTGAAATCAATTTCAGCTGCAGTTGCATAGCTGGCTGCACCATCGGTTACCACAATCTTGATAGCCTTATATTTACCCTGGGGAAATTCGGTTGTTATCGCTTCCTTTAAGCCTGAAGCATACTCTGCATCAACTAATTTAGTAAAGTCATTTCCATCAAAGCTACCGTAAATTTCAGCCTTTTTCCATGTTCCCGTACCATTATCTTTTCTCGGAACATATGTAATTGCGGAATATTCCGTAGGCTCGGGGAAAGTTACAATGACAGTGTGGGGACACTCATCATGAGATGCAATAGCTCCGTCCTTTACAGTGTAATTTGAATGCCAGTAGGTAGCAGGATTACCGTCGAAAGCCTTTGTAAGTGTCCCCTCCAATACACTGGAGGCTTCCACAATCCAGCCGTTTTCCAATGTTACTTTAGTCATTTTAGTTTCGGCCGGTGCACTTTCAATAGGTGCATCCTTATAGAAGCGAAGCTCCGCAATGGTGGAAAATCCGCTTAAGGATTCAGTTGTAACAAAGCGGATTGCCTTGTAGCTGTTTCTCGGAATTTCGTTTTTTGCTTCCTTACGTCCGTTTACAACGTCGTAGGTTACATCCTTAAGCTTTGTGAAATTAACGCCGTCGGTCGAGCCGTAAATTTCGCCCTTAACCCAGGTTCCTGTCGCATTGGAATCCTGTCTTGGGGTGTAGGAAACCACAGATATTTCAAGAGGTTCAGGGAAGGTTACGGTAATAGTGTGGGGACATTCATCCTTTTCAACTATGGTTGCTCCCTCAGCTCTGTACCAGGAATGCCAATAGGTTTCATTTTTGCCGTCAAAGGCAAGATCAACAGCCCACATTCCTCCGTGTTCGCTGCCTATTTCAACTTTCCAGTCGCTTGTGCGGGTATAAGCACCCTCCGCTTCGGCAACAACGAAAAATGTGAACACAAGCGTCATTGCCATAAGCAGTGCAAGTAATTTTTTCATATATTATTCCTCCTTTATTTTAAGTATATCATATCAATATTTTTTAGTAAATGCCATTTTTTTGCTTGAAACATATCATTTTTTTATAATGCCTTTCCCACTTCCAGAAGAATTTCCGTTGCGGGAGCAGGGAATCTTCCAAGATGATCAGGTCCCACGTTAAGAAGATAATTTATTCCTCGCTCGTTTAAGTGATTCTTTATTCTTATTACTTCGTCTGCATTTTTCCAGTTCTGGTCAAAGGATTTATAGCCCCATGTATCGTTAAGCGTCGCCGGAGTTTCAAAAAGCATATCCTTTTTATCCTCGGGAATTTCGTTATCTCCCGCCGACTCATAGTCACATACACCATGTCCAAGTCTCGAATTTATGAGACAATCCGGCTGATAATGCTTAACCATTTCGTATAGCTCCAGACTCAGTTCTTTTGGCATATTTATCGGAGTATCAAACCATATCAGGCATAAATCTCCATACTTTGTGAGAATTTCCTTTACCTGAGGTTTTATTTTTTCCTCATAACAAATTCTGTAGTCCTTCTTTTCATAATCCGGAAAATCCCAGGTGTTACCCCAGTCCATAACACCGCAATTCAAACCGTACCCGGCTTCATACCCAGAGCCGTGGGGATGTGCCCAGTCAAGTGCCTGGGAATAATATAACCCCAGCTTAAGGTCGTGTTTATAGCAGGCTTCTGCAATTTCAGCAATTATGTCTCTCTTGAAAGGCGTTGCATCAACTACGTTGAAGGAGCTTGCCTCCGACTTAAAAAGTGCAAAGCCGTCGTGATGCTTGCTTGTTATTACGAAATATTTCATTCCCGCATCCTTTGCGGTTTTAACCCATTCCTCAGCGTTAAAATAAAGGGGGTTGAAAATTTCTGCAAGGCGGTGATATTCCTTATTCGGAATCCTGAAATAAGACTGTGCCCACTCGCCTATCTGATCGGTTCTTTTCCCTTGCCATTCGCCGCCAAGTATGGAATAAAGGCCGAAATGAATCATCATTCCGAATTTAGCCTCTTTAAACCACAGTTTGTTATCCATGGCCTTCTCCTTTTAATTTATTACACTATATATTATAACATTTTATCACCCATTGTCAATATTAAATCGGGTATTTTAAAAGCCAAATGAGCAGACCTGCGTCTGCTCATTTTAACATACTGCTGTTATTTATTATGGAAGTGGAATAAAGGAAAAGTACATCAGCTCCATCAAAGTCCACATAGGACGATATTGCCGAAGGAAGGATATAGCGTGTGTCTGCCAACGTAATTTTTTCATATTCAGATATTAACAGCGGTGCTATTGAAGATCCGAAAGAATCTCTGAAAATTATAAGATGTCCCTTTCCTTTTGCCGCAGGATTTTCTATTACAAGAAGTGCATCTGCACCGGAAAGATATACCTCATAAGGATCGGCACTTTCAAGCTCCTCCATGGTGTAAACCGCTGTTTCAACCGCCTTCCCCGTGTCAAAGCTTGTAACAATTGCATTTTCTATGCTTTCTGATTCCAAAATTACAATTTCATCCTTTATGCCGTAAAATGCACTTTGCCCTGCATAAACGCCGTAAAAATCTTCCCTAACCGTCTTTTCCTTAAAGCTCTCTGAAAGGCTCTTTCCCATACCGGAAAGAAGTCTTTCTGCTATTGGAATGATTTTTTCCTGTCTCCAGTGCGAATCCGTTTTATAGTATGAGTCCGCCGAAAGCAAATCAGATATTTTTATAGGAGCTGCGAAAGATACTTTTTTCGTAAAGCGTTTCTCAAAGCCCTCATAGTCCAGTGAAAGCTTGCCCTCCGAAAGGAACTTTCCTTTATCGGGAATTACGGAAACGTAGATATTTTCAGCCTTATCCTTAAGATACGTTTCATAAATATCCGTAATTTTCTTTACGGTATTATTCACCATTTTTTCACTTTCGGGATACTCTGTTTTGGAAATGTGTCCATCCTTCAAATAAAGTCCGTTAGTGTCCTCTTTACCGAAAAGATAAAGCTCGGAAGCGTTTTTAATTCCCCGGAACACATCTCTCAACGGAAAATTATCCGTGGCGTACGTTTCAAATTCAGAAGAAAATTCTCCTGACAAAATGGTTTCTTTACTCACCTTCGGAAATTCCGCCAAGGCTCTTCTTTCGCTTTCCGTATATTTCTCTTTTTTCATAAATACCGCACCCAGCAAAAAAGCTAATATAAAGAATCCGAACAGGAAGACTGTTATTTTATTTTTTATATTTTTATTCATAGCGTCCTCCTTTAAAATCTGAAGTATAAAAACGGATTAAAGCTTCCGTCAACAAGATACGCAACCGAAATTACAAAAAGAGCAAAAAGTACCGGTACTTCCAAAACATTTACCGCCTTTTCCCATTTAATCGAAACTTTTTCTGCCACAGTTTTTACGAAAGGTGTGCTTCCTATTAAAGCAAGACATATTAAAAAGGCATAGCTCTTAAGATAGTACATAGTCTCATTTGTAATAAACGGAATGTCGCTTAAACCTAAAAGAGCTTTAATTTCATAGCCGGCAGTGGGTATGTCCGGGGATGAGAAAATCACAAAGCTGATAAGCACGGTTATTATCACATATATATGGGAAAGCACCACACTCTTTTCAAGAAGCTTTGACAAAAACAGTTTCTCAATAACCAGAAAGAATGCAAAGTAAAGTCCCCAGACAACAAAATTCCACGCCGCACCGTGCCACAATCCGGTAAGCATCCACACTGTAAGAATATTGAAAAACCACCGTAACGGCTTGACTCTGTTTCCGCCCATGGGGATATAGACATAGTCACGAAACCAGCTTCCCAGTGACATGTGCCATCTTCTCCAGAATTCCGCTATGCTCTTAGAAATAAACGGATAATTGAAGTTTTCAATAAAATGAAATCCAAAAATATGTCCAATACCAATTGCCATATCGCTGTAGCCGTAAAAGTCGAAATAAAGCTGAAGTGAGGAGCAAAGGGCATACATCCAGTAAAATACCACACTGACTTCGTTTGTCTCTCTGAATACGTCACAAAGCTCCCCCAGAGTATTTGCTATAAGAACCTTTTTGGAAAGTCCCATCACAAACCTTCTTATACCGAGAGAGGCACGTTCAAAGCTGTGAGTACGCTCATTAAGCTCTGTTAAAATATCAGAATATCTCACAATCGGGCCTGCGATAAGCTGCGGAAACATGGTAATGTAGCAGGCAAGATCTATTATATTTTTCTGTGCCGGCACATCTCCCCTTTTAACATCTATCACATAGCTTAAAAGCTGGAAGGTGTAAAAGCTTATTCCTATTGGCAGTGCAATCTTAAGTATGGGGAGATTTAGTCCCGTAAAAGAATTAATACTTCCTGTAACGAAATCAAAATACTTGAAAAAGCCAAGTGCCGAAAGGCTTATGGCCACCGCCAGGAAAAAGCAAATATTTCCTATTGTACTTTTCCGATATTTCTCTATTCCCCTGGCAAGAAAGTACCCCGAAACAATGGACGCTATCATGAGAAAAATATACACCGGTTCGCCCCATGCATAAAAGATAAGGCTGAATAAAAGCAAACATCCGTTTCTCGCTTTTTGAGGAAGCAAGAAGTAAAAGATAAGAACTGCCGGAAGGAAATAAAACAAAAATGGTATTCCTGAAAAAAGCATAAAATCACCGTCTCTTTATAAAAAGCGGAAAGAAAAATCTTTCCGCTTTTTTCTTATTCCTGGGGTACTTCGGTATCTAAGCTTAAGGGGCTCATAAGGAAAAACACGGTTGTTCCGCTCTTTTCCGTATGCATCTCATCTGCACTCACGCAGATATTCCATCTGAGATCCGCATTTTCCGTAAGCGTATTGATAAATCCGTCAACATCCGCATCATCGCTAAGGCTGAAGATATAGCCGATAAAGGGAATAGAACCTATCATAGGCCCGAACATAGCCGCTTTGCTGAATCCTGTCATTTCATCAAGGGTAAAACCCTGTAAAAATGTTCCGGGTTCAATTTCCATAACCATGGGAGCAAATTCAATCGCTTCATTTGTCATTAAGGCTTCCGCTATTGTATAGGGGTCTGTTTCTCCACCGTCTGTTATTTCAACAAACTGCTTTTTAAGTTTTCCTCCGAGAGTTAATTCCTCCTCGGTTTTAGTGCATGCCGCAAGTGCAAACAAAAATGTTGCGGCAAGAATTAATGCCAATATTTTTTTCACAAAAATCTTCCTTTCTTTTTTAGTATTCCTGTAATAATACAAAATAACCTCAAAAAAGGTTGCATTTTTTATTTTTTATTTTCAGGATCGGTAAGAACCTCTTTTATTCCCGTGGCAAGTCCTGCTATTCCCTGAAAATCCGAAGGAATAATTATCTTCGTCGCCTTACCGTCGGAAGCCTTTTCAAATGCCTCCAATGATTTCATGGTAAGGTACGCCTCGCCGGGAGCGGCCTCGTTTATTTTCCTGATACCTTCTGCTATAGCTTCCTGCACCTTTACTATTGCCTCTGCCTGGCCTTCTGCTTCGCGAATTGCCGCTTCTTTCTTGGCATCTGCACGGAGAATAGCTGATTCTTTTTCACCTTCTGCAATCAAAATCGCAGATTTTTTGTCACCCTCAGCACGGAGTATTGCTTCACGGCGTTCACGTTCTGCCTTCATCTGCTTTTCCATGGCATCCTGAATTTCTCTGGGAGGAATAATATTTTTAAGCTCCACTCTGTTTATTTTAATTCCCCAGGGATCAGTTGCTTCATCCAGAATTGCACGCATCTTTGTATTTATGGTATCACGGCTGGTTAAAGTTTCGTCAAGCTCCAGATCACCTATGATATTTCTGAGTGTTGTTGCAGTAAGGTTTTCAATTGCCATCATGGGGCGTTCAACACCGTAGGTGAAAAGCTTGGGATCTGTTATCTGATAGTAAACAACAGTATCTATCTGCATTGTTACGTTATCCTTTGTTATCACCGGCTGAGGCGGAAAATCTGCCACATGTTCTTTAAGGCTTATCATTTTGGAAACCCTGTCTATGAAAGGAAGCTTGAAATGAATACCCACGCCCCAGGTTGCATTATAAGCACCGAAGCGTTCAACAATGCAGGCATGTGCCTGAGACACAATTCTTATATTGGCAATAATAAGTGCCACTAAAATTACTAATAATATGATAATCCATTCCATAAAAAATCCTCCTTAATTTTCTTTTTCTTTTACAAGGAGCTTAACTCCTTCTATTCTTTCTATTATAACCTTTGTTCCTGCCGGTAATACAGCATCCTCAGTATTTACTACGCTCCACACTGTACCAAGTGCTTTAAGACTTCCTGTTCCTTTATCGTTATCAACCTCTTCTGTTATAGCAAAGGTTTTCCCTATCAAAGAATCGGCATTTGTCGCAACCTTTCTTTCTCCGGTAAGGCGATTTACGATTTTTCTCGTAAGAGCCAGAATTATCACCGATGAGAAAATGAACACAAGCACCTGAATCAGTATGCTTTCCGTGAAAATTGAAGTTATAAGTGCCAAAACCGCACCCAGTGCAAACCATATGCACACAAGCTGCACGGTAGAAGCCTCAATAACTGCAAGAACCACTGCTATTATAAGCCAGATTGCACTTTGCATAGCCTCACTTCCTTTCTTTTTTATAATATCATAAAACATACTTTGTGTCAATCAATAAGAAAAGCCGATTCATGTGAATCGGCTTTTTTCATCTGTAATTAACATAATCTTCAGGATCCATGGGAACATTGTCAAGCCTTATCTCAAAATGAAGATGAGGACCTGTCGAATTTCCCGTAGAGCCCATGTCTGCAATTAAATCTCCCTTTGCCACTTTATCCCCCACATTTACATGGAGAGTTGAGCAATGTGCATAATAAGTGGTATATCCGTTTTTGTGATCTATCTGGACAAGATAACCATATCCGCTCATCCAGCCGGAATAAATTACTTCTCCGCCGTCTGCGGCATACATAGGAGTACCTGTAGTAGCAGCTATATCAATGCCTTTATGCATCCTTCCCCAACGGGGACCAAAGGGGGATGTAAGAACTCCTTCAGCAGGATTTTTGAATGTTCCGACAGCAACTCCCTTTTGATAATTCTTTTCTCCCTTTCTGATTACTCTTGCCTCAACCTCAGTTAAAACAGTTTCACCTGTTATACTTTCAGAAACAGTTTCTCCGTTAATCTTTTCCGTTGTATATTCAACGTACTTTTCCCCTGTAACGCCCTCGCTCTCAATTGCAGTTTCATCAACATAAAGTGTTGCATCCCCAATTTCCACTGTTTCATAAGGGATGGATTCATAATAGCTCATTTTAATTACGGTCTTGACATCAGATGCCCCTTCCAGCATATTGTAAGCCTCATCCTTGGATACAACAAATTCTTTAACCACAAACTCCTTTGCCATTACACAGCTTTCGGTAAATTCTACGCTGACAGCACCTTCTTCATGAAAGCGTGCAAGGTAGCCATATTTTACATCAATCACTTCCTGAAGTGCAAATGATGAAAATATCCTTTCTCCGTCAAGATAAAGAGAATAAGCTTCCGTAAATCTTTCATCCTGCTTTCTGAAGTTATCGCAGGCTTCGGATACATCGGTAAAACGTTCATCGTCCATTATTCCGAATTCTATTTTTTCTTTTCCGCTTAAGTCAATTCCGTCTTTATCCAAAATGGTTCCGGCAACCTTTTTCGCATCTTCCTCAGAAGCAAATGAACCCATATAAACATCATCTATATAAAGATTGTATCCGAAGTTATAACCGGATACCGTAGCCACTGTAAGAAGTGCAAGTAATGTTGCCAACACCAATGTTGAAATTCTCTTTCCCGGCATTCCTGTTGCATCCTTGAGTTTCACTTTTCATCACCTCAATGGCAAGAATTATATCATATCTTAACAATTTTGTAAAGACTTTTTAAATATTTTATTCTCAAACGGCGTTTTTATGCCTATTTAAACGTAAAAAAATGCCGAAGAATTTTCGGCATTTTTATTAATAAATATAAATTGACCGGGTTTCAGCTTCCCATACAACCTCGTATCCAAGCTGCTCCGATATGAATCTTACAGGCACAAAAGTTCTTGAATCCTTTATCTGCGGAACCACCGAAAGAGTGTATCTCACTCTTCCGTAAATATTGTTCGTTACATAAACCAGGTTATTGAAAATCTGCATTTCGATTTGAGTTTCATCTTTAGTAATTCCGATTTTCCTGTGCTCACCGTCCCATGTAAAGGTAGCTCCCATTTCTTCTAAAAGTCCTCTTAAAGGAATAAGCGTAGAGCCATTCATAATATACGGTGCAACGTCAATCTCCTTTACGGTTTCTACGCCGTTCTTTACTGTTGTAACGGTGTTTGAACCAATCTTGAGCTTGTAGTAGTTATTTTTCTTTCTTGCCTCAATTTCCTTTTTGGGAACAAGGAAGTCAAGCTCACCGCACACTGCATAACCGTGGTTACCATCGTAGATTTCAATATCGATATAACGTACATCGCAGGTTTTTGTAAATTCGATTAAAGATACCTTATTCTGCGTAAGCTCCACACTGCCGTGGGAAACCACCTGCTCATATTCCTCGCCGTCAGCACTTACGAAAACATCAAAATCTGTCCAGTAGCCTATCATTTCAGCGTCTCCGCCTCTGGGAGAATACTGAAGATATGAAAGGGTGTAAACTTCGCCCATATCAACGGAATATGTTATAGGAAAGTCGTGCTGCTTATTTGCATCAGAATGCCAGGATGTGGATGTTCCCATACTGTCAATAGCAAGCATTGCACTCTTAGCACCGCTTGTGGCCGTTGCACTAAATCCTGTTTTTGCAATGGGAACCAACGTTTCTCCGTCAATAAGTTCGTAAAGCTCCTTAAAAGATGTAGCTGTTTCCTTTTCCTTGTTCTCTGCAAGAAGGTCAAACTCTGCTATAGCACAGTACTTTCCGCCGTGGGTTGCTATGGCCTTTAACATAACCTTGGAAAGAGCAATGTTTGCGGGAAATTCTATAATCTGTGTTTCCGATTTGTTGGCAAGAGTACCCACGGAAATCAGTTCAAATTCTCCGTCCCCAAGTGCACCGTAAAACTCATATTCCGTAACTCTTCCGCCTGCTTCACCTCTGGGTGTTACGGCAAAGCCGCTTACAGCCGTGGTTTCAGGAAGAGTCACCGTAAGGCTGTGAGGAAGAGTCGCATAGTCAACAATGCTTGAACCCTCTGCCTTGTAGTAGGTATGCCAGAAGGATGCGGCATTTCCGTCGATGGCGTACTTCCCGGGGTTCTGTGGGTATTCCGAGGAAACCTCTGCCTTCCATCCGGTTTTCTTGACAAAATCCGAGGTCTTCAGTTTTGAAAGCTCATATGTGTCAGTTACGGTAAATCCGTCTATCTTAAGGTCTCTTTTACTGTCGGCAAAATCAGATACTTTTTTCTCACTAACTCCGGAGGCCGCAACCAAAAGGTCAAGTTCGCTTCCTGTTCCGTAGCCGTGAAGGCCTTCCGTTACCTTAAATACGATACCCTTACCCTTTATGTTAAAGCCAAACTCAACGGTTGTCGCATTTTTGGAAAGCTCCATCTTTCCCGATTTAACAAGTTTTGCGGAAGTATCAGAATCTATTACGTAAAACTCATAGGCTAAAACTGTTCCTGTGTTGTTGTCAACACGGGGAGTGTAACGAAAGCCGGAAAATGCCGTTTCAGAAGGGAATTTTGCCACAACATAGAAGGGAGGCTGATCCTGACCTGTTATATTTCCGCCCTCTGCCGTATATGCCGAGTGCCAGTAGGAGTTTGTATCGCCGTCAAAGAGGCGTGCCGCTCTGAGATCCTCAACGTGTTCGCTGGATGCTTTTGCCTGCCAACCTGACCTTTCAACAAAACCCTCTGCGGTAGTTCCGCCTGCATTTGTATTTTCCGAAGGAGCAAAAGATGTTCCCGATGATGCTCCTTCAAGGTTTATTTCTGCAATAAGAGCAAAATCCTTAACGGATTCTGTTATTACAAGGCGTACTTTTTTTGCTTTAACGGTTGTTCCAAAATCAATGGTCTTTTCGTCATAGTTTTCTTCCATTGTGCCGGATACTACCTTGGTCCAGTTATCGGAATCATCCGCACTCACATAAACCTCATAGGCTTTTATAAGCCCCGTAGGATTGCCGGATCTTGGCAGAATTTTAAGTGCCGAAACATCCGTTGCTTCCGGAAGCTCAATTACCACCTCGTGAGGACAGGGAACCTGACTTGTTATATTTGTTCCGTCATCCTCATAGTCGGAGTGCCAGTAGGTGTCGCTTCTTCCGTCTACCATATTTGCAGGATGGTTATAGCTCTTATAATCGGAGGCTGTTACCTTCCAGCCTTTTCTGTCTATGAACTGGCTTGTATCATAGTCTGCTGCCGAAACGGAAGCGACAAACGAAAGTGAAGATATTAATATTGAAAGTGTTAATACAACAGATACTATTTTTTTCATTTATATCGCCTCCTTAATTAAGATGTGAAAGCACGCTTTTTGCTGTTTCCACTTCTGCCTCGTGCTGACTTAATACATATACTCCGTCACCAATGGAGTTTACACTCCATCCGAAGCACTCGGAAAGAATTGACACAGGAATATAAATAATTCCGTTATTTACGGTTACAGCGTTGGAAATCACGGTTTCTTTTCCGTCTACAAAAGCCACATTTGTTCCAAGCACCGTATTAATCCACTGAAAATCAGTTATTTCACGATTTGTTAATTCATGTGTTTTTATGTAAAGCATGTTAAGGAGATAATCATAGGTAATCTTTGTCTCGCCGTAACCCATAAATTCCTCCATCGCAGTCATGGGAACATAAAGTGTGCCGTTTGTTTCATATGCCGACACCCTTATGTCTGCATCGTAAACATTCATCTTTGCACCATCAACAATCATCTTTTGGCTACCGGCCTTAAGGATTGTTGTATCGCAAAGCTTGTTACGCTCTGCATCACGCAATGCCGTCTGAGTAATTTCTGTATAGAGATAGTTAAATCTTCCGACCGGTGCCGATGAGCCTTCTGTGTAGAAGTTCATAAGCTCGCCTTTGGCATCGATATTGTCTGTCCACTTGAATTCAAGCTCGGCCATTCCTGTTTCGCCAATTAATGTTCTCGGAATTTTAACCTGCATTACGTTACCTGAAACGGTATATTCAACATTTCCTAAAGGTGCAGTTTCAAATTTATTTCCGCTAAAGGATGAAAGCACGCCCATACCATCAAGATTAAGAGCATAGTCATAGCCTTCCCATCCCGTTGCCTTGTTGCGGTCTGTATTAATGTAGAGAACCATTGCATTTTTGTGAGTTGTAACAATATCCTTTTCTGTTTTAACGTAGAAATAGAAATTGTCCTTATCCCTTGCAACCTTGCTTCTTACAATGTGGTTTCTAACCTCGGTTGTATAATGAAGCCTGTTTCCATCCTTATCAAGAAAGCCGTCAGCATCACGTTCATAACCGCCGTCGGTATTGATAAATTCCGGGGCAACACCTGCCCACGCCGATGCATCGCCTGTTATATCAATCGTAATCTCAGAAGATGCCACAGGTGCAGGGCGGGTTCCCTTATACTTTCTTGAAAAGTCTGTAAGGAGCATATAATAATCATCCTTAAGCTCACCTTTGGTGGGCTCAAAGTCACGGCTGTTTTCAGAGTCATAAAGGTCGATAAATGCATTAGCCTGTCCGCCGTAGTTAAGTGCTCTTGCGGTATTCCACTCGTTCCATCCGTCAACAAATACATAGGCAGGGTCAGTATCAAGCACACGTGATGCCTGTTCCTTAAAGAAATAACCCTGATGGAATGCACCTTCTGAATAATCTTCACCGAAGGCTTCCGTGTAGCTCTTACCCTTACAGTAAGGATCTGAGAATACACCAGTTCCCGCAGAACCGAATACGGTGGATTCATTTATTGCCATACCCAAACCCATGCACTCTACTCTGCCGTCCTCGGTCAATCCCCATTCATACTGTGGATAATTTTCAAGCCACAGCCAACTCTTTTCGTCGGGAGAAGACGGTCCGGTTGCCCTGTTTCCGTGTCCTCTTATGGTATAAAAATCTAAAAGGAAGTCAGCCATTTCACGTTCTGCCGTATCTCCTTCACGAACTGCCCAGTAAATCTCGTTGCTTCTTACCTGAACCAACATGGGCTTTCCGTCCACGGTAAACCACAAATCCTTATAATCGTCATAAGCGTGGAAGTTATAGTACATCGCCTTTAAGCTGTTGAAGCGGTTTTCAGCATCCCAGCCCATCTGAAGATATGCACTCACCTTGGGGGCGTTAACGCCTGCCGCCCTTGCATCGTGGAAGGCGTTAAGTAAAACTGTCATAGGATAAGCATAGCAATTCTGATAGTTGGTGTAGTCAAAGAAAATAGCATCAACACCCGCTGCAGACATAAGCTCCGCCTGCTTACGGTATACGAAGTAGTCAAAGGAAGTGTAAAATCCATAGATGGGTTCGTCCCAGTAGCAGGAGGATCCTTGCCACTCGGAATGGTAATAGTCGTCCTTCGCTTCGGGGTTTGCCTTGATTACTTCAGGAATAATCTTTGCCTTTGAGTTGCTTCCGATATGCCAGTCCCAGTAGAACATGGCAATTTTGTGAGTACCTGCCTTGACGGGACCGGTCTCTTCAAAGTCTGCAAGCTTTCTTCCCACATTGTCAACCGCTGTCCATGTATCGCTGTAATTGTCAACTATAGCAGAATCCGGAACGGGAGTTACGCTTTTTCTCACCCATTCTTCTTCCGAAAAGGTCACATCGTAAACAGTAAGATATGTACCTGTTTCGTTGTAGGTCTGGCACAAATATACATCGTGCTTGCCTGAAACTTCCTTTATATTACCGCCGTATTCCTTTTTATCCAGAACATCGGACATGATGTTGATATATCCGATGCACTCTCCCCCCACGGGGTCGTCAATATAAATTCTTAAAATTTCTCCGTTTCCCTTTTTCGCAAGAGAGTCAACCTGACTTGCACTTACTCTCACGGATTTTACTCCCGTTAAGTCAACACCTGAAAAGCAGAGCTTTCCGTTTTTTGGGTCATAGGGAGACCAAAAGGTGGTTTTACCTCCCGAAATTTCAACCCCTATTGTTTTTTCCTTATCGTACTCAGATACTGACAGAGTAACCCCCTTTGCCAGTGCGGGTACTGCCATGGACATAACCATGAGTACGGAAAGGATGAAGCATAAACATCTTTTCATTAAAAAAGCCTCCTTTTATACACTTAACTATATTTTATCAAAATATTTTGCATTTTTCAAGCAGTATATTGGCTTGTTTTTGAACTATATTGACTTTTAGCAAATAAAATCCTTTATAGGATTTTATTTGCTAAAAGTCAACCCTGTGCCTGCTCTTATCCCTAAGCTCCCCATTTTTTTGGTTTTCTGTGTTTTTCTTTTTATTTTTGTTAGTTTCTCTTGACTTTTGTGAAGATATGTTGTATTATATATATTAGCGGAATATCCTTATTCCAAAACGTTAGGAAAGGAGCCTTTTCATGAAGCTGGTTGTGTCGGACCTTGACGGAACAATTTTAAAGCGTGGCGAGAAAGAGCTTAACAGAAACATTCTCTCAGCCATCGAATACATACTTTCAAATAATGTAGCCTTTGCCGTATCGTCTGGCAGAACCTATGTGGAGCTGAAAAAGTTCTTTGCCCCGTTTGAAAAGGATATATACTTTATGGCAAATGACGGAGCCATTACTATATATAAGGAAGAAACTCTATCAGAATTCCCCATAACCAAAACTTTCACGTCCGATTCCTTTGCTCTTCACGGGAAATATTTAACCTACATCAAAACAAAGGATGCTCTTTTGACAAGAAAAATCCTAAAGCAGTATCATAACCACGTTAAGGTACTTGATTCAAACTTCCCCGACGAGCCGATTTACAAAATAACGGACTATACAAAAATAAAATATGACGATTTGCCCCTTGTTTACGAAGACAGGTCAATGAAGGAATACATCGCCTTCGGAGTTGATAAGGGTATCGCTCTGAAAAATCTTTTAAGGCATCTTGATATACCGAAAGAAGAATGTTGCTCCTTCGGGGACAACTTTAACGATATACCAATGTTTAACGAGTCCGGCTTAAGTTATGCCGTGGCAAACGCTCTCCCCTCCGTCAAGAAGGCGGCAGACAGGGTTTGCGCAGGGCTCGACACCGAAATTAGAAAATTAATCTGATAAGAAAGGATTGACTTATATGAACTTTACAATTAAAGAAACAGAAAGAAGCGAAAGAATCGGCCGCTTAATCGAAAATCTTTTTAAGAAGATGCCCGAAATCGAAGCTGACCGTGCAGTTCTTTTGACAGAATCCTACAAACAGACAGAAAACCTTCCTATTATAGAGAGACGTGCAAAGGCATTCTGTCACATTCTCCGTAACATTCCCATCACCATCCGTGACGAGGAATTAATCGTAGGTAGTGCCACAAAGGTTTCAAGAGGATGTCAGACCTTCCCCGAATTTTCTTATCAGTGGCTCTTGGATGAGTTTGACACAGTTGAAACAAGAAGTGCAGACCCCTTTAAGATTTCCGAGGAAACAAAGACACGTCTCCGTGACGCATATTCCTACTGGAAGGGCAAGACTTCTTCCGAGCTTGCAGAAGCTACCATGGCAAAGGAAACCTTAACAGCTATGGAGCATAACATCTTCACTCCCGGTAACTACTTCTACAACGGCGTAGGCCACGTAACGGTAAACTACGGCGAAGTTCTTGCAATCGGTCTTAAGGGAATTATGGCAAAGGCAGAAAAAGCACTTTCCGAAATGTGCGTTGCCTGCGATGACTATATCACAAAGTCTTCCTTCCTCCGTGCAGTGATCGAAAGCTTAAAGGGTGCCATCGAATATTCCAAGCGTTATGCAGTATTGGCACGCGAAATGGCAGACAAGGAAGGCAATTCCGTAAGAAGAAAAGAGCTTTTAGACATAGCAGCAGCCTGCGACAACGCTCTTGAAAACGGTGCAAAGAGCTTCCGTGAAGCTTGTCAGGCTTTCTGGTTTGTTCAGCTCCTTATTCAGACAGAATCCTCCGGTCACTCCATCTCTCCCGGACGTTTTGACCAGTATATGTATCCTTACTATAAAGCTGACATAGAAAAGGGTGCAATCACTCAGGAAGAAGCACAGGAATTAATCGACTGTGTATGGGTTAAGCTCAACGACTTTACCAAGGTAAGAGACGCCGCAAGTGCAGAAGGCTTTGCAGGCTACAGCTTATTCCAGAACTTAATTGCCGGCGGTCAGACAAAAGAAGGATTGGACGCTACAAACGAACTTTCCTTTATGACAATATATGCAACAATGCACGTTGCACTCCCCCAGCCTTCCTTCTCTGTTCGAGTTTGGAACGGTTCTCCCCACGAGTTCTTAATGGCGGCAGCAAAACTCACAAGACTGGGCTACGGTCTTCCCGCATACTATAATGACGAGGTTATAATCCCCGCCCTGGTTTCCCGCGGTCTTACAATGGAGGATGCAAGGGACTACAACATCATCGGTTGTGTTGAGCCTCAGAAGTCCGGTAAGACAGAAGGCTGGCATGACGCCGCATTCTTCAATATGTGCCGTATTATGGAGCTTACCTTCCACAACGGTATGGATAAGGGCGTTCAGGTTGGTCCCAAGACCGGCGAGGTAACAGAATTTACAACCTACGAAGAATTCTTCAATGCTTATAAAAAGCAGATGAGCTATGCAATCCGCCTTATGGTTAATGCAGATAACGCAATTGACGTGGCTCACGCAAAGCGTTGCCCCCTTCCCTTCTTGTCTTCAATGATTGAAGACTGCATAGGCAGAGGAAAATCTGCTCAGGAAGGCGGTGCAATCTACAACTTCACAGGTCCTCAGGGCTTCGGTATCGCAAATATGGCAGACGCTTGCTATGCAATAAAGAAGCTTGTATTTGAAGAAAAGAAGTTCACACTTGCTGACTTCAAGAACGCTATGGACGATAACTTCGGTGAAGGCGTTTCTGATGAGGATGCAACAAAGATTACAACAGAAATCGTTCGTCAGCTTGTATCCGGCGGTATGGAAATCACAGATAACCAGATTGCCGAAATATTCAAAAAGGCAAAGGGTGCAGGAAACGGAAAGTATGCCGCATTACTTGAGGCAATCGAAGCACTTCCCAAGTTCGGTAATGACATTATGGAGGTTGACGCCATTGCCCGTGAGGTAGCATACACCTATACAAAGCCCCTTGAAAAGTTCAAAAATCCCAGAGGCGGTATGTTTCACGCAGGTCTTTATCCCGTATCGGCAAACGTGCCCCTCGGTGCCCAGACAGGTGCAACCCCCGACGGAAGAAGAGCTTACACTCCCGTTGCAGATGGTGTATCCCCCGTTGCGGGACGTGACGTTAAGGGCCCCACAGCATCAGCAAACTCAGTTTCAAGACTTGACCACTTTATAGCTTCCAACGGAACACTCTTCAATATGAAGTTCCATCCCTCTGCACTCAAAGGACAGAGCGGTCTTGAAAGCTTCGTTGCACTGGTTCGCGGTTACTTCGATCAGAAGGGCAGCCATATGCAGTTTAACGTAGTAAGCCGTGAAACACTTCTTGATGCTCAGGCACATCCCGAAAACTATAAAAACCTGGTTGTAAGAGTTGCAGGTTATTCCGCACTCTTCACCACACTTTCAAAATCCTTGCAGGATGACATCATCAAACGTACCGAACAGGGTGGATTTTAATGGATAAATACGATGTAAAAGGAAGAATTTTTGACATTCAGAAATTCTCCGTACACGACGGACCGGGAATCCGCACCATCGTTTTCCTTAAAGGCTGTGCCTTAAGATGTAAATGGTGCTGTAACCCCGAATCCCAGTCATTTGAAATACAGAATATGACTCTCGGCGGAAAAACAAAGGTTGTGGGCAGAGACGTTACCGTCCGTGAGGTTATAGCCGAGGTATTAAAAGACAGAATTTATTTCAGACGAAGCGGCGGCGGCCTTACCCTGTCGGGTGGCGAAAGCCTTCTTCAGGCTGATTTTGCAGCAGCACTCCTTGCAGCCGCAAAGGAAAACGGGCTTACCACCGCAATTGAGTCCACAGGCTTTGCACCCTTTTCCACAATTCAGAAAATTCTCCCCCACCTTGACTACTACCTTATGGACATAAAGCATATGAACTCGGAAAAGCACAAGAAGTTCACGACTCAGCCCAACGAGAGAATTCTTGAAAACGCTCCGAAAATTGCAGAGCGTGTAAAATTAACCGTAAGAGTTCCCGTAATTCCCGGCTTTAACGATACGCCCGAAGAAATAAGGGACATCGCCACCTTCGCAAAAACTCTGACGGGCGTTACTGAAATTCACCTTCTCCCCTATCACCGCTTAGGGGCTGACAAATACGCAGGTCTTGGCCGTGAATACGAGCTTAAGGACATCCTGCCTCCCACGGACGAACATATGGAAATGCTTAAAGGCGTTGCCGAGTCCGCAGGATTAAAATGTCAGATAGGCGGCTGACCTTTATAAGAAAGGAAGATTCCGATGGAAATATTGCACGATAAAGCAAGAATAGTCCAGGAGCTGGTGCCCGGTAAGCAGATAACACTTGCCCACATCATCGCAAATCCCGATGAAGTTTTATACCAGAAGCTGGGACTTGACACATCAATCGATTACACAAGCAGTGCAATCGGCATACTCACAGTATCCCCTGCCGAAACAGCAATAATCTGCGGCGACATTGCAATAAAGTCCTCCGGTGCGGAGCTTGGCTTTGTTGACCGCTTCTCAGGCTCACTCATAATCACAGGCACCGTTTCCTCCGTCGAGGAATCCCTCCGTGCAATCTGTGCTTACTGTAAGGAAAAGCTTGGCTATACGGTGTGCGAAATAACAAAGACATGATTAAAAGAAAACATAAGCGTCTTTTGCTCTTAGGCAGAAGTGAGGCGGGAAAAACCACCCTTACCCAGGCAATAAGGGGACAGACCGTCGATTACGTTAAAACCCAGGCAATCGCCATGGACGATATTTTAATCGATACCCCCGGCGAATACATACAAACAAAAAACCTGGGTACAGCCATCGCCATCTATTCCTACGAAGCGGATGTAATAGGTCTTCTTTTAAGTGCAACGGAGCCCTATTCCCTTTATCCTCCCTGCATCACCTGTATGACTCCGAAAGAGGTAATCGGAATAGTAACCAAGATAGACCACAAAAACGCAAACATAAAAAATGCGGAAAGCTGGCTTCGTCTGGCAGGCTGTAAA
>JAFXHP010000087.1 GCA_017536285.1 Clostridia bacterium
CAAAACGACAGTGAGGCGAATAGCCGAACAGTTTCGTGCAACAAAAACGTCAAAATGCAAAACGCATTTTGTACACTTGCAAATAAATCGGCAAAATGGCAATGTGTATATTCTTAAAGAATAACCTCTTTTCCTGTTTTTGCGGATTCGTATATTGCACAGAGAATTTTAATCATGTTAAGGCCTTGCTGGGGAACGAAATTAGGCTCTGCATTGCCGTTTATTACTTCGGCAAAGTTGTGAAGCATACCTGCATGACGTTCGTACTTAAGTGGCTTGATATTGGGGAAAACGTCCATAATTGTGCCGTTTTCTTCGGTGAAAAGCTTTAATTTCTGGTCAAGATTGGTCCATTTCGCTCCTGCTTTTGAACCACGAAGCTCTACAAATCCGTATTCTGTTTCAATGTTTGAAGCCCAGGAAAATTCTATCTGCATACATGCACCGTTATCGAATTTTATAAAGCCCATGGCGAGATCTTCAACGTCAAAGGTTCCGCCCTCTTTCGCATCGCCGTAGCGTGATGCTGTGGACTCTTTCGTATCTTCGCCTGCGAATTTATTATAAGTGCATCCAGTAACGGAAACGGGCTTTGGATTACCCATAAGCCACATGGTAAGGTCAATCATATGTACGCCAAGGTCTATTAAGGGACCTCCGCCGGACATTGCTTTGGTTGTGAACCAGCCACCTTTTCCGGGGATGCCACGACGTCTTATCCAACCGCAACGTGTTGCGTAAATATCTCCCATTTTTCCGTCTTCTATATATTTTTTGAGGAACGGAGACATGGGGAGGTAACGGTTATTTCTCATAACCATAAGGGTCTTCCCGGATTCTTTTGCCGCCTCGTTCATTTTGAGACATTCTTCTACACTGACAGCATCGGGCTTTTCACAGATTACATGAAGCCCCTTGTTAAGAGCTTTTACGGCTATAATTGAGTGAAGGTAGTTGGGAGTTGCGATGTCAACGGCATCCAGAGACTCTTTTTCAAGGAGTTCCTCGTAATCTGTATAGGCTGTTGCACCGAAAACATCTGCAAAATGCTCGGCTCTTTCTTTGATTATGTCGCAGGTGGCAACGACATCAAAATAGTCTTTAAGCTGTTCCAATGCGGGAGCATGTGCATAGCGGCAGATACCGCCGCATCCGATTATTGCAAGTTTAATTTTACTCATAAAAATCACCTTTCTTATCAATTTGGGCAATAATTGCCGGAATTTGTGTTTTTAGACACTGCAAGGTCATTATAAAGTATCTGATTTTCCTTTTCAAGCCGAAATCGGACATTTTTCGTATAAAATCGGATACTTTTAAAGAGCGTGAATGGAAATAATACTTGTCAAAAGCTATGCTTTGTAGTATAATATATACTTGGTAAGAAGTGTGAAAGGAGACCGCTTTATGTATATACCGCATAAACAGTATGAGCCGAATGCATCGGAAATGAATGATTTACTTGAACGGAAAAAGCATGAAGAGGAAATGGAAAAAGCATTCAAGAGGATGGAAAATGCAAAACGAAGAAAAAAGAAAACCTTTCTGTGTGCTGCTACAGGAGCAATTATAGGTATTTTGTATATAGTGTATATAGCTCTCGGAATCCAGTGGATTGATGATTTAATTTCAGCATTGGCAGGCACAAATGCTATAGCGAGATTTATTCTTGATTTTCTTCCGCCTATACTTATTACCGGGATAATAGCATATTTTATTGCGAGAAAAGAAAAAGGTACGGTAACTTATATTTTCAGTGCAATATCTGTTTTCATGGTGGTGTTATTGGTATTTTTAGTATATGTGAGCCTTATGGTTAGATAAGCAAAAGAAAGAAGGTAATTTATGGCTAAGATAAAAATTATATGCGACAGTGCGGCAGACATCCCTGCAGAAACAGCGGAAAAACTCGGAATAAGGGTTATGCCTCTGTGGTATACCTTTGATGGGGAGAACTATCTGGCAGACGGAATTGACATGACAAAAAGAGAGTTTTTTGATAAAATGAGAGAAGATAAGATTTTGCCTAAAACTTCTCAGGTAACAGCACCTCAGTGGGAGCAAGCTTTTCGGGAAGAACTTGAAAATGCGGATTCGATTCTCTGTTTTACCATGAGCTCTGCGGCAAGCGGAACATGTCAGTCTGCAAATATTGCAAAAAACGAAGTTCTTTCAGATAATCCCGATGCTGATATTACAATAGTTGATTCTATGGCCCTCTCGTTTACCTACGGTCTTGCGATAACAAAGATTGCACCAATGGTAAAGGAAGGAAAGAGCGTAGAAGAAATTATAGAAGAATATGAAAGAATAATGTCAAAAGAGGTTTATTTCTTCCTGGTTGAGGATCTTGAATTTCTTAAAAAAGGCGGAAGAATTAATCTTGCAACCTTGGCTTTGGCAAATATTATGGATATAAAGCCGGTTCTTACGCTTCGTGATGGTCTTGTTGTGAGCTGTGACAAGATAAGGGGCGGAAAGAGATTATACGATAAGTTTATGCAGATGTATAAAGACAAGGGTTACGTCCTTGACGGAAAGGATATTTATGTTGTTCACTCCCTTACGGATGATAAGAGAGACAGCTTTGTTGAAGCAGCGAAAGAGGCGTTTAATCCTGCATCTGTAACTGTGATTGAGCTTGGAGCAACCATCGGTTCTCACGCAGGCCCGGGTCTTTCTGCAGTCGTGTATATAAAAGATTGACAAAAACATAACAAGAGATAGGCTAACTTTAGGAATATTTTAACTTGAATTAAAGGAAAAATATGTGTATAATAGTATCATATGATAAGAGAATAGAAAGGATGGATAAAAATGAACAAAAAGACAGTTAGAGACATTGATGTTAAAGGCAAAAAAGTTTTGGTAAGATGTGACTTCAACGTACCTATGAAGGACGGTGCAATCACAGATGACAAGAGAATTGTAGGAGCACTTCCCACAATTGAGTATCTTTTAGAGCAGGGTGCAAAGGTTATTCTTTGCTCTCACATGGGTAAGCCTCACGCTGTATTAACAGAAGGCTTTGGTCTTACAAAGAAGGAAAAGGCAAAAGTTGAAGCTCTTCCCGAAGGCGAAAGAGAAGCAGCTAAGAAGGCTATGCTTGAAAAGGCAGCTAAGGAAGATCCCGTTAAGCTTACATTAAAGCCTGTTGCAGACAGACTTAATGAGCTTCTTGGCAACAAGGTTACATTTGCAACCGACATTATCGGTGAAGATGCAAAGGCAAAGGTAGCAGCACTTACCGAAGGAAAGGCAGTTCTTCTTGAAAACGTTCGTTTTGATGCAAGAGAAACAAAGAACGATCCTACTTTTGCGAAGGAACTTGCTTCACTTGCTGAAGCTTATGTAAACGATGCATTCGGTGCAGCTCATAGAGCACACGCATCAACTGCAGGCGTAACAGAATTTATCCCCGGTGTATCTGGCTTCCTTATTGAAAAGGAACTCACCGTTATGGGCGAAGCATTGGAAAATCCCGCACGTCCCTTCATCGCAATTCTTGGCGGTGCTAAGGTTTCCGATAAGATCGGTGTTATCAATAACTTAATTGAAAAGGTTGATACATTAATCATCGGCGGCGGTATGGCATACACATTCTTTGCAGCACTTGGTAACACAGTTGGTACATCAATCTGCGAAGAAGATAAGCTTGATCTTGCTAAAGAGCTTATGGCAAAGGCTAGAGAAAAGGGTGTTAACTTCCTTATTCCCGTTGACAACATCATCGGAAGAGAGTACAAGGAAGATACAACATTCATGAGAATTTATTCTGACTCTATTCCTGACGGTTGGATGGGTCTTGATATCGGTAAGACAACTCAGGAACTCTACGCTAAGACAATTGAAGGTGCAGGAACAGTTATCTGGAACGGCCCCATGGGTGTTTCCGAATGGGAAAACTTTGCAGGCGGAACAACAGCAGTTGCTGAAGCTATTGCAAAGAGCGGTGCAATCTCCATCATCGGCGGTGGTGACAGTGCGGCAGCAGTTAAGAAGCTTGGTTATGCCGATAAGATGACTCACATCTCCACAGGCGGCGGTGCTTCACTTGAATTCTTAGAAGGTAAGGTTCTTCCCGGAATAGATTGCCTCCAGGATAAATAATTGTTCGGGGATGTAAAAAAGGTCCAGACCGCAAAAAAGAATTTAGTAAAACAGAATGTACATTTTGTATGTAGAAATGTAAAGTGAACATTTGATTTGCTTATAATTTTGAAAAAATATTTTTTGCTATGAACAAACTTCACCACTCGGCGTATCACATACGCCTTCGGGCATTGCCCTACGGGTTCAGTTTGTCCATTCTGAAGCATTTTTTCCTATCCCCATAAAGAGGTTGTAAAAAGTTTACAACCTCTTTTGGAGTATTTAAGAAACTATTTATATATTGAAAGGGTGTTTATTATGGCAAGAAAGATACTTGCAGCAGGTAACTGGAAAATGAATAAAACCGCATCGGAGGCAGCTTCCTTCATTAAGGAACTCGCCGAGAGCGTAAAGGGTGCAAAGAACGAAGTTTTAATCTGCGTTCCTTTCACAAATCTTGAAACAGCTGTTAAGCTTACAGAAGGAACAAACATTTCTGTAGGTGCTGAAAATATGGATTATCACGACAGCGGTGCATACACAGGCGAAGTTAGCGCTGATATGCTCCTTGACCTCGGCGTTAAGTACGTTGTAATCGGCCACTCCGAAAGAAGGGAATATTACAATGAAACAGACAAAACTGTTAACGCTAAGGTATTAAAGGCAATCGAAAAGGGGATCACTCCCGTTCTTTGCTGTGGCGAAAGCTTAGAGCAGAGAGAAGACAACATTACCTTTGAATGGGTAAGAATGCAGATTAAGATTGCTCTTAAGGGCTTATCCGCTGAAGATGTTAAAAAGGTTGTTATCGCTTACGAACCTATCTGGGCTATCGGAACAGGTAAGACAGCTACAAACGAGCAGGCTGACGAGGTTTGTGCAGACATCAGAGCTTGCCTCAGAGAAGTATACGGCGACGATGTTGCTGACAACACAAGAATCCTCTATGGCGGAAGCGTAAATGCAGGAAACGCTGCTGAACTCTTTGCTATGAACGATATCGACGGCGGTCTTGTTGGCGGTGCAAGCCTTAAGGTTGCTGACTTCACAACAATCGCTAACGCATAAAAGATGAAGATAAGCCGGAGCAAAAGCTTCGGCTTATCTTAAGAAAGGATTGATTTTATGACAAAACCTACTGCTTTAATCATAATGGACGGTTTTGCTTTTAATAATGCAACCGAAGGCAATGCGATAAAGAGTGCAAAAACTCCTTATCTTGACAAGCTTTTTGAAACTTGCCCTTACACCCAGATCGGTGCATCCGGAATGGACGTAGGTCTTCCCGACGGTCAGATGGGTAACTCCGAGGTTGGTCACACCAACATCGGTGCAGGACGAGTTGTTTATCAGGAGCTTACAAGAATCACAAAGTCCATAAAGGATGGGGACTTCTTTGAAAATGAAGCTCTTAATGCGGCAATTGCAAACTGCAAGAAGAACGATTCTGCACTTCATTTTGCAGGTCTTTTATCCTCCGGCGGCGTTCACAGCCACATTGAGCATCTTTTCGGTCTTCTTGAAATGGCTAAAAAGAACGGCCTTACAAAGGTTTACGTTCATGCTATTATGGACGGACGTGATGTTTCTCCCACATCCGGTATTGACTTTGTAGCAGAGCTTTCCGATAAAATGAAGGAAATCGGCGTTGGTAAGATTGCGACAGTAACCGGAAGATACTATGCAATGGACCGTGACAACAACTGGAACAGAGTTGTTAAGGCATATGACGCTATGGTAATGGGCGAGGGCGACAAGGTATCCGATGTTCTTGCTGCAATAAAGACATCTTATGAAACCAAGGACGAAAACGGAGCACTTTTGACAGACGAGTTCATCCGTCCTATGGTGCTTACAGAAAACGGCGAACCTGTTGGAACAGTTAATGCAAATGACTCCTTCGTATTCTTTAACTTCCGTCCCGACCGTGCAAGAGAAATCACAAGAACCTTTGTGGATCCCGAGTTCTCCGGCTTTGAGAGAAGAAAAGGCTTTATGCCTCTTTACTATGTGTGTATGACTCAGTATGATAAGACCATGCCCAACGTAGATGTTGCATTTAAGCCCGAAAGCCTTACTAATACCTTCGGCGAGTATATAAGCTCAAAGGGATTGACTCAGCTTCGTATTGCTGAAACAGAAAAGTATGCTCATGTAACATTCTTCTTCAACGGCGGTGTTGAAAAGGAATATGAGGGAGAGGACAGAGCGTTAATCGCATCTCCCAAGGTTGCAACCTATGACTTAAAGCCTTCTATGAGTGCTTACGAAGTAACAGAGGAAGCTTTGAAGCGAATTGAATCCGACAAGTATGACTGCATCATCTTAAACTTTGCAAACTGCGATATGGTTGGTCACACAGGCGTGTTCTCAGCGGCTGTAGAAGCTGTTGAAACCGTTGATGAGTGTGTAGGCAAGGTTGTTGATGCTATACTTTCTAAGGGCGGCGTAGCAATGATTACAGCTGATCACGGTAATGCTGACCAGATGGTTGACCCCGAGACAAAGGAAGCGTTTACTGCTCATACAACAAACCCCGTACCCTTCATTGTGGTAGGCAAGGACGTTACTCTTCGTGAAGGTGGTAAGCTTTGCGATATCGCACCCACAATGCTTCAGATTATAAATCTTGAAAAGCCCGCTGAAATGAATGGCGAAAGCTTAATTAAATAATTTAAGAAAAATAAAAACCGTTGTCCATTGGGCAACGGTTTTTATATTGGTATAGAAAATGTTATTTTGTGGGAATATCTCCAACACCGTTAAGTATATATTTCGGTGTGTAGGGGAATTCATCCACTGTAGCTCTTGTGCTGCATCCGGTTAAAACAAGAACAGTGTCAAGGCCTGTTTCGATTCCCGCTATTATGTCTGTATCCATTCTGTCGCCAATCATAACGGCCTCGTCGGAATGAACACCGAGAAGCTTTAAACCGGTTCTCATCATTAAAGGATTAGGCTTTCCTATATAGTAAGCGTTTTTACCGGAAGAAAGCTCTATTGGGGCAACCAGGCTCTTGCAGGCAGGAGCAATGCCCTTTTCTGTAGGGCCTGTAAGGTCGGGGTTGGTGCCGATAAGCTTTGCACCGTTCATTACGAGATATAAGGCCTTCTCCAGGCTTTCGTAGTTATAGGTACGGCATTCGCCGATTATAACATAGTCGGGATTAACATCGTTTATTGTAATTCCTTCTTCGTAAAGAGCGTTGTACAATCCGGGAGCACCTATTACATAAGCTGTCGCACCGGGGCACTGACTCTTTATAAATTTTGCTGTTGCAAGAGCACTGGTGTAAAAATGGCTTTCGTCCACGTCAAGTCCCATTCTTGCAAGCTTCTGCTTAAGCTCTGTTCTTGAACGTTCACTTGAGTTTGTAAGAAAGAGGAAGTTTTTGTTGTTGGCGTACAACCACTCCACGAATTCTTTAACGCCGTCAAGAATTTTGTTTCCGTGATAGATTACACCGTCCATATCGCAGATAAAGCCTTTTTTTGCTCTTAATGCCTCTAAATCCATCTTGCTATTCCTTTCCTTCCGCAGAAATTTCTTCTGCACATTTTTTGCATATATTTTTGTCTTTGTATTTTATTAAATTCTCCTGCTCACCGCAGAATACGCAGAAAGGAGCGTATTTTTTCAAGATAATCATATCGCCGTCGGTGAAAATTTCAACGCCGTCCCGCTCTTCTAAGTTGTAGACTTTGCGGATAGATTTTGGGAGAACTATTCTTCCCAAAGGATCGATTTCACGCACTATACCGGTAGATTTCATTTAATCGACATCCTTTCTTAATATGTAATAATATTATACATTGTTTAACAAAAACTGTCAATAATTAAGGCGAAAATAAGTAAATTAAAAAAGTGCGAAAAAATATAAAAAAAGTGTTGACAAGCATCGTTTATTATGGTATAATTTCTTTTGTTGACGAAAGAAATGCTGGTGTAGCTCAATTGGCAGAGCAGCTGATTTGTAATCAGCAGGTTGCGGGTTCGAGTCCCATCACCAGCTCCATGTATTCTCGGTGCTTCGGCACCGAGAATATTTAACTAAATACCATGGGAGAGTTCCCGAGTGGC
>JAFXHP010000088.1 GCA_017536285.1 Clostridia bacterium
AAGTGGAAAAGATAATAATAAAAGGCTCGCTTAGCGAGCCTTTTTTACTTACTTTAATTCTCTTGCGCCGTCGCCGATATCGAAGATATAGAAGGATGCTTCATAGCCAATTTTTTCCTTGTAAATCTTACCAACGGTTTCGATGAAATTGTCAATCGCATCATTTTTAACAATGCTTACTGTGCATCCGCCAAAGCCTGCACCGGTCATTCTGCTTCCGATTACACCGGGAACGGTCTGTGCGGTTTCAGCTAAGGTATCAAGCTCAACGCCCGTTACCTCGTATAAATCCTTTAAGGATGCGTGGGACTGATTAAGATACTGACCAAAGGTGGCAATGTCGCCCTTCTTCAAAGCTTCAACACTCTTTAACACTCTGTCATCCTCGTAAATAACGTGGGTAACTCTGTTTTTAACGATTTCGTCCTTAATTACATCCTTGTGTGCTTCAAACTCCGCAGGTGTGATTTCGCCGAGGCAGGTCTTTTCGGGCATCACTTCGTGTAAAAGACGGAAGCCTTCCTCGCACTGGCTTCTTCGCTCGTTGTATGCCGATGCACCAAGCTTGTGCTTTTTGTTGGTGTTGGAAAGAACCAACTTGCAATCGCCGATTTCAGCGGGAACCATTTCACACTCCAATGTATCGCACTTTAAGAACATAGCCATATTCTTTTCGCCGTTGGCTGATGCAAACTGGTCCATAATGCCGCAGTTTACGCCGACATACTTGTTCTCGGCTCTCTGACCGATTAAGGCAAGCTCGGTTTTGTTGGCTTCCTTTCCGCCCATCTCGCCTGAGAAGGTGGAGAAAATCTTTGCTGTTACAACCTCGATTGCGGCAGATGAAGAAAGACCGCTTCCGTGGGGAACACTGTCCTCATAGAGTAGGTCGGCACCCGTTAAAATGTAGCCGTCCTTCATAAGCTCATCAAGTACGCCCGCCTGATAGTTGCCGTAGTCAATGTCCTTATAGTCGCCGATTTTGTCCAGGTCAAGGGTAACGATTCCGTCTAAATCCGTTGCCTTTAAGCGGACAATTCTGTCCTCTCTCTTTCTTACCGCAACGGTGCTTTCTGCGGAAATTGCCGCAGGGAAAACGAAACCTCCGTTATAGTCGGTGTGTTCGCCTATTAAATTAACTCGTCCGGGAGAAGCGAAGAAACGGATTTCGCCGCCTTCGCCGTAGATTTTTTCAAACTCTTTTTTAAGTGCACATAAATCTGCCATAAATACACATCCTTTCTGATTGATAAAATTATAACACGGTAAATAAAAAAAATCAACCAATTTCGGTATTTTACTTGTATAAAATCGGAATTTGATGTATAATGAATGAAATATGCAGGGAATGCATTTTACAAAGGAGGGAGAAACATGCTTCTTGAAGACGAAAAAATTGAAGAGCTTGGGATAGAAGGATTAAGACTCATTCAGTCGGACAAGCTTTTTAAGTACGGCACCGATGCAGTGCTTCTTTCAAAATTCGCCAAGGTGAAAAAAGGCGGCGAGGTTTTGGATTTTTGCACAGGAAGCGGAATAATTCCTCTCCTTATGTATGCCCAAAACAAGGAATGCTCCTTCGACGCCCTTGAAATAACGGAAAAAGCCTCGGATATGGCAAGGCGGACAATGGAATTAAACGGCCTTTCCGATAAAATAAAGGTAACAAAGGGCGATGTAAAGTGTGCCCGTGAAATTTATAAGGGCAGACAGTTTGATTTAATAACCTGCAACCCGCCCTATATGGATGCGGGCGGAGGCTTGGTGAACCCCGACACGGATAAAGCCTGTGCAAGGCACGAAATTTTCTGCACGCTGGAGGATGTTATAAGAGAAGCATCCCACTTAGTGCGTCCCGGCGGATTTTTCTCAATGGTGCATCGTCCACGCCGCTTAACCGACATAATGAGCCTTATGAGAGAGTATAAGTTAGAGCCGAAACGCCTCACCTTCGTGGCAGACTCACCGGGTAAAGAGCCCGATATGATTTTAATTGAAGGCTTGAAGTGCGGCGGAAAGTTCTTGAAGACGGACATATTATATCTGAAATAAAAATTAAAGGGAAAAGCTAACAGGCGAAGTGCAAATCGCCCCTACAAGGAGAATTGATATGGCAGGAAAACTTTATTTATGTGCAACACCCATCGGAAATTTGTCCGATATTACCCTTCGGTGCCTGGAAGTTTTAGAATCGGTTGACTTAATTGCGGCGGAGGATACAAGGCACACCTTAAAATTACTTAACCATTTTGAAATTACAAAGCCCCTTACAAGCTACTATGAGCATAACCGGAAGGAAAAGGGCTATATGCTGGCTGACGAAATGCTTGAAGGAAAAAATATTGCCCTGGTTTCCGATGCAGGCACGCCCGCAATCAGCGACCCCGGCGAGGATCTGGTTGCAATATGCATAGAAAAGGGGATTGATGTTGTCCCCGTTCCCGGCTGCGTTGCGGCTATAAATGCTTTAATCGGAAGCGGTATGCCCACGGGAAGATTTTGCTTTGAAGGCTTTTTAAGCGTAAACAAGCAAAGCAGAAAAGAGCATTTAGAAGCAATTGCCGACGAGACAAGGACGATGATTTTCTACGAAGCGCCCCATAAATTACTTGCCACACTTAAGGATTTTGAAAAGGTGTTCGGGGGCGAACGAAAAATATCCCTTTGCCGTGAGCTTACGAAAATTCACGAGGAATATGTAAGGCTTACTGTTTCCGAGGCAATAGCTAAATATGAAGAAACGCCCCCAAAGGGAGAGTTTGTGCTGGTGGTATCAGGAGCCGAGGAAAAAATTGAGGACTTTTCATCCTTGTCCATATCCGACCACGTTGAAATGTACATAAACGAAGGTTTATCTGAAAAGGATGCCATGAAGGCGGTTGCAAAGGACAGAGGAATTAAAAAAAGCGATATTTACGTAGAATATAAATTAGGGAAGTGCGACTAATGGAAAAGACAAGAATAATTTTCGTCCGCCACGGCGAAAGCGAAGGAAATAAGGTACACGCCTTTTTGGGCCATTCCGATGCCAACCTTTCGGAAAAGGGACACCTTCAGGCGGAAAAGACAGCGGAATACTTAAAAAACGAAAAAATTGACGCGTTTTATTCAAGTGACCTAAAGAGAGCCTATCAGACGGGCTGTCACATCGCAGGCCGTCACGGATGTGCTCCCATTCCGGATGAGCAGCTTCGTGAGGTTTTTGCAGGTGAGTGGGAATGGAAAAAGTTTGAGGATTTGCTTAAAGAATATCCCGTAAGCTTCGGCATATGGAAGGATAACGTGGGTGAGGCACACCCCGACGGGGGCGAAGCGGTAAGTCACCTTTATGACAGAATTATAAAAAGGGTTTGGGAAATTGCAAGGGAAAATTTCGGCAAAACCGTTTTAATCACATCCCACGCAACGCCGATCCGTGCCCTTCGTGCATACTGGGAAGGCTTGCCCGCAAAGGATATGAAGCTTTTCCCCTGGGCAAGCAATGCTTCGGTTTCAATCTGCGACTACTTTTCAGACGGTCACGTTGAAATGGTTTCCTACAGCGAGGATTCTTTTATGGGGGATATTGCAACAGCATTACCCAAGAATGTGTAATATTTTGTAGGGAATGCATTTATGCATTCCGCAAAGGGGTGCTACTTTTGAACAGTACAGTATTCACGGTTTTTGTTTTACCTTATTTTATCGGAATAATTATAAGGCTGATATTTATTAAGTGGAAAAAAGGATATATTTTAACGGGAGCTTTTGCTGCTCTCTCGGTTATAGCGTGGATATGGACAAAGCACCTTACAAATCACGGAGTTGACGGAACTGTAATGCTTTGGGCTTTGATGATGACAGAGCTTACGGTAGGCACCTTGATTACAGGTGTAATAAGGCTTTTAATAAAAAAGCTAAAGCGTTAAAAATGCTTTAGCTATCGGCATAACGCTTTGGCGTTGTGCCTTTTATTTTTATGTATCGGATAACATGTTGCATATGTCTCTGACAATATCATCAATATTTTTTTCTGCTGTAATAGGTGTTTCGTTTAACACATCGGAAAAATCTTTTTCGCGCCACCATCTGCACATATCTTCCTCACCAAATTCATGGCAATTGGATTTTGTCTGATGTCTCTTCAAAGTTTCCTCGAAAGGTAAATCAAAATAGAAAGCGTATATTTCCGAATTATATAGTTTATTGGAGAGTTCAAATAATGGCTTATACCAATGTGCATTCATGATTCCTTCTAATATAACGATATCGCAATGCTTGTGACCGTATATCAAGAGTTCTTTCATAAGCGGCAGTGCGAGGGTGTTTTCGCCATCTTTAACTTTAAGCATATCTCTTCTTATTACATCCTGCGAAATAAGCATAGTATTAAATCCGAATCTGTCTTGTAATTCTCTCGCAATCGTGGATTTTCCGCTGCCTGAATTCCCTCGGAGTATAATTAATTTTTTCATATTTACACCTCTATGAAAATTTATAATTCTATCTGCCTAAATATCATTGGCATAGCGCTTTGGCGTTGTGCCTTTTATTTTTTTAAAAAGCTGAACGAAATAGGGAACGTCGGAAAAGCCTGAGCCTTCCGCCGCTTCCGACACGGAAGAGCCGTTTTTAAGCATCTTGCATGCCTCGGAAATCCTTACCCCGTTAAGATAGGAAAGATAGGTAATTCCTGCACTTTCCCGAAACTTTGTGCAGAAATAAAACTTACTGTAGCCCATTTTTTCCGCTATATCGGAAATAGATATTTTCTCACGGAAATGAAGCTTGGTATAGTTTATAATTTCCC
>JAFXHP010000089.1 GCA_017536285.1 Clostridia bacterium
ACATCCCAGTATTCCCCGGCATCGCACCACACACGAAGAGTAAAATTAACCGCGCTGTCTCCGTAGCCTTTAAGTCCCACAAAAGGAGCGGGGTCCTTATCCACATTTTCAAAAGAAAGAGCAATATCTGTAAGTACCTTTTTAACCTTTTCAGGATCGCTGCCGTATCCTACTCCTATTTCAAAATCCACACGGCGCTTATCTGTATCGGAATAGTTTGTAAGATTCTGGTTTGAAAGTCCGCCATTCGGAAGGATAACCGTTTTCATATCGGGAGTTTTGAGCTTTGTGTAGAATATACCGATATCTGTAACCGTTCCCGACAGACTGCCCGTATCAATATAGTCCCCTACAGAAAAGGGCTTGAAGATGACTATCATAATTCCGCCGGCAAGATTTGACAAGCTTCCCTGAAGAGACAGACCGACAGCAACAGCCGCGGAGCCAAGTACGGTAATTACCGATGTCATAGGAAGTCCGATATATCCCGCAACTGTAATTAAAAGTACAATCTTTAACGCAATGCTCAGAAAGCTTGCAAGAAAGCTTTTTATGCTGGCATCGATATGTGCTAATTTATCTTCCCTGCTAAAGATTTTTGTGCACCATTTGATAAGCTTAAAGCCCACAATAAGAATAATGAGTGCAATTACAATCTTTATTCCTGCCGTTGTGCAGAATGCAACAATTGAATTAAATAATGTTTTCCAGTCCATTTTTGTCTACTCCTTTATTTTTTTGTTGATTTATTTTATATTATATGGTAAAATATTTTTTGTACCATAAATATACGAAAGAGGGTAATATAATGAAAAATTTTGTAAATGACTTCAAAGCCTTCATTATGAGAGGCAACATCGTTGACATGGCTGTCGGCGTTGTAGTAGGCGGTGCCTTCGGCAAAATCGTAACATCGCTTGTTAACGATATCATCACTCCCTTAATCAGCCTTGCAACAGGAAAGGTTTCCCTTGCTGACTTAAAGGCAGTTTTAAGACCTGAAGTGCTTGATGAAGCAGGTGAGGTTGCAGTTGCCGAGCTTGCAATTAAATACGGCTCCTTCCTTCAGAATATCATTGACTTTTTGATTATCGCACTTTCCATTTTCTTTGTAATAAGAGTTATGATGAATGTTCAGAAAAAGCTTGAAGAACTTAAAAAGAAGGAAGAAGTAGCAGAAGAAGAAACTCCCGCAGAGCCTGTTGAGACAGAGCTTTCCGTTCTTATGGAAATAAGAGATAAGTTAGCAGAAAAATAATTTTCCGGCACTCCGCTAAAAGCGGAGTGCTTTTTTATTTATCTTCAGCCTTCGGCATTTCGTCAACGAAATATCCGTTTGAAAACGCTCTTCTTCCCCTCTCGTCAACCACGGTAAAGCGGAAATAAACCGCCTCAGGGGGAATCGGGAAAGTTGCACTTGTTACAGGTGCTTCTTCTGAGCGGTATATAACCCCCGCCCTTCTTATTCCGAAGGTGCAGTAAATCCTGTCAGCAGGAGAGCATTTTATATGCACTTCCCCGTTCTCCCAGTAAAGATCATGTATCTCGGGGCCTTCCGAAGCGTAGAAGTTTCCGTCAAGCAATGCCTTTGTTATGGTGTTGTACTCCAGATTTTCCGCCTTTATCATAGTAAATGCGTGGAAGGAGTCAAAAAAGTGCGAGTCTTCAGGTGCATAGTTGTGGTTATCGTCAGCTCCTATGCAGAAAATTCTCTTTCCACTCCTCAAAAAATCGTCATACTCATGAGAATTATACTCGTCCCATCCGAAAGCAAGACAGCCATTCATTACTTCAAATGCATGCATTCCGTCGTAGTGAATGTAATCATTGTAATTTTCCATTGACCAGGTGGGATGGTTATAGGTTACGAAAAAGCCTTTCTCACGCCCGATTTTCATCATTTCAGAGATGCATTCCGGATTATATTCTCTCTCAAAATCAGGCTCCGACTCATCAATTTTTACAAGGTCCTCATACTTCGGTGCATTTCCGAAGCGGTACTTACTTTTATGCCACATAGGCTGGGTGATATTATCCTTATCAATTCCGATATAGCAAACGTGGCAGGTTTTTTCATAGGGATTGCCCTCGGTTGCAGGAGGATTAACCTCCATTTCAAAGCCGTGGAGTGCCAAAAAATTGTCATCTGTCAGTTCATCATGAGGAACCATAATATCGTGGTCTGTATATGCCACAACGGAATAGCCTTTTTTCATGTAAAGCTCCTTCACTTCCTCGGGAGTTTTCTTTCCGTCGGACATAACAGTGTGGCAGTGAAGATTTGCTTTATAAAAGTTTCCGTTCTCGGGTAAAAGATATTTTTTCAATATAATCACCTCGTAAAATTAATTGCAGAATAAATATACCACAAATTAAGTTTTCCGTCAATATTGTTTTCCTTTTGACAAAAAGATAATGCTGTGGTAAAATTTATTAAAAGGAGTTGACTTTTATGAAATTAATGATTGCATCTGATATTCACGGATCTGCATATTATCTAGAAAAATTGCTCTGCCGTTTCAATGAAGAAAAGCCCGACAAGCTTATACTTTTAGGCGATATTTTATATCACGGACCAAGAAACGATCTTCCCGAAGAGTATAACCCGAAAAAAGTCATTGAGCTTTTGAACAATATGAAAGAAAAGCTTATGTGCGTGAGAGGTAATTGCGATACCGAGGTTGATCAAATGGTGCTAAATTTCCCTATCCTTGCCGACTATGCCCTTCTTTACCACGAAAGCAAACTTATTTTCATAACCCACGGTCACAATTACAATACAAAAAATCCGCCTCTTTTATCCGATGGCGATATTCTTCTTCACGGACATACCCATGTACCGACCTGTGAAAGGCACAATAATTTCACTTATATAAATCCCGGCTCGGTTTCAATCCCCAAGGAAGACTCGCCCCACTCCTATATGATGTTTGAAGGCGGAACATTCACCTGGAAGGATTTAGAGGGAAAGGTATATAAGGAATTCACAATGTAAAAAACACGGAAACCCTATGGGTTTCCGTGTTTTTTACATCCTTAAATCATTAATGAGCATTCCTGTAAGCGGTTCAACGCCGAATCTTTTTGCAAACATAGCACACTTACACATAAATATGTAATAGATATTATTCCCCGAATACATCAATGTTTCAAAGTTTCCCTGACCTTTTGAAATTATTACGTCCGCTTCATTAAAAGCTTCTCTTGCTTCAGGTGACAGCTTTTTAATGCTTGTCCCCGGAACTCCCGTGCCGTTTTTAATTACCGGGACGATTAAATCAAGCCCCACATCTTCAGCATCTTCAATTGTGGCATCGTTAAGTACATCCTTTCCCCTAACCAAAGCTTTTACGGAAAGGGACGGAAACTCTCTCATTATCTCCTTTATAAAAATCTTATCTGCCACAATTTCTCCGCAGTTATCGGTTATATATAAAAGATGCTTTGCCTTTTTAAGGTCTTGATAAAGTTTTTCGGTTTCGGGAAAGTCTTCTTCCTTTTTATTATAGAGCGACTCCTTTAAGGTTTCTTCGTCCACCTTATACATTGCTCCGAAATCAATATAGTTTGCCGCCATCGCAAAGGAAAGTGCCTTCTTAAACGGATTTTTTGCTTTCTCAATTTCTGATGTAAGCGAAGACTCTTCTTTTAACATAAGAGCGTTGAAATGCTTTTTTATTTTGCTGTAGTCATCGCCCCTGCCAAAAAGTTCTTCTTTTATTTTATCAATCTCCTCCACCATTTCAGGTGCACTCATATCTTCCCTTGCACCTGATAGCACCCCAAGCATTCTTTGCATATACAAAAGTTTATCACTCTCTTTTACATCATCCGGAAATGCTGTAAGGTGCTTTTTTATAAGGCATTCTATGCAGGCAGAATTAAGTCTTGTTCTTTTCACCAAAATCCCCTCTTTCATTATTGGATTATACAACAAAAAACGGCGATTTTCAAGGCTATTTAACCTTTTTATCCATTATAAATGTGGTTACGAACACAGAAAGTATTCCGTAAAAAGCATTAACGGCTCCAAAAACAACATATCCGAAAATAATAACCAGCGTATCAATTACATTTATGATGAGTGTAATTTTTATGTGCGGCCATTTATCCTGAATAATAAGTGCCAGCATATCAGTTCCACCTGTGGATGCTCCTGAATTTATAACAAGAATCAGTCCTGTTCCCAGGAATACCCCGGTAAGAACCGCCGATGCCAGTATATCCTTCCCCACCGGAAAAAGCACGGGAATAAATGGGCAAAGCCACAAAAACACCGTAAACATAACCGTCGCATAAAGCGAACGGTATAAAAATCTTCCTCCTCGTTTTAAAAACGTAATTACAAAAAGCGGAATATTCAAAAGTGCTGTTGTAAGATATAAGGGAATTTCTATCCCGAACCATCTTCCTACTCCCGCAACGGCAACAGCTATTCCCGATGCCCCGCCCGAAACTATGGATGCCTCTTCTGCGAAATGCACTGTTCCTATGGCAAGGAGAAATGCTCCTGCCGCAATAAGCACCCAATCCTTCAATTTTGACATAAAAACGCCCCTTGCTATTATCTGCAAGGGGCCGTAATATTATTTATCGAGATTGTATTTTTCGTGAAGGGTTCTTACTGCCTTTTCAGCATATTCTCTGTCTATGAGGATTGAAACCTTGATTTCACTTGTGCAAATCATGTGGATGTTGATGTGAGCATCATACATAGCCTCGAACATCATGGAAGCAACACCGGGATTGCTTACCATTCCGGCACCTACGATAGACACCTTTGACACGTTATCCTTGTAAACAATTTTTCTTGCTTCAATAATGTTGTTTTCGGAAAGAAGCTTAACTGCATCTTCACATTCGTCACTCTTAACAGAGAAGCTTATATCCTTTTTATCTTCACGACCGATGGACTGAAGAATCATATCAACATTTATGTTATGCTTTGCAAGCATAGAAAATACTTTGAAGGCAATACCGGGCTCATCCGGCACGTCAAGTACCGATATCATTGCAACGTCATTATCTCTCGCTATACCTCTTACATTTGATTTTTCCACTTTAGTAACCTCCTTGACATATGTACCCTCCACCTTCTTAAGGCTGCTGAGTACCTCTAAATTTACATTATATTTTTTTGCCAGTTCAACGCTTCTGTTCATAAGTACGTTAGCACCAAGAGATGCAAGCTCAAGCATCTCGTCATATGTGATTTCGGGAAGCTTTTTAGCGTCGGGGCAAATTCTGGGATCGGTTGTGAATACACCGTCAACGTCGGTGAATATCTGACATAAATCCGCATGAAGTGCTGCTGCAAGTGCAACCGCCGATGTATCACTTCCGCCTCTTCCGAGAGTCGTAATATCGTCATATTTATTTATGCCCTGGAAGCCTGCAACAATAACAACCTTTTTCGCATCAAGCTCCGACAAAATTCTTTCTGTGTGTATTCTCTTAATTTTCGCAACACCGTACTTGGAATCGGTATTAACACCTGCCTGCCATCCTGTTAAGGATATGGCGGGAACTCCAAGCTTTTCAAGGGCCATGGCTAAAAGAGCTATGGAAATCTGCTCACCTGTTGCAAGAAGCATATCCATTTCTCTTTTTGAGGGCTTTTCATTGATTTCCTTTGCCTTTTCAATTAAATCATCCGTTGTGTCGCCCTGTGCGGAAACTGTTACGACAACGCTGTTTCCGTTTCTGTAAGTTTCGGCAATGCGGTTTGCCACGTTAAAAACTCTTTCTGCATTTGCAACAGAGCTTCCGCCGAACTTCTGCACTATCAACATTTATAATCAATCCTTTCTTTATTCTTCATATTATTTAAAGCTTTCTGACGTATGTTCCCATGTTGTCAAAGCCAAAAATATCAAAATTATAATTCTTTTCAGAAAGCTTTTCTGTAACGAAATTTCTAAAGCTTTCTTTATCCTTTGTGGGGATTATTGCCGCAAGAGCCGGCCCGCTTCCGCTTAAGTAAGCACCGTATGCTCCTGCCTCTTTATACATCTTGAAAATTTCTTCCATGTCCGGAATCATTTTCATTCTGTATGGTTGATGAAGCTTATCCTCCATTGCTTCGCCGAGAAGATGATATTTCTTTCCCGCTATCGCAGAAACCACCAATGCCGCATGTGAAGCATTAAAAGCCGCATCTTGGTGAGATACCTTATAAGGAAGAGTGGTTCTTGCCTTTCCTGTGGAAAGCTTTGAGTCGGGATAAATTACAGCAAGGCTGATTTCATCGCCCAGATTAAATTTGCTGTAGGTTACATCCTTTCCGTCAAAGTAAGACACCGTAAAGCCTCCCATAAGGCAGGGAACCACGTTATCGGGATGATGCTCCATCTTTGAAGCAAGATTAAGTATATCCCGGGGGCCTAGCAAGCCGTACATAGCATTTGCACCGACCATACCGCCAATTATGCAGGCAGCAGAGGAACCAAGTCCTCTCGTTGCCGGAATATTGCTTTCTATTTTTATTTTGATACCGCGTGGACTTTTGCCACATTCATCAAATACGGCCTTCATTGCCTTGTATATAAGATTACGCTCAGGAGGACAATTTTTGTAATTAAAACCGTCCTGCACAATCTCTATTCCCTTTTCGGTCTCTTCAAATTCATATTCATTATACAGTCCCAGGCAGAGTCCCATGGAGTCAAATCCGGGGCCCAGATTCGCACTCGTCGCAGGGACCTTGACCCTTATCATTCATCTTCTCCGAGAAGGCGTATTTTTTTAATTACTTTAATGCCCTTGAATTTATCTTCAAAAGAACCGTTTGTCATGGGAGAAGTTATTACTGCAATTTCTTCTGTTTCGCCGGGAAGCTTCACTATGTTCTCTTCAGAGAAGATTTCCCTCGCTTTTTCCTCATCCTTTGCGGAAATTCTGACAAAATAGCTTTCTTTAACCTCATCATGAGGAATCATCGAAGCTTCTTCTTCCCAGAAGTAACCCTTATATTCTCCGGATTTAGCAACGTCTAAAATATCAGACACTACTGCACTTGCTGTTGGCATCTTTCCTGCACCCCGACCGTAAAACATTACCTTGCCGACAGCATTCCCTTTAACGTATGCCGCATTGAAAACACTTCTTACCGAAGCTAACGGATTTTCGTTTTTAATCATAGCCGGGCGAACTGCGGCATAAATTCCATCCTTTGTGTTTTTACCGTAAGCTACAAGCTTTATTACGCTGTCAAGAATTTCGGCATATGCCACATCTTCCTCATCAATGCCGGTAATTCCTTCGGTGTAAATTTTATCAGAATCACAGAATTTGCCTGTTACAAGTGACATAAGAATGGAAATTTTACGGCAGGCGTCTATTCCTTCCACATCCGCCTCAGGTTTTCTCTCCGCATATCCAAGTTCCTGTGCACTCTTTAACGCTTCATCAAAGCTGCGTCCTTTTTCAAACATTTCGGTTAAGATATAGTTTGTGGTTCCGTTGAGAATTCCTCCCACTTCCTCAATCTCATTTGCCGCAAGATAGTTGTGTATGGGAGCAATTAAAGGAATTCCTCCGCCAACGGATGCTTCAAAAAGATAATTTACATTATTTTCCTTAGCCAGCTTTAAAAGCTCACATCCCTTTGTTGCAACAAGCTCCTTATTGGATGTAACAACGCTTTTTCCCTTAAGAATAGCTGCCTTTGTAAAGTCATAGGCAGGATGAATCCCTCCTATCACCTCAGCAACTATATCAACATCTTCATCCTCTAATATCACATTAAAGTCCTTAGTGAAAATATGGGCATCTTCTCTCTCTGAAAAGTCTCTTATATCAAGAATATATTTAACTTTTACGGGAGATTTTGCGGCTTTTTCTATTTTTTCCGCATTTAATGAGAGCATTTCATAAACTCCGCTACCCACAGTGCCAAAGCCAAGTATCGCTACGTTTTTCATCTGACTGTCCATCCTTTCGCTTCTTACTGTCTCGCCAGAACACGAACATCCTTAACCCCTTTAAGGGCACCCAGACGGTCTATAAGCTCCTGCAAATCTCCACCTGACACATTTTGTATGCTGATTGACACATCAGCCACGGAATTTACGGGAATGTTCTGATTAATGGTAAGGACATTCGCTCCCACCTCTGCAAGTGTTGAGAGAATGGAAGATAATACACCGGTTTTATCCGATACGATAAAAAACAGTGTTATAATTCCCTGCATCTGATTGAACGGAAATACATAGTCCTTATACTTATAATATGCACTTCTTGATATGCCTGCCTTTTTAACGGCATCACTTATCTCCCTGCAATCGCCCTCCGCCAGAAATCTCTTGGCTTCGAGAACCTTTGAATAAACCTCAGGGAGAACCTTGGAGTCAACCAGAACCAAAGAATTTTTGCTCACGTTTGTCCACCACCCGAAAACAAATGTATTTAATAAAGAGATTATACCAAAGAAAAAGTGGTTCGTCAATGAAATTATTGCATAAAAATAAACTTTTTTATATCACCTTTGTAGGCATTATACAAAAAAGAGCTGAAAACCCAAAGGGTTTCAGCCTTTTTTCTTACTCCGATTCGGGAAAAGATGTGTTCGTATAAGGCATACAGTTTCCCATGGTAATAAAGTTTCCGCACATGGGACAACGCATGGGATAGTTTTGCCATGCACACTGATTCATCATAGGATAGCCCTGCCACATGTTACCATCTACGGGCATGCCGTATGTATTATACCCCATAGGCCACATATAGGGAATTCTTGAGCAATCGTCCTTTTTGTTTTCATTTTTGTCAGCCATAAAAACCCTCCTTTTATTTTTCATTATATAATATGCTTAAATAAAAATAAGGTTACAAAAAGACAGCAGGAATAAAACCTGCTGTCTTTTATCATTTTTCAATTAAAACCGTCTGAGTTTCTCCATCCCAGCTTACCTTGTACC
Organism: Clostridia bacterium; assembly: GCA_017536285.1. The sequence continues at coordinate 8,919 of JAFXHP010000089.1, forward strand.
CCAGTATTTCAGAAATAAACCTTATCGGCACGAAGGTGCGGCTGTCCTTTATTATAGGAGGAGTTATGAGTGTATACATAATGTCTCCGTATAAGGGATTTTTCACATACACAAGTTCATTTTGAATCTGGAGCCTGATTTCGTAAGGGGATGCATTAAGTATAATTTCGTCGCATTCGCCATTCCAGGTTATCTCAGCTCCCATTTCTTCAAGCAACCCTCTTAAAGGAATCATCGTAGATCCATCCACTATGAAAGGAGCAACATCCAGCACCTTTGTGGAGGCTTTTGTGCCCTTTACGGCAGAAATTTCTTTATCACCGATTTTCAAAGTATAGCTTGCGGTATTTGCAAGAAGCTCTTCCTCGTGAGCCTTCGCACTCTGAGTAAAGGTAATTTCCGCACATGAAACTCGCTTTGCGTTATAATCCCAGAATTCAATCTGCATATAACGCATGGTAACCTCTTTACCGAAGGGAATAACCTTTAAACTCAAATCGGGATCAAAGGTTTTATCTATAATAAGTTCTTCCCAGTTCTCCCCGTCCATAGAGGTGTAAATCGAAACCTTTTTCCAGTGACCGTGAAGATCCGGAGACTGTCTCGGAAGATAAGTCATTTCCTTTATGGTGTGAGGTCTTATCATATCGATGGTAAGCATCACAGGCTCTCCATCAAGTGCCGCTGTCTGCCATACTCCTGCCGTAGAACCGTCGAAGATGTTACCCGGCTCTGCTCCCGACCAGTTTTCGCCATCATAAATTGCAATGAAAGAAGACGTATCAACCGTGTAGGTCGCATATTTCTTTTCTTCCTCGGCATAGTCTGAAAGAGTAAGGTCCACCTTTTCCGGATCCTTTTCCCATACACTGAATTCAGCAAGTGATGCACAGGACAAATTTCCTTCCCTGATTTCAATTTTTATTTTACGAAGACTTAAGTTACCTGCAAGAGGAATTTCCTTTTCGGTTTTGTTTTTATCAAAGGAAACTCCCTCTTTAAGAAGAATATATTCGCCCTCTACGCTGCTTGATGCGTAAATATTGCAGTTAAGGATAAGTCCATGATTACCCGAATCCTGTCTGGGAAGCAGGCCTATACCCGATATTTCAAGATTTTCGGGGAAGATATATTCAAGCGTGAAGGGGAACTTTTCCGTCATTATTACCTTATTTTCAATTACGCTGTAGTTTGAATGCCATATAGTGTTATTTTTTCCGTCGATTGACTGGGACACGGGATAGCCGAAATACTGACTGCTTGCCCTTGCATACCAACCTTCTGGCTTGATTTTTCCTATACCAAAAGAATTTGTCCCCTCTGTTTTTCTTTCGGCGTACTTCATTTCGCCTGTTCCGTTTACATAAAATTCCATTTCAGCCGCACCACAGTAGCCATAGTAGCTTTCGGTAACTTCAATACGGAGGAATTTTGTCATTCCGCCCTTGAACGCAATATTTCTTGTGGGGCCTGCTGCATCTTTTGCATATGGAAATTCTCCCGAAGTGATAAACTTATAGTTTCCCCCGTCGGTGGATGTATAAATGTTAAAGAATCTTATTGTTCCAACAGTGTCACGTCTTGGGGTATAACGCCAGCCGGTAAGATTAATTTCTTCGGGGAATTCGATTTCAATGTTATAGGGAGGTTCGTCCTTTGTAACAACACCGTTTTCGTTTATATAATCTGTTTCCCAGAAGGTGGATGAGTTTCCGTCAAACATTTTGTTTTTCGTGTTTGCCCCTCTTTCGCTGGGAACTTCAACCTTCCAGTTATCGGTATAGGGATATTTTTCTCCCATGGATTCACCGGTTATTTCCACATAGCTTTCGGGGATTACTTCGCCGGCTTCGGCATTTTCAACTATTTCCGTAAGCTCGGAAAGTGTAATCTCATGGGGAGCTTTCTTTCCTTCGCCCTCGCCCTTTACAAAGGCTATTTCAGCCGCTGTTCCGTAGTCTCCCACGGTCTCTGTAATTTTTATAGCAACTGCCTTTGCCGAAACTCCGTCCCAGGAAGCCTTCTTTGTGGTTCTTAACTTAACATTATCCTCGTGTCTGAACTTGCCGTCATAAACCTTGCCGAAATTAACTCCGTCACTTGATGCATAAACTGTATAACCCTCAACAGTACCTGTTCCGTTGTCGGTTCTTGGGGTATAACGCCAGCCACTTAAGTTAATCTCCTCCGGGAAAACTACGGTTATTAAATAAGGAGGCTTATCATTTTCCGTTATAGCTCCGCCTTCGGTTTTATAGTCAGAATGCCAGAAAGTAGCACCATCCCCGTCAAAGGCCTTGGAAAACGATCCGTTATATTCGCTTGTTACAGATATTTGCCAGGAAGAATCATAAGTATAAACCCTTCCATTAGAGCCTTCTTCCAAAATTGCTTCCTTGTCGGTATCGCCAATTACGGTTTTACCCTCGCCGCTACCTTTTAAGAAACTGATTTCAGATGCTGTTCCGTAGCCACCTTCGGCTTTTGTTATCTTTATGATAACAGCCTTTGCTTTAACGCCTTCCCAGGTATCTTCCTTTTCCGTTCTGTCTTTTACAACCCCAACGTGAGTAAAGCTTCCGTCCTTAATTTTAGAAAACTTTACGCCGTCTCCTGATGCATAGATGCTGTATTCCTGAACTGTTCCCGTTCCGTTGTCGGTTCTGGGCATATAACGCCATCCGGTTAAATTTATCACCTCGGGAAACTCTACCGTAATGTAAAATGGCAAGGGGTCCTTATCTGTTATCTCTCCGCTCACAGCCGTATAACTTGTGTGCCAATAAATTCCCTTATTGCCGTCAAAAGCTTTTGAAAGAGAAGAAAGGTAGTCACTTGTTGCAGATATTTTCCAGTCGGAGGAATAGGGATAAACCTCGGAAGATGCTAAAACTCCCACCATACTAAGCATCATTATAAACGCCAGAACTATTGCAGTTAATTTTTTCATATTTATCCCCTCCTTTAATTAAGATGCGAAGAAACCTGGCTGACAATTGCGTCAGAAAGTCCTTCTTTACTTACGGAATAAATTCCGTTTCCGTGATTCTTTACAACATATCCATAGCAATCCTCGATGTATGTAAGAGGAATATAGATAAGTCCGTTTGCCGAAGAAACCGGAGCTTTTAAGGAAACAGGCTTGCCGTTTACCTTTGCACTTTGTGTACCTAAAGTCGTATATGCCCAGATATTGTCCTTAACCTCTGTCAGTTCTTCGTTCATATCATAATGTCGTGTCGTTAAAATATTCGTTTTGTAGTTATACACGGATTTTGTTCTGCCGTCGCCCATTATATTTATAAAGGCACTTTCGGGAACATAAAGCGTTCCGTTCATTTCAAAGGCCGTTACCCTTGTATCCTTTTCATAAACCTTCATTTTCCCGCCATCTGCAATCATGGTTGAAACACCTGCTTTTATGATGGCACTCTTACCAATCTCAGCACGCTCCGAATCAGTAAGAGTTGTTTCGGGAACTTGGGTATAATGATAGTTAAATCTTCCAAGAGGTGCACTTGATCCTTTCGCATACCAGGAGATAACATCTGCCTCTACAGAATCTGTCCACTTAAATTCTATGTCTATTGCACCCGTTTCTGCAATTTCACTTCTTAAAACAGCCAAAGTAATGCGATTATCCTTTATGACACAAGAAACGTCACTCACTTTTTTTCTCTCGGTTCCGTTTCCGGTAAATGCAGAAAGTACGCCGATGCCGTCCATATTTACCACATAATCATAGCCTTCAAAGCCTGTGGCATAATTTCTGTCTGAATTTATGTAAAGATACATAAAGTTATTTCCCTCTTTAAGTGCCTTGTCAGCTGTCGCCGTAAAGTAAAGCTTTTCTGCATCGAAGGAAACCTTTGCAGTTTTTATAAAGTTGTTTGTTATAGTTTTTGCATCAACCAAGGTATTGGTATAAGCAACAGGTGCGGTATATCCTTCTCTTTCATAGCTTCCCGTAGCGTTGATAAATTCAGGGCCGACGCCTTCCCACTGGGATGCATCTCCATTTATATCAATAGTCTTTGCACCTGTAGCAACTCTTACAGGACGAACCCCTTTATACTTTCTTATAAAGTCTGTCATAAGAAGATAATAGTCGTCCTTAAGGAACCCTTTTGAAGGCTCAAAGTCGCGGCTGTTTTCATCGTCGAAAGTATCAATGAAAGCATTTTTCAATCCCGAATGCTCAGCATTTCTTACGGTTGTCCATTCGTTCCAGCCGTTCAAATAAACAAATTCCGGTGCGGCATCAAGTGCCAAAGCTGCCTGCTCACGGAAGAAATATGCCATTCTTGCACCGTTTTCGGAATAGTCTTCACCGAATACCTCGGAGAATCCTCTTCCCTTACAGTAGGGGTCTGAAAAAGCACCGGTCTTCGAAACTCCCCATACAGTGGACTCGTTGATACTGCAACCCACTGCAACAAATTCAGGTCTTCCGGTCTCAGGATCCTTGTTTCGGAGTATCTGCGGGAAGTTTTCAAGCCATATCCATTCGTCAGTTCCTTTGGAATCAATGTGGTTTGCTGTTATCTGATTTCTGTGTCCCTGATAACGGTATGTAAAGAAATCCGACACCTCACGGAAAATTTCGTCCTTTACATAATCGTTTGATTCAACGAAGGCCCTGCCGTATTTGGGTGTAGAGTTACTTGCAAGGAGAGGCTTACCGTCCCAGAAGAACCATATATCTGAATAATCATTTTCGATAAAACAGTTAAAGTAAAGTGCTTCAAGCTGCCTGTAGCTGTGGGAAGCGGTTCCGCTCATGGAATTATACGCCGAAAGAAGCGGTATATCAACACCATCTGCCTTGGCATCACGGAAAGCCTTTGCCACTGCATTGAGCTTTGGAATCATTGCATTATGACCGTTGGTGTAGTCAAAGAATATTGCATCCACTCCTGCCAAAGCAAGCATTTCCGCATGACGGCGATTTACGAAATAGTCATAGCTGTCATAAAATCCCAGTGCAGGCTCGCCCCAGTAAAACTTACCGTTCATATCCCAGGCGTCGTGGTTATAATCGGATCTTGCCTCGGGATTTTTCTTTATAACCTCAGGTATTACATAGGCTGCCACTTTCGAGTCCACGTGAGGAAACCAGTTCCAGTACATGATACCAACATTTCGTCCGTCAGTTTTAACATCTCCAACCTCTTCATAGGATGCTATCGCACGTCCCATAGAGTCAACTGCCTTTAAGTTGTCTGAATAGTCGTCTATTATAGCATCATCTGATGCCTGCACACTTAAGGTGTCGTGATAGTACTTATCCTCGGAAAGCCATATCTCCTTTATGGTAATATCATCCCCCACTCCGTAAAGAGGCACGAAATAAAGGTCGTGCACTCCAGATTCCTGAGTGATGGAAGCCTTATAAATTCTGTCCACTCCCTCGGTTGTAAGAGGCAGATAGCCTAAAACTGCACCCTTTTTGGGATCGTCCATTACAACTGCCAGTGTTTCAAAGTTTGTTGCACCTTTTGCATCGTTTACAGTAGCTTTTACCCACACAGACTTTTTATGGTCCATATTTACACCGGAAAATCCGAAATATCCTCCGTGGGCAGGCTCCTTTATTGTTCCGCCCTCAATTTTAATATCCTTAGAATCAGAGATTTCCGAAATCGGAAGTTCAGTATCCGCCGCCAAAGCGGGTATGGCAAAAGCAAAAAGCATTAAAGTGCAAAGAAAGATGCTTAATAACCTTTTCATTTTTATTCCTCCTTTTATATTGCTGTTTCAAATTCAATCAGAAGGCAATTTTCCTCCGATGAAAATTCATTTTCGTTTATGACTTTACCAATTTTTGTCTTTACCCTGTACTTTTCTCCCCCGTACTCAAAGGCAACTTCTTTGTCATTGAGAGACAAAACCGAAGGCTTATGGTTTCCGTCAATCCCAATCACGTTTTTAAGTGTAAATGGCTTATTACCCTCTATCGTAAAAGAATTTTCCTTAAGACAAAATGAAAGACTTCCATAGCTTACCTTTGCACATCCGTCGCCAAGGTCTGAAAAGCTCATATCGGAAAAGGATTCAATTCCTTCTATATATCCGCCTGCCAGAATTCCGTTTCCGCTGTAGCGGTTTCCGTCGATAAAGGGAAGTGCCTCATAGCAAGCCTTTTCAGTGGCACAAACCTTATCCATAAAGGGGTCGGTAAGTTCATCTGAAAAAATATGTATATCCCTTATTCTGAATTTCCCATGGTCTAAATAAAGATTTATGCGGTAATTTTTACTTGAATACCATACGGAGCTTTTATCTTCGTCGTCATAGGCACTGTGTGCCGTTATGGCAGAGGCGGGAGTTATTTTATAAGTCTTCTTAAACCATTCTCCGCTTTCGCCCAATGTTTCAACCGAAATTTTTCCTTCCTTCTGAAGTTTTTCAAATTGCTCAAACTGATATGTAAGCCCTTTTCCCATTCTCGCCCAGCCGAAGCTGTTTTCCTGACCTGCCTGAGCATAACCGAAAGAAAGGCATTCTCCATTGAAGTTTTCCTTTAAGTACCAGTCAATCCAGGAAAAATCGTTTCCTCCTGCCTCGGTTGCTGCCGGCTCCAACGTGATAACGCCCTGAACGCTGTTTTCATTATTATCCACGCTCATACCGTGGTCAAACTGATATACCGGGTCTGAGCCAAGCATTCTGAAAAGTGGAACATCAATCTGATTTTCGCTTTTTCCCGCAGGAAGAAAAACGTTATTTTTTGACGGGTAATAACCCTGACCGTAATAGCCACCCCAAAGAGTGTATCCGTCCGTTCCGTACTGCTCCTTGCAGTTGCATATTGCGGACAATCCGTATTTTTCGTTTGCATATTTTATTGTGTATGTATCATAAAGCCAGGAGCCTAAAACCTTGGGATAATAGCCGAAAATTTCCTTAAAATCCGAAAAAAGCACGTCGATAAGCTTTTCCCGCTCTTCCTTTGTATAACCCACTGAAAAGCCCACATTCGTTGCCCAGTCCCAGGAGTATCTTCCTCTCCAGGTAAGTCCTGCTTTTTTAACCTGCGGCTCCACAATTTCAAGCCACACCCCTATTTCAAACTGAGATTTGTCAAGCTCCATTAGCATATCCTGATATACCTTGTCCATGAGAGCATCATACTGAAGCAGAAATGTTCCCTTTAAGTTATGCTTTTTCATAAGCTCAATCTGCATTTTAACAGGCGTAATCAAATCCATGGGGAGCCTTGGTTCTGTGTCGCGTATAAAATTAACGATATTAATTATCTGTCTTTTTTCCATGGTGCATCACCTCTTATTTTAGTATACCTTTTATAAAAATCTCTGTCAATATGAAAATATTGCGATTGTTGGACAAAGTTGCGATTTATCAACGTAAGAAATACCTTACCCCCTACCGTAAGTATAGCATAAAATCATAGGTTTTTAAATGGAAAAAACGATACTTGTCCTGTAGTTTCCGATACTGTTAAAAAAGAGCACTGAAAAAATTTTTTCAGTGCTCTCCAAATTAAATGCCAAAAAGTTTTTTTGCGTTTTCCTCGGTTATCTTAAGTACCTCTTCTGTTGTAAGATTCATAAGTTCACCCACCCGCTTTGCCACATGGATAATGTACGGAGAGTAATTCCGCTTTCCTCTTAAGGGTACAGGTGCAAGATACGGTGCATCGGTTTCAAGCAGAATTCTGTCCTTTGGAATCAGCGGGCACATTTCAACGGTTTTCACATTGTTTTTAAATGTAAGTGTTCCGCCAACGCCGATATACATTCCAAGGGAAAGAATTAAAGGAAGGGTTTCCTTGTTTCCCGAAAAGCAATGCATAACGCCCTTATCCGGTTTTTCCGCTTTTAAGATTTCATAGCAGTCGGAAAAGGCTTCACGCTCGTGAACAATCACGGGCTTTCCCACTTCGTTTGCAAGGCGGATCTGCTTTATAAAAAGCTCTTTCTGCTCCTCCTTGAATTCCTTGCCGTAATGATAGTCAAGTCCAACTTCTCCGATGGCAACGCATTTTTTGTGCATTGAGAGTTCCTTTATTATATCAAGGTCTCCCTCTTTATAATCCTCGATGCATCCGGGATGGAAGCCGACAGATGCATACACAAAGTCGTACTTGTCGGAAAATTCCAGGCTCATTTTTGATGAAGGAATGTCGCATCCGCAGTTCACTATGCCGGAAACTCCCGTTTCAGGCATTTTATCAAGAAGTTCAGATCTATCATCATCAAACTGATGAGAATCATAATGGGCATGAGAGTCAAAAATCATCAGCCTACCTCCAGACCGCTCTTGCCTTCCTTGTGAGTTGTGATTATGTTGATTTCGCCGTCGTCGCTTGTTGCCAGAATCATACCGTTTGACTCGATTCCACGGATTTTTGCAGGCTTTAAGTTGGTAATTAAGATAACTGTCTTTCCAACCATATCCTCAGGAGTATAGCTTTTTGCAATTCCCGATACAACAGTTCTTACTTCGTTTCCTACTTCAACGGTAAGCTTTAAGAGCTTATCTGCCTTTTCAACCTTTTCTGCAGCTAATACTTTTGCGGTTTTAAGCTTAATTTTATCAAAATCGTCAATGGTGATAAATTCTTCTTTTTCCTCTTCCTTAGCTTCTTCAACGGGCTTGAAAAGGTCAGCTTCTACTTCTTCAAGCTTTTTAGCTTCATCAAGTCTTGCAAAGAGGGGTTTTGCCTCGCCTACTTTAACATTTCTTTCCTTATCGAAGGAAAGAATAGATTCGTATGTTGCATCGGCTGCACCTGTTACTGTAAGGATATTCTTACCTGTTTCTGGCATAAAGGGAGAAAGAAGAACGCCAATTACTCTTATTGCCTCGGAAAGATTGTATAAAACAGTCTTTAAGCGGTCGCTCTTTGCTTCGTCCTTGGCAAGTGCCCAGGGCATTGTTTCGTCGATGTACTTGTTGCTTCTTCTTGCAAGGGCGAAGATGGCATCAAGTGAATCTGCAACACGTAAAGTCTTCATCTTTTCGGCAACAGAAGAAACCGTGTCGGTACATTCCTTAATAAGCTCAAGATCAACATCTTCCGAAACATTAGGATTGGTGATTTCTCCGCCGAAGTATTTATTAATCATGGCAACTGTTCTATTTACAAGATTACCCAGTGTATTTGCAAGGTCAGCATTGTATCTTGAAATTATGGTTTCAAGTGTAATTGTGCCGTCAGCTGCAAAGGGCATTTCACGAAGCACGTAATATCTTATGGCATCAACGCCGAAATGTCTTACAAGATCGTCTGCATAAAGTACGTTGCCCTTGGACTTACTCATCTTATCGCCGCCGGAAAGAAGCCAGGGATGGCCGAATATCTGCTTGGGAAGCGGCTCACCCAAAGCCATAAGCATAATAGGCCAGTAAATTGTGTGGAATCTTAAAATATCCTTACCGATAATGTGCACGTTTGCGGGCCAGTACTTTTTGTAAAGGTCAGAAGAACCTTCGGTATCATAACCAAGAGCCGTGATATAGTTTGAAAGTGCGTCAATCCACACATAGATAACGTGCTTATCGTCAAAAGTTACGGGAACGCCCCACTTGAAGGATGTTCTTGATACGCACAAATCCTGAAGACCCGGCTTTAAGAAGTTATTTATCATTTCCTTCTTTCTTGCCTCGGGCTGAATGAAATCGGGATTGTCCTCGATGTACTTTATAAGGCGATCCTGATATTTGCTCATTTTAAAGAAGTATGCTTCCTCGTGGGTTTTCTTTACAGGTCTTCCGCAATCGGGGCAGATTCCGCCCTCTGCCTGGGTTTCTGTAAAGAAGGATTCGCAGGGAACGCAGTAAAGACCTTCGTACTCTGACTTATAAATGTCGCCCTGGTCATAGAACTTCTTGAAAATTCTCTGTACAACTTCTACGTGTTCCTTATCAGTTGTACGGATAAACTTATCATAGCTTGCACCCATTAAGTTCCAGATGTCCTTAATTTCTCCTGCAACCTTGTCAACATATGCCTGAGGAGTTATTCCTGCCTCTTTTGCACAGTCTTCAATTTTCTGACCGTGTTCGTCGGTACCTGTAAGGAAAAATACATCCTTGCCGATAAGACGGTTAAAACGTGCAATTGCATCGGTTAAAACAACCTCATAGGTATTACCTATGTGAGGCTTTCTTGAAGTGTATGCAATAGCAGTTGTTATATAAAATTTTTCCTTTTCCATTATTATTCATCCTTTCTCTTTTCTTTGAAAAATCCGGATATTAAATCTTCAGCTTTTTCCTTGAATATTCCGCCGCAGATGTTGCATTTACCTTCCGATACATCCATTTTTCCTCCGAATGCCCCGGCATCGGGATCATATGCGGCAAAATAAACATTTTTCAATCTTGAATTCATTATCGCACCCGCACACATTACGCAAGGTTCAAGCGTTACAACAATCGATAAATCAGAAAGTCTCCAGTCCGAAATTTTTGCAGCTGCTTTTTCTATAGCAAGTATCTCGGCATGTGCTGTGGGAGATTTTTTCTGTTCCCTTAAATTGTGAGCCTTTGCTATTATTTCCTTGTCGCTGAAAATAACTGCACCCACGGGAATTTCGCCTTCTTCTTTAGCTTTTTCCGCCTCTAAGAATGCTTCACTTATTGCTTTGTTCAACAACGTCATAAAGCACCTCCCAAGCGTCGGGAACTCCCTCACCCTTTTCCGCCGAAAAGGGAATTAAAACATCCTCTCCGTCAAGGGAAAGAGTTTCTTTTATAAGTTCCAGATTCTTTGAAAGCTCTGACTTTTTTACCTTGTCGGTTTTTGTTGCGATTATAATTACGCAACCCTGGCTTTCCTTTAAGAAGTTATACATTGTAACATCGTCTGCCGACGGCTTGTGTCTGGAATCCACCACTAAAAACGTGGTCATAAGATTTTCTCTTGTGTAAATATAGTGGTTTATCATTTCCGACCACTTTGCTTTTTCTGCTTTTGAAACTTCTGCATAGCCGTATCCCGGAAGGTCCACAAGCATTAAAGTGTCATCTATATTATAAAAATTTATCGTGGCGGTCTTACCCGGTTTCGACGAAGTTCTGGCTAAATTTTTGCGATTGAGCATTTTATTTATGAAGGATGATTTTCCCACATTAGAACGCCCCGCAAAAGCAACCTCAGGCAATTTCGTTTTCGGGTACTGTGCCTCTTTAACGGCACTTATTACAAGTGAGGCTTTGTTAAGATTCATTTGCTTCACCCTTTCTCAGTTTACCATGTCCCTGGTCCTTTTATCTGATTCAGAGGGAATGATTTCAACCTTTCCGGCTTTTTTCGGAAAATTCCCTATCGCCTTGTCCGTAACCTCAGAAACGTGCTTAACCGGTATTACCTTGAGACTTGAAAGGACTTCAGACGGAATTTCTTCAAGATCTTTCTTATTTTCATAAGGTATTATTACGGTTTTAGCACCTGCACGGTATGCTGCAAGCATCTTTTCCTTAAGACCGCCTATGGCAAGAACTCGTCCCGTAAGTGTTACTTCGCCTGTCATGGCAACATCAGCTTTGGCACTTTTACCTGTAAGGGCACTTACGATGGCTGTTACCATGGTGATGCCTGCCGAAGGACCGTCTTTCGGAGTTGCTCCCTCGGGAACATGGATGTGAATATCCTTCTTCTTGTAAAACTCCTTATCAATTCCGTATTCCTCCGCACGGCTTCTTATATAGCTTACTGCAGCACGGGCAGATTCCTTCATCACATCGCCAAGGGAACCTGTAAGCTCAATTTTTCCCGTTCCCTCCATTACGCCGACTTCGATTGTAAGCGTGACTCCGCCAAGGCTTGTCCATGCAAGGCCTGTTACAACACCGGGAGGATTTTCATGCTCCAAAATATCCTTCTGGAATTTTCTTACGCCAAGGAACTTTTTAAGATTATTATTTGTTACAGAAACCGCCTTGCGTCCGTCTGTCACAATGCTTGTTGCGGCCTTTCGCATAACAGTTCCGATTTCACGCTCTAAATTTCTTACTCCGGCTTCCTTCGTATAGCCTTCTATAATGGTTTCAATTACCTCGTCGCCCATACGGATATTGCCTTTTTTAAGACCGTTCTCCTCCATCTGTCTTGGGATGAGATAGTTCTTTGCAATGTGCATCTTCTCTTCATTGGTATATCCTGTAATTTCAATTACCTCAAGTCTGTCTAAAAGTGCATGAGGAATTGTTTGAAGATTGTTTGCTGTTGTTATGAATAAAACCTTGGATAAATCGTAGGGAAGCTCTAAATAATGGTCACGGAAAGCGAAGTTCTGTGCTCCGTCAAGTACTTCAAGCATAGCAGATGCGGGATCCCCCTTAAAGTCGCTTCCGAGCTTATCAATTTCGTCAAGCAGAATAAGGGCATTCTTGCTCTTTGCCTGCTTTACCGCATTTATTATTCTTCCGGGCATTGCTCCTACATAGGTTTTTCTGTGACCTCGTATTTCAGCCTCGTCCCTGACGCCGCCAAGGCTCATTCTTACATATTCTCTGCCTGTTGCCCTTGCAATTGACTTTGCAATAGAGGTTTTACCCACACCGGGAGGGCCGTATAAGCAGATGATGGGGCCTTTGGTATTACCGGAAAGATGTCGTACCGCAAGATATTCAACGATTCTTTCCTTAACTTTATTAAGACCGTAATGATCGTTTTCCAGAATTTCCATTGCCTCGGAAAGTGAAGGCTCGTTTAATTCTTCATCCTTCCAGGGAAGCTCGAAAACCGTGTCGAGCCACTGCTTTATGACACTTATTTCCGCTGTCCCGAAGGGCATACCGGAAAGGCGTTTTATTTCCTTTTCAACCTTATTTTTCATATCATCGGGAAGGTCTGACTCTTCTAAAAGCTTATAATATTCGTCCTCTTCCTCGCCATCTTCGCCAAGCTCGGTTTTTATGACCTTCATCTGCTCACGAAGGAGATAATCCTTCTGATTTTTATCAATCTGTTTTTTGGTCTTCATGGCGATTTTCTGCTCAATTTCATAAACCTCTGCCTCACGGGAAAGGATATTTATGACAAGCACCACTCTTGCCGCAACAGAAAGTTCTTCCAAAACAGCCTGCTTATCTTCAACCTTCACGAAAACGTTGGTAGCGATAGAGTCCACCATCTGTCCGGGATCGTCCTTCAAGGAAATGTTATTTATAACATCAATATTTATCTGTCCGCTGAGCTGTGATACCTTTTTCAAAAGCTCATGAATTCTTCTTACTGTGGCATCATAGTCGTTTACTTCGAAAAGAGCTTCTTCAGATTCAACGGCTCTCACCGTGGAAAGAAGGAATTCTTCGGATTCAAAATCGATTTTTGTAATTTTCGCTCTCTTCACGCCTTCAACCAGTACTCTTATCGTTCCGCCCGGCACTTTAAGCATCTGCTTAACCTTTGCGATACATCCGATTTCGTATATATCCTCAAGTCCGGGTTCTTCTATTGCAATGTTTTTCTGTGCTGAAAGCATAACAAGCTGATCGTGCTTCATAGCAGCCTCAAGTGCCGCTATTGACTTTTCTCTCGCTACATCAAAATGTAGAACCATAAAAGGAAACACAACAAGACCTCTTACCGGAATAAGCGGCAATGTGTAATTTTTTCTTGTATTTGCCATACTGTCTCACTCCTTATGCATGTATATCAATAAAAATTCGTCTCTTTTTTCTTAAAAGCCCCGTATTGATATACCAATGGCATTTTAGCATACCTATTATTATACAATACAAAATAAAATATTTCAAGCAAAACTTGAAAATAACAGAATAAGATGTAAAGTTTTTGCGAATACTACAATAGAAAATCTGTATTTGCATGAAAGGATGAGCTTTTTTGAGCAGAATCAAAGCTTTTATTAAAAAATATAAAACTCCATTGGCATTTACTCTCTTTCTTGTTTTCACAGTTGCAGCCGGTTTTGTCGGCCCAAAAGGACTTTCCGATGAAGGCAAAAGTACTGTTGATATTGACACAAAAGAAACCCGTGCATTCATCACAAAAGGAAATGATGAATCTCTGGACATCTCCTTAAAAAAAGAAAGCATCGAAGTAATGCCGGATGAACGTGTGACAAAAGAAGATATTACCGTACTTCCGGAAGCTTTTCCCGACTCTGATTATGAAAGAGAACCTTTGGTAACAGAAGAAGATTTCGAAAAAAATGACACTCTTTCTGCCGCTTCAGTTTCCCCCTTTTCTCTGTCGTTTCCGCTAAGTGGTGACACCTTAAAGCCATATTCCGTAACGCCGGTTTTGTCTGCTACAATGGGTGACTGGAGAAGCCACGAAGGAATTGACATATCCGCCTCTTTCGGCGACGAGGTTGCTTCTTGCGAAAAAGGTACTGTAAAAGCCGTTGGGAAAGATCCGCTTCACGGTTTTTACATTCTGATAAGCCACGAAAGCGGCTTTGAATCATTCTACGCCAATCTTCATGGCGAAATCACTGTAACAGAAGGACAAGCTGTTCCGAAAGGACATGTTATCGGCTATGTTGGTGAAAGCACTTTAATAGAGTCGGCAGATGAAACACACCTTCATTTTGAACTAAGAAAAAACGGAAAAAGAATTAATCCGGAAGAATATATACGTTAAAAAACAGTGTGAGCAATGCTCACACTGTTTTTATTATATTCTTTTCTTCTGATATTAAAATATCAACTTCAGAAAAAGCCCTCTCTATTATCTCTTTAAATATTTCCGTTACAGAAATTTCAGAATCAAAATGGCTTATCTCAATATAAGCAACGCCGTTTTCCGAAAGATTTCGTATATCTGAATATGTAAGATCTCCCGTTATGTAAACATCTGCTCCTCTTTTAATCGCATCATCGGTAAGTCCTCTTCCGCTTCCCGAGCATACGGCAATTTTTCTTATTTGCTTTTTATCATCACCGGCATAGCGTACATAAGGAAGGCAGAACGCTTCTTTAACTTTCAAGACAAGCTCTGAAAGCTTGTAATCCCCTTCGCAAATTCTTCCGCATGATATTTCCTTATCGCTGTAAGCAAGATCGCCAATAGCATTAAGGGAAAGCTTTTGACAGAAAAGGTCATTTAATCCGCCTTTTGCAATATCCATATTGGTATGGGCTGAATAAACTGCGATATCAGACTTTATCAGCGTTTTCATACACCTTCCGGCACTTTTGGAAAAATCCAGGTCCTTAAGCGGATGGAAAATAAGCGGATGGTGTGAGATTATCATATCCGCACCTTTTACCGCTGCTTCATTTGCCGTATTTTCGTCGGCATCCAGGCACAAAAGAACTTTTTTTACCTCTGCTTCATCGTCTCCCAGTAAAAGTCCCACATTGTCAAAGTCCTCGGCAAGAGATAAAGGCGCAATCTTTTCAATTTCTGAAATTATATCCTTTACTTTTGTCATAATATCCTCTTTAATCTGCAAGGAAGAAAACCATTTCCGATACTTCGTAGCGGTTATCCAGAAAATCGCCCAGATAAATCCAGCCTGATTCTCCCGATTTCTTTTCTATAAATACAAAGCCTTCAGAGTCTTCCTTTGTTATCTTAAACCAGTCTCCGGCTTTTAATGATATTACATCTTTATGCTCCGGAACCTCTCCGTAGTTTTCAAAATCCGCATGGGCAATCACATATCCTTCTGAAAGAGCTTTTCCGGTTTCTCCCCATGGTTCAGCAATAATCCACTCTTCATCATACGACGGTCTAACCACAGCTCTTTCTTCCATTTCAACTTCGGTAAATTTTTCTCCGTCAAAGGTATACTCTGCTTCAACGCACCACATACCGGTTCTTCCGCGCTCAGATGTCTTCAGCACCCCGCCTTTAAATGAAATCTCAGGTTCATAGCCGACAGACAAGGTATCCCACATATAAGGCTCTCCCGAATAAGCATCAACCGACTCAAACTCGTAAAGACGGAAGGTATCTCCTTCGGGCTTTAATACCCTCATCATCATATCGCTGCTTACTTCTTCCGAAATTAAGACAAGTTCTTTTCCTTTTTCCTTTGTATCAAGATCAATGGCATAAACCTTGTCAATATAATAAGCCTCACCGTAACCAAGGGATATTTTGCTTTCGCCGCAAGTTACTTCAATAAAATAATCGTCAGTCAACCTTACATTTATGGCATCTTCCGTGCCATCACCTGTCAGATCATAGCTTAAATCAACCTTAACCTTCTTTATTTTCCCTTCATTTTCAAAAAGAAGGATACATTCTTCTTTTTTCCCGCATGAAGCAAGGGAGAAAATCAAAACCGCTGCCAACAACAATGATAGTAACTTTTTCATAAAAAAATCCTCCTTTTATTTTGTATCATTATATTACCATATTATGCCGTGCAAATCAATATTTTTCACACACTTGTAACATAAATATAATCAAAGATTAAGCGTTACAGAAGAGCGGTATTTTTTAGGTGTCATTCCTGTTTTCTGGCGGAAGCTCTTTACGAAATACGCCGTCTGGGAAAAGCCCGTCTTATAAGCTATTTCTTCAACGGAAAAGGCTGTGGTCGAAAGAAGGTTTTTTGCCGCGCGAAGGCGGTAGTCCATAAGATATTTATGTATGCTTTTTCCAGTTTCTTCCTTCATAATACGGCTCAAGTGATAAGGATGATAAGAAAATTTTTCCGCAATCACGGCGTTTGTCACGGAAGAATCGGCATAATTTTCTCTTATAAATTCCATAACCGATTCGCAAAGCTTTGAATGCTTGCTTTCCTTTGTCTTTTTTATAAGCTCAATTAAACATAGCTTTAAAAGTGCGGAAGATTCTTCCCTGTAAAACACACTCTTTCCCATAAAGTTTTCCGTAATCCTTGAAAGCATATGATAAATGTCAGGAACATTTTTCACAATAGGCTTAGAAAGCTCAGGCAAAAGCGGATATTTTGTAACCTTTGCCTCGTCAAAGATTTCCTCCACCGCTGTACCAAGCGACTTTTCCATATGAGAAAAATCACTTACCAAATCGCAATTTATGAATATCACCTTTCCTGAATTTTCCTTGTTAAAGAAAAAGCGGTAATGCGTTCCGGGAGGAAGAAAAACTGCGGTGTTATTGGAAATATCATATTTTTTATCGCCTATGATAAGCACCCCCGTCGCCTTTACGGAAAAAAACACCCGGCAGTCATAGCATACAGATATATATTTGCTTCTGTGCACTTCCGTACTATGGAGCGATGCATACCTTATAAAAGGATTGAGCTCTGCCGTTTTCATAACAACACCTCTTTGTTTTTTCATATTTTTTATTGGTTTTTTAATACATTATAACAGCCGGATATGATATAGTCAAGATAAGGAGTTGATAAAAATGTCAATAAACAAAGAAAAAATCACAGTAGCCATTATCGGATGCGGCCGTTTCGCACAGTATTTCGTGGAACTTTTCAAGGCTCATCCCTATGTAAAAAAGGTTTATGTATGTGACCTTATCCGTGCACGTGCGGAAAAATACAGCCAGCACTTTGACGTAGAAATTATCGACAGCTTTGAAGAAGCACTTGCTTCCAAGGAAGTAAATGCAATTGCAATTTTCACACAGCGCTTCAAGCACGGCCCCATGGCAATTGAAGCACTTAAGGCAGGAAAGCATGTTTACTCTTCTGTTCCCTGCTCACTTAAGGTTGAAGAAATTGCTGAAATCAAGCGCCTTGTAGAAGAAACTCACCTTACATATTCTATGGGTGAAACAGGCTTTTACAGAGCTGCTTCCTGCTTCTGCAGAAGAGAATATGCAAAGGGCTCCTTCGGCCGTTTTGCATACGGTGAATCACAGTACAACCACGATATCAGAAACATGGAAGGAAGCTTTCGTAGCTCCGGCGGCGAAGACTGGAAGAAGTTTGCAGGTATTCCTCCCTTCTTCTATCCCACTCACACAACATCTATGCTCTTAAGCTCTATGCCCGGCGTTTATGCAAAGAAGGTTACGGCTATGGGCTTTGCAAACAGCGAAAGAACCGATATTTACGGAACCGACGGTCAGAACCTTTATAACAATCCTTTCTCCAACGAAAGTATGCTTATTGAGCTTTCAAACGGCGGTATCATAAGAGTAAACGAAAACAGATGCGTAGCTTGGCACGGTCCCGAAACCTTCATTTCCCAGTTCTACGGAAGCGAAGGCTGCTATGACTTCTCCTTTGCAAGAGCTACATTCACTCACTGGCAGGGCGGCGAAGAAAATCCCAATGCAGTTATCGCCCACGATGTAACAAAGGAAATCCAGCCTGAAGAGCTTTACAATGCAATCAACGAAAACTACGAAGAAGCTGTTGCTAAAATCGCTCAGTGCTGGGGCTTCTACAATACATCTCCCATTCAGCCCACAGAGCGTCTTCCCAAGGAATTCGAAGGCCTCAGAAACGGTCACAACGGAACGCATCACTTCTTAATTGATGACTTCTGCCGTGCATACTGGACAGGAAAGCTTTCTCCCACAAACATCTGGGAGGTTGCACGTTGGAATATCCCCGGTCTTATAGCACACGAATCAGCCCTCGCAGGCGGTCAGCCCATGGAAGTTGTTGACCTTGGAGATTCTCCCGCTGACTGGGAAGTACTTCCCTGGGACAAGGCAGAATAATTTGTTGCGATTTTAAGGAAACCATAGTATCTTTCCAAAAAGGCAAAAGTGCAAAAAACACAATTTGATGTGTATTTTTGACATTTACATTCTGCCGGACAGAGAGTATTATACACTTAAAGAAATTAATAGGGGAACTTTAAGCGGAGGCT
>JAFXHP010000090.1 GCA_017536285.1 Clostridia bacterium
CATCAGCGGCCCATTGATCAGACGGAGGAAGCGGGCTTTATTCTGCTTGAAGCAAAGGGGGAGGTAACACTTGAAATCACACCTTCTTTGTCTTTTAAAGAGGCACTTTTTCGCCCTCTTTCAAAAAATATCACTCCCGAAATTTCGGGAAAAACAATAAAAGCCACATTTCCGATAGGACACTACAGCCTGGAATGTGACGATTTTCATAACGCACTTCACATTTTCATTGTCCCCGAAAAGGACTATTCAAAATATAAAAATGCGAAAAATCTTTTATACTACGGCAAGGGCGAGCACCGTGTCGGAACGACGGAAATAAAATCCGACACTGTGGTATATGTGGATAAGGGTGCACGCCTTTACGGAAACTTCATTGCAAGAAATGCAGAAAACATCGCCTTTGTGGGACACGGCATAATTGACGGCTCCTGGGAGGAAAGAACGGCTAAAACCGAATCTGCCCCGGATGATGAGGGGAACTTTGCAATCGGTGCAATGAGAATTTACGAAAGCAAAAATATTTTAATTGACGGAATTACCTTTATGGATTCCGCCTGCTGGACACATACCTTTTACCACTGCGAAAATATTGAAATAAACGATATACGACACATCGGAATGTGGCGCTACAATGCAGACGGAATAGACTTTATAAACTGTAAAAATATGACGGTTAAAAATTCCTTTTTCAGAAACTTTGATGATATCATTGTTCCCAACGGCAGAAAAGACTGGGAAGACGAGGTAACAGAAAATCTACTGGTTGAAAACTCAGTTATGTGGTGCGACTGGGGAAGAACGCTGGAGCTTGGCGCAATAACCCAGGCATCTGAAATAAGAAACATACACTATAAAAATTTGGACTTGATTCACAATATGCACGGTGCTATGAGTATGCAGAACAGAGTTTTTGCAGATGCTCACCACATTTTGTATGAAGATATCCGTGTTGAATACGACAAAAACTGCTTAGAGCCTAAGTACCAAAGCTCCGATGATGCTGAATACACCGGAAAAGCAGGGTATATGCCGCCGCTTTTCCACGCCTGGATTTATCCTCTCCCGAGAGTTGAAGGAACGGGACGCTACGGCAAAAACCACGATGTAACCTTGAAGAATATAAATATCTATGTGGATGAAGGACTTGGTAAGCCTCCTGTAATCATTTCGGGTAAGGACGAGAAACACAAAACCTGGAATATTTTCTTTGAGGATATTTTTATAAACGGTGAAAAGGTTACCGAGCTTTCAGGATTGGATACTCAGATAGGCCCCTTTGCAGAAAAGGTGTATATTAAATAAGGACAGACGGAAAAATAGCGTCCTGTTTTAATAAAAAATGTCTTGCTTTAATATTGACCAAACTGAAATTTGCAGTATGATTATATTAGAACAATAAATCGGGAAAGAGGCGAATGCCGTGAAATGCACAAATAAAATTTACCACAAACCCTTTTATCCCATTCCAAGGATAGGGGATGAAGGAAAACCCTATATTTGCAGATTAATTCCTTCTGAGGATGGATTTTCAGGAGATTACTTATACGAAAAGGAGCTTTCCTGCACGTTATATTATTCTGTAAACGATGAAGAGTGGAAGAGTACCTCGCTTAACGGCAAGCATTTTTCTGTTTCGGGAATACCTGCGGATACTGAATTAAAGGTTTACATAAAATCGGAAAACGGCGAAATGAGCAGAGTGAGAAAAGTAAGAACGGGAGTATTACCTCCGGGTGCCACTATCATCAATTACCTGCACCCCGAAGATGACAACTATATCCCGATAGGGCAGTATCTTGCATCGCCTTCAATTGCAAGGCTTAAAAGCGGAGCAATAATTGCTTCCATGGATACCCATATGTGGCACGGAATGGAAAATCTTGTTATTATATATAAATCCACCGACAACGGTAAAACATTTAAATATGTAACTGACCTTACACAGTTTTTCTGGAGTACGCTTTTCGTCCATAAAGATGTTTTATATATAATAGGTGTGACAACACTTTGCGGAAATCTGCATATTTCTGCCTCCTATGACGAGGGAGAAAGCTGGAGTGTTCCCGTTACATTGATGTACGGCGGTCGTGCAAAGTCCTATGGCGGAGGATTGCACAGAGGGCCTATGCAGGTGGTAAAGCATAACGGCAGACTCTATACAACGGTGGAATATGGCTCCTTCCTTGAAAGTAAAAATCTTAATGGGATGGCGGACTTTTATCCGGGTGTTATTTCCATTGACGAAAATGATGATCTGCTTTGTCCTGAAAACTGGAAATGC
>JAFXHP010000091.1 GCA_017536285.1 Clostridia bacterium
AAATGCACCCCTGGCAGCAGACCTTCTTAATCAGGAATCCGTTGATAAGTTTATTGAGCTTACCCACGAGCGTTATTATGCCGAGGTTAAGAAATATTTCGGAAACACCGTAATCGGCTTCTTTACCGACGAGCCTTCTTCTCTTGGAAGAGGTGCGAGAAGAGGATGCTTCCCCTGGACATGGGGCTTTGAGGATGTAATAACCTCTCTCGGAGGAAAGCTTTCCGACCTTGAAGGTCTTTATACAGGCGAAAATAACGAAACCATCGAAATTTATAAAAAGGCACTTTTTGACCGTGAAAACGATATTTACTATAAGAGTCTTTCCACCTGGTGCGAAAACCACGGTATAGCTCTTATGGGACATCCCCACAAGGGTGATGATATCGAGTGCGAAAAATACTTCCACGTTCCCGGTCAGGACATCGTTTTAAGATGGATTGCTCCCGAAAAGGGCGGTCTTTCAGGCGGTAACGAATCGGCTCAGGGTAAATGCTCTGCCGATGCCGCAAGGGTCATGGGACGCAGAAGAAACTCCAACGAGTGCTACGGTGCCTGCTGTAAGGATAACATTCCCTGGAATTTCAACGGCGGTGACCTTAAGTGGTATACCGACTGGCTGGGTGTAAGAGGTGTAAACTTCTTCATTCCTCACGCTTTCTACTACAGCGTAACAGAAAAAAGAAAGGACGAACGTCCCCCGGATGTAGGGCCAAACAATATCTGGTGGAAGCACTTTGGCACCATCGCAACCTACATAAAGAGAATTTCCTGCCTTATGACAGATTCTAAAAATGCCACAAAGCTGGTTGTTCCCTGCAAAAACCGTGAGCTTTCCATTGACGAGGTTGCTCCTCTTTATGAAAATCAGGTGGAATTCAACTATGTTCCCGAAAGCTTCATAACAGAGGAAAATGTAAAAGATGGAGTTCTTACAATCGGTGAAAACAGCTACGAATATGCTTACTTTGATAAAAACGGCGTTCTTCCCACATTGAAGCAGGCGAAGGATATTTCGGAACTTCCAGAAAGAACGGTTTATCTTGATAAGCCCTTCAAGGACCTCCGAGCAACCCACATTATAAAGGACGGAGTTGACGTATTCTTCTTTACAAACGAGGGCGAAGAAGAAATTTCTGCAAAGGCTAAAGTGGATGCAGCAGGCCAGCTTGTTGCAATGGATTTCTGGAAGGGTACGGTTAAGGAAATAAGCTGTAAAACCGTGGGCGATAAGACTGAATTTAATCTTAACTTAAAGCGTCGTGAAAGCATTGCAATTTTAGTTGATGAAACAAAAGAAGCAAAGGAATTTTCTGAAGAAGCAAAGGTTTATGTAAATCCCGCTTTTACTTTGGTTTCCGACGATGAAGAAAATTTCGTAAAAACCTACGAAGCAAAAATCACGGTGGAAGAAACGGAAAACGTTTATCTTAAGGTAACGGGTGAAGAAATGGCAGAGTGCTTTGTAAACACCAATTTCTGCGGCTTCAGCCTCTGGAACGAGCACGAATTTTATTTAACGCCTCTCCTTAAGAAGGGTGAAAATAAAATTATGATAAAGATGACGGGAAGTGCAGTGAACCGCTTTACCGATCATCGCTTTGAATACGGTCTTATGTGAGGTATTTTATGGAAAAGCTTCTGGACAAAACAGACTATGCTATTCTTAACTGCC
The DNA here is from genome assembly GCA_017536285.1 of Clostridia bacterium. The sequence continues at coordinate 1,676 of JAFXHP010000091.1, forward strand.
TTAAGAAAAATGCAAGAATGAAGGCATCTGACATTGCAAAGGAGATTAATCTCTCGGTTTCCGCCATTTTAGAGCGGATAAGGAAGATGGAGGTCGCAGGAATTATTGAATCCTATACGATTACTCTTAATCAGAAAATTTTAGGCAACGATCTTATAGCTATGATGGATGTAAGCTTGGAACATCCCAAGTTTTACGACAGCTTTGTTGAAATGATTAAAAAGAGCGAACATATTCAGTCTTGCTATTATTTAACTGGCAAGCACGATTTTCTCCTTAAGATATTGACGGATTCCTCCGACAGCTTGGAGCGTATTCACAGAGAGATAAAAAGTATGGAGGGTGTAGGTGCAACGGAAACACACTTTGTATTAAAGTCGGTAAAAAACGAAATTGCATCAATCCCCGGCTCAGATGAGTCAATACAGTTAAAGTGAGAAGGTCTTTTTATGACAAAACGTATATGTGCCGTAGTTAATACTGCGGCACTTCTCCATAATTTGAGAGAAGTAATAAAAAAGGCAAACGGTAAAAAAGTTGTTGCCGTAATAAAGGCAGATGCTTACGGACATGGGGCCTTGAAAGCTGCGGAAATTTATGAAGAGTATGCAGCAATGTATGCTGTTGCCACAAGCGATGAAGCGTTGGAGCTTTGCAGAGGAGGCACAAAAAAAGACATTTTAATCCTTGCTCCTGTGCCGAGAGAGGATATGGCAGTGCTTATTGAAAATGACATAATCCTTACTGTTTCCGATATTGAAGGAGCAAAGACAGTGTCTTTAGAGGCTGAAAAAACAGGGAAAATTGCCCGCATCCATGGGGCAATTGATACCGGCATGAGCCGCATCGGATTTTTTCCGACAGATGAAAGCGTTGCTGAACTTAAAGAAATTGCAAGTTTGCCTTTTGTTTCACTGGAAGCAATTTTCACCCATTATGCCAAGGCGGATGAGAAGGACAAGAAGTGGATGAACATACAGACCGAAAGGTTTACTTCGTTTGCAGACGCACTGAAAAAGGAAATGCCGCATTTGAATTTTCATATTGCCAACAGTGCCGGCATAATGGAGCAGGACGAACAATACGGAGATTTTGTAAGGGCAGGAATTGTTTTATATGGACTTTATCCTTCAAACGAGGTTGATAAAACAGCATTAAAGCTTATTCCGGCACTTAGTTGGAAGAGCAGAGTGTCATCTTTAAGATGGGTTGAAAGGGGTGAGGGGATAAGCTATGGACATACATATGTGGCAGAAGAAAGAATCCGTGTGGCAACAGTATCCTGCGGATATGCCGACGGCTATCCCAGATTGCTTTCAAACAGGGGAAGAGTGTTGATAAACGGGGTAAGCTGCAAAATTCTGGGAAGAGTGTGTATGGATCAGTTTATGGTTGATGCGTCAAATGTTGATGCAAAGGTTGACGATGAAGTTATTTTAATCGGTAAAAGCGGAACTGAGGAAATTACAGCCGATGAAATTGCCGGACTTACGGGGACCATAAACTATGAAGTTGTCTGCGATATAGGAAAGAGAGTTCCCAGGATTTACGAATGATGCTAAAAGTGACAAAATGACATAGAAAAGCGACAAAACGCCATGGAAATTATATTTCCATGGCGTTATAATACATATAAAGGAGGCGTTTCTATGGCAATAATTTATGATGAGGTAAATAAAATATTTAACCTGCAGACTAAAAATACAAGCTACATAATGGGCGTGGTATATGACAAATATCTTGTGCATATTCATTACGGTAAAAGGCTTAACTATACAGCATCTGCATCAGATATGCTTGGATTTTCTGTTAACCGTGGGGGGAGCATTTCTCCTTTTGATTACGGAAACGAGGGCCTGGGAAATATATGCCTTGACACTCTTCCTCAGGAATATGCAACCTATGGCTCGGATTTGAGGGAGCCTGCGTTTCATGCGAAATTTGAAGACGGCACAAGCTACACAAAACTTTTATATAAGGGGTATAAAATTTATAAGGGAAAAGAGCCGATAAAAGGACTTCCTTCGGTATACACCGAAGCGGGAGATAAAGCTGAAAGCATAGAAATTGAGCTTTACGATGATGTTAAAAAACTCACCGTTATATTAAAATATACCGTGCTTGATGATTTTGACGCCATAAGCCGCCATGTTACGGTTATTAATAATTCCGACGAAAACGTAAAACTTAAAAAGGTTATGAGTACGGCAATAGATTTTAATAATGCTGACTATAACTTTACAACATTAAACGGCTCATGGGCCAGAGAGCGTCATATCCAGAGAGTACCGCTCCATAAGGGCGTTCAGGGTGTTGATTCAAAGCGTGGTGCATCAGGGCACCGCCACAATCCCTTTATTATGTTATCTTCCCTTGATGCAACAGAGGACTATGGCGAAGCATACGGCTTTTCTCTGGTTTACAGCGGAAACTTTGAAGCAACGGCAGAGGTTGAATATAACTGTGTCACAAGAGTATTGATGGGCATAAATTCCTTTGATTTTTCTTGGCTGCTTGCTCCCGGAGAAAGCTTTGATTCTCCTGAAGTTATAATGGTATATTCGGGAAGCGGAATAGGAGAAATGTCAAGAAACTATCATAAACTTTACAGAACCCGCCTTTGCAGGGGAAAATACCGTGACAGTGTGCGTCCCGTTCTTATAAACGTGTGGGAAGCGGTTTACTTTACATGCAATGAAGAAAAGATTCTTGCAATTGCCGAAAAGGCAAAGGATGTGGGAATTGAGCTATTGGTGCTTGACGACGGATGGTTTGGAAAAAGAGATTCTGATAACTGTTCTCTCGGAGACTGGGTTGTATACAAGGAAAAGCTTCCCTCAGGAATAGACGGTTTAGCAAAGAAAATTAACGATATAGGCCTGAAGTTTGGACTCTGGTTTGAGCCTGAAATGATTTCTCCGGATTCCGACCTTTACAGAGCTCATCCCGATTGGTGCATACATATACCGGAAAGAGGAAGGGGGCTTGGTCGTCAGCAGCTGATACTGGACCTTTCAAGAGACGAGGTTTGCGATTATATCATAGAATCTGTGGCAAAGGTTTTGTCCTCCGCTAATATCAGTTATGTAAAGTGGGATATGAACAGAAACATGTCGGAAATCGGAAACGAGGTGCTGCCAAGAGAAAGGCAAAGGGAGCTTCCGCACAGATATATGCTTGGATTGTATCGCGTGCTCCAGGCCCTTACAAGTCGCTTCCCCGACATACTTTTCGAAGGCTGTGCGGGAGGCGGTGGCAGATTCGACCCCGGTATGCTTTATTACTTCCCGCAAATCTGGGCAAGTGATGATTCCGATGCCATAGAAAGACTATATATCCAGGAAGGAACAGCTTTGGTATATCCTGTGTCAACTGCGGGGGCTCACGTTTCTGCCGTTCCAAACCATCAGGTGGGAAGAACCACTCCGCTTCACACAAGAGGAAATGTGGCTATGACAGGGCAGTTCGGCTATGAGCTTGATTTAACGAAGCTTTCGGAGGATGAACTTAATACAATAAAAAATCAGGTTGCAACCTATAAAAGCTTCGGAACTAAAATTACAGAAGCAAACCTTTACCGTTTAAGGAGTTCTTTCTATGGTAATATTACGGCATGGGAATTTCTGTCAGAAGAAAGAGATTTTGCGGTAGTTATGGTTGCCAATAAGCTGGGAATTCCTTCTGCACCGAATGAGTTTATAAAGCTTAAGAATCTTGTTCCCGATGCAGAGTATAAGGAAAGAGCTACGGGAAAAGTTTACAGGGGGGAATTTCTTGAAGCTGTGGGCATGGCATATGCTCCGTCAAGAGATTTCAATTCAGTAATGTTGGTGTTTGAAAAGATTTAATGAAAAATCCGCCTTTTGTTCATAAAAGGCGGATTTTTTTGTTTGACATAGGTATAACAATATGGTAAAATATAAACTGGATGGAAGGGGGTAATGCGAATGAAGTTTTTTGATTTTATTGCAGAACTCATATTTCCACCGAGGTGTGCATGCTGTCTTAAAGTGATAGGAAAGCACACTGTTTTTTGCGGAGACTGTATGCCTGAAATTCCTTTTGTTGACGGAGTCGCCTGCGAAAAATGCGGCATTCCGCTTTCTGCAAATTTCCCGTCTCCCGTATGCGGAAGATGCAGGGAAAGAAATTTCAGCTTTGATAAAAATATTCCACTCATGGAGCATTTCGGATGCGGCAGGGAAACGGTTATTAACATGAAGTATAAGAGCCACCCGGTTATAAAGGATGTGGCAATCCTTATGGCAAACCGCATTATGCCGATTTTAGATTTGATTGATGAAGTAACCTTTGTTCCCATGACTAAAAAAGAGGAAAGAAAAAAGGATATACATATAACATATTTCCTTTCAAAGGAAATCGCAAAGCTTATAGGCGTTCCTCATAAAGAATTACTTTGCAAGACAAGGGAAACAAAGAAACAGAAGGAGCTTACCGAAAAGGGCCGTATTGAAAATGTCAGAGGTGCTTTCGAGATAAAAGGTGACGTTAAAGGAAAGACCGTCTTGATTATTGATGACGTTTTTACAACCGGTGCAACAATGGAAGAGTGTGCAAAAGTATTAAAAAGAGCGGGTGCCTTTGCTGTGTTTCAGCTACGGCAAGCATTCGTAACAGGGAGTAAAATATGATTGATATGCATTCTCACATCCTTCCGGGCATAGATGACGGAGCTGAAAATGTGAAAGAGGCTCTCACGATGCTGGAGGACGCATATAAAAAAGGGTGTAGTACGGTTGTTGCAACGCCTCATTTAAGAGCATATTCCGAAGAAGAAATTGAAGAAGCTCTTAAAATGCGAGATATGGCCTATGAAAATCTCATGAGCGAGGCGAAAAAAGGTGAAGCTGTAATTCCTGAAATTAAGCTGGGATTTGAAGTTTTGCTGGATAAGGAAATTACCGTATTTCCAGCCTTTAGAAAGTTATGCATTGAAGGCACAAATGCTATGCTTGTGGAAATGCCGATGCATCATTGGGATGCTTTCGCACTTTCAAGAATAGATAACCTCAAAAAAGAGGGGATTTTGCCCATAATAGCACATCTTGACAGATATATCGTATTTAAGAAAAATCTGGAGCGGGTCCTTTCTATGGAAGGTGTAATTTATCAATTTAATGCTGAGGCTTTTTTGGGAAGACATAGGCTTAATCTTATCAAAAAGACACTGAAGATGGGAAAGACAGTGGTTGCGGGAAGCGATATGCATCATAGCACAGGGGTAAGAAGAAGCAGGCTTTATGAAGCATATAGAAAGATGATTGGTAAGAGAAAAGACTATGAGGCTGTGTTTGAGGGAAATGCCCATAGAATTTTATTTAATAAGTGACATAAAGGAGATATAAAGATGAGTAACTGGACAAACAGCATAATAACAGATGAACTGGCTACATCTGTAGGGTTGGGAGAGTTTTTTATATGTACAGCGGTGTCTCTTATACTTGGTGTTTTAATAGCTCTTTGCCATATGTATAAAAACCCTTCCTATTCAAAGGGTTTTATTATGACAACAGCACTTCTTCCTTTTATTGTTCAGGCAATTATAATGGTTGTTAACGGTAATGTCGGAACAGGTGTTGCAGTTGCAGGAGCTTTCAGCCTTATAAGGTTTCGCAGCGTACAGGGAACAGCTAAGGATATATGCACTATTTTCCTTGCAATGGCAGTTGGCCTTGCTTCGGGTGCGGGCTTTATATTCATAGCAATAGCTCTTACTGTAATTACATGTATTATTTTGCTTCTTTATGTGAAAATCGACTTTGGCGGGGCAAGGGATGCAGAAAAAATTCTTAAAATTACAATTCCGGAGAACCTGGAATATGAGGGTGCTTTTGATGAGATTTTCAAAAAGTATCTTAAGTCTTATGAAATTATCGGAACGAAAACCACGGATATGGGAAGCTTATACCGCCTTACATATCGAGTGGTACTTAAGGACATAAAGGAAAGCAAGGCTTTTATAGACGACCTTCGCACAAAAAACGGAAACCTTGAAATTGCCCTTAATATGAGAACAGAAAGTGAAAAAGCACTGTAAGAAACGAACACCGCAAGGCTACGGCCTTGCGGTGTTTTTATACCCTTTCAATTGCCACGGCATGTGAAATGCCCGGTATGGATTCCCCTTGTTTTGAAAGCTCCGGGCTCATTAAGGCACCGGTTGCGGCAAATAGCACTCTTTTAAGTTCTCCTGATTCCAGTTTGGGCAGAATATAACCGCAAAGTACACTTGCACTGCATCCGCAACCGCTTCCGCCTGCGTGAACATCCTGCTTTTCCAAATCGTACATTTCGCATCCGCAGTCAAAATGATTATTTCGTATATCAAAGCCGTCACGGAGCAGAAGCTCATCGGCAAGGGCACTTCCCAGTGTTCCCAAGTCCCCGGATATTAAAAGGTCATAGTAATCGGGTGTGAGTGAAAGGTCTCTGAGGTGGGTTTTTACGGTATCCGCAAAAGCCGGTGCCATGGCACTTCCCATGTTGGCGGCATCTTTAATTTCCTTATCCACTATTTTGCCTACTGTGGCACTGGTGATTTTAAGCTTTGTCTTTTCACCGGATAAAACGATGCAACCTGATGCCGTTGCAGTCCATTGTGCTGTGGGAGGCCTTTGAGCACCGTACTCTAGTGGGAAGCGGAATTGTCTTTCAGCACAGCAGAAGTGAGAACTTGTAGCATTGCCTGAAAGGTTAGCAAATCCTGAAGCAACAGCCATGGAGGAGAGCATAAGACCCTCTGCCATGGTTGAACAGGCACCGTAGATTCCTATATAGGGGACATTTAAATCTCTTATGGCATAAATGCTGCTGACACACTGGTTTAATAAATCACCGGAAAAAAGCACATCGGCATCGGAAGGGGATTTGCCACACTTTGAAAAGGCAAGATTAACCGTTCTTTTAAGCATTTCAGACTCGCCTGCTTCAAAGCTTTTTTTACCGAAGTACTCATCGGGTTCAATTTCGTCAAAGTAATTGCCTAAGGGGCCTTCGCCTTCCTTTTTGCCTGCCACCGAGGCATAGCTTTTTATATATGGAGTATCTTCAAATATAACACTTTGTTTTCCTTTATGGACAATCATAAAAACACCTCACATGAAATAATAGATAAGGCCGCATATTACGCTGGTTAATCCGCCGTATGTCAATACAGGGCCTGCAATTGAAAACATCTTTACTCCAACGCCCAGAATGTATCCTTCGGGTACAAATTCCATGGCAGGTGAAACTATTGAATTGGCAAATCCGGTTACGGGAACCAATGTGCCTGCTCCGCCTACTTTTGCAATTTTATCATATACGCCTATTGCGGTAAGAATGGCAGAAGCTAAAATTAAAGTAACGGTAACCAAAGCTCCGGAAACTTTATCCGAAACATTTAAAGAGGAGTAAAAATCTAGGAGAATCTGCCCTGCGGCACAAATTGTCCCGCCTGTTAAAAAAGCAAAGGCGGTGTTTTTTATTATGGGAGATTTTTTAGCCATGGAATCAGAAAGCTTTTGGTAGTCCTTTTTGGAAATTTCGCTCATATAAAAACTCCTTTTTACCTTTTTATTTAGTTTTAACATAAGAGGAAAGTTTATGCGAAAAAAATATTTACATAAAATTAATTTATTTTAGTGGAATTTTTTTATAAAGTGTGTTATACTGTAATTTACTATGGGAAAGGATTGATTTTTTTATGATGATGTGTACGAGATGCCATAAAAATGTGGCGGTCGTGTTTATAACAAAGCTTGAAAACGGAAAGACAATAAACGAAGGCCTTTGCCTTAAGTGTGCCAAGGAAATGGGAATTCCGGCGGTTGATAAAATTATGCCCAATATGCCTGATATGGAAAACTTATCGGAGGAAGAACTTGAAAACATGACGAATCAAATTGCCGATATGTTCGGAGGAGAAATTCCCGGCATGATGAGCGGACTGTTTCCAAAAAGCGGTGAAGAAGCTTCCTACGATGACACAGAAGATGTAAAGGAAGATAAACAGGATAAAAAGGACCCCGGCAAAAAACAAAATAAAAGAAAAATGCTGGAAACTTTCGGCACCAACCTTAATGAAAGAGCAAAAGAAGGCAAGGTGGACCGAGTAATAGGGAGAGACAGGGAAATTCAGCGTTTGATTGAAATACTTAATCGCAGACAAAAAAATAACCCCTGCTTGCTTGGTGAACCCGGAGTGGGTAAAACCGCTATTGCAGAGGGGCTTGCTGTAAGGATTGTGGAGAAAAAGGTTCCGGAAAAACTTCTTGATAAGGAAGTCTATGCTCTTGACTTTACGGCGATTGTCGCAGGAACTCAGTTCAGAGGGCAGTTTGAGGCGAGACTTAAGGGAATCCTTGAGGAAGCCAAGAAGTGCGGCAATATAATACTTGTAATTGATGAAATCCATAATATTATGGGTGCAGGCGATGCAGAAGGTGCAATGAACGCCGCAAACATATTAAAGCCGGCTCTTGCCAGGGGAGCGGTGCAGATAATAGGTGCAACAACTCTTACAGAATACAGAAAGCACATAGAAAAAGATACGGCTCTGGCGAGGAGATTTCAGACAATTATCGTTGATGAGCCGTCGCTTTCTGAAACTGTGGAAATATTAAAGGGAATAAGACCGTATTATGAAAATTATCATCATGTAATAATATCGGATGAGTGTTTGAGAGCAGCTGCGGTTTTATCCGAGAGATACTTAAATGAAAAGTTTTTGCCGGATAAAGCTATTGACGTAATAGACGAAGCAGGCTCCAAGGCTAATCTTGCCAATGAGGCGTTGGCACGTCTTACCGTATTAAAGCGTGAGCTAAATAAGCTTACTGCGGAAAAGGAAGCTGTGGAAAACGACGATTCCATTGATTACTATAAAAAGATGTCCGAGTACAAGACCAAAGAAGAACAGCTCGGGGCGGAAATTTCACAGCTTGAAAAAGCCAGCGAATTTACTTCGCTGACTGTGGATCACATTGCGTCAGTAATTGAGAATATGACAAAAATTCCTGTTCAGAAAATAACTGAGCTTGAAACAGATAAGCTTTTGTCTCTGGAGGAGATTTTGCACAAGAGAGTAATAGGACAGGATAAGGCTGTGGATGCTGTCGCCCGTGCAATCAGGCGTAACCGTGCGGGACTCTCTAAAAAGATGCGTCCTGCGTCATTTATATTCGTGGGTCCAACAGGTGTTGGTAAAACAGAGCTTGCAAAGGCATTGGCAGAGGCTATGTTTGACAGCGAGGATTATATTATCCGTATGGATATGACAGAATATATGGAAAAGCATTCCGTTGCCAAAATCATCGGTTCACCTCCGGGATATGTGGGTTATGACGACGCCGGTCAGCTTACTGAAAAGATAAGACGTCGCCCGTATTCTGTTATTCTGCTTGATGAAATTGAGAAGGCACACCCTGACATTCATAACATTCTTTTACAGATTTTAGATGACGGAAGACTTACAGACAGCCATGGTAAGGTAGTAAGCTTTGAGCATGCTGTAATTATTATGACCTCTAATGCAGGCTCTGACTGGAAAGGTTCGGGTCTTGGATTTACACCGGATGCGGCAGCGGCAGATTCCGAAAAGGTAAAGCGTGCTCTTAAGGATGTTTTCCGTCCTGAATTCTTAAACAGAGTTGACGAGGTTGTGGTGTTTAATCGAATTACTGAAGAGGATTCTTTGAAAATTGTTGACATCATGCTTTCTGACATTACCTTTATGCTTTCCGAAAAAGGCATAAAGCTTGTTGTGACAGAGGAGGCGAAAAAGTATATTGCATCAAAAGGATATGACGATAAAAACGGTGCAAGGCCCATGCGTCGCCTTATTTCCAACGACATGGAGGATATTGTGGCAGAGGCCATTATAAGAGGAAAGCTTAAAGCGGGAGATACATGCACTATAGGCGTTGTACAAGATAGGCTTGCAATAGTATAAAACTCTTGCAAAACGGATTTTATTATGTTATAATAACGAAGATGTAGGACAGACAATCGCGGGACAGGAGAAATCCTGTAATGAGGAAAGTCCGGGCTCCCGGGCAAAGGATGCCGGGTAACTCCCGGTGAAGGTAACTTTAAGGAAAGTGCAACAGAAACATACCGCCCGTAGGATTTTGAATATTTTCCTACGGGTAAGGGCGAAATGGTGAGGTAAGAGCTCACCGGCTTCGGGGTAATCCGAAGGCCGTGTAAACCCCATCCGGAGCAACGTCTGCAATGGCGGAAAGGGCAAAAGATGGCCCGTCTCCTTTTCGGCAGGCGGCTTTAGCCTTGCAGAGATGCATGGCATAGATAGATGATTGTCTGATACAGAACCCGGCTTACAGTCCTGCTTCATAAAAAAGAGAGCGTATAAATACGCTCTCTTTTTTAATTATCTGTTCTTTTATATGTGGGGACAACCTTGTGTACGGCTTCTTTTATTATGTCCGGATCCGATGTTTTAACAGCATCCGACAATACGGAAAGTTTTTGATTGACTTCTTCGATTGTAATATCGAAGGGCTTTCCGATAAATATTTTTTCGTGGGAGGTATCGGTTAATCCTTCTTCACTCATTAAAAGTTCTTCGTAAAGCTTTTCTCCGGGACGAAGACCTGTAACCTTAATTGGAATGTCCACATTGGGAGTGAATCCTGAAAGACGTATAAGGTTTTCGGCAAGGTCATAAATTCTTACCGGACTTCCCATATCAAGTACAAATATTTCTCCGCCACCCGCATTTGCCGCCGCCTGAATTACAAGCTGAGAGGCTTCGGGTATTGTCATAAAGAATCGGGTGATATCCTTGTGGGTTACGGTAACAGGACCGCCGTGGGCAATCTGCTTTTTGAAAAGTGGGATAACACTTCCGTTGGAGCCAAGTACGTTTCCGAATCGTACAGCAACAAATTTAGTATCGCTTACCTTATCCATTGCCTGAATAATCATTTCGCACATTCTCTTTGTTGCACCCATGACATTTGTGGGATTAACGGCTTTGTCTGTGGAAATCATTACAAACTTTGAAACGTTGTGTTTTGCGGCATAAGTGGCAACGTTATATGTGCCGAATACATTGTTTTTAATTGCTTCTCCGGGCGAATCTTCCATAAGAGGAACGTGCTTGTGTGCAGCTGCATGGAAAATTATGCTGGGTTTATATGTGGAAAATACAGCATCAAGGCGTTCTCCGTCCCTGACAGATGCAATTATCACGGAAAGATTTAAATCGGGATAACTTTCACGAAGCTCCATCTGGAGGTCATAGGCATTGTTTTCGTATATATCAAGAACGATAAGGTGGGAGGGGGAAAACTTGGCAATCTGTCTGCAAAGCTCGCTTCCGATTGAACCTCCTCCGCCGGTTACCATAACGACCTTTCCTTTAATATCTTCTTCAACTGCACTGTTGTCAAGTACAATGCTGTCTCTTGCGAGAAGGTCTTCGATTTCTACGTTACGGGAAACAAATTTTTGTGGGTCGCCGTCCACCAGTGAGTTTTTTGCACTTTCCATAATTTTAAGCTTACAGCCTGTTTTGTTGCATTTATTAAGAATGGCTGTACGCTCTTTTGCGGAAAGTGAAGGAATAGCAAGGTGTATTTCGTCAACGGAATGGTTTGAACAGATGGATTCAATATCATCAAGCGAACCTAAAATACGAACATCCTCTATGAAAGAGTTCTTTTTTCTGTAATCATCATCTATAAATCCTACAATATTGTAAAATACATTGGAATTGATATCAGTAATGAGGTTGTGAAGCAATATGTTTCCGCCGTCACCGGCACCGATGATAAGAACGTTTACCGTTTTTGAAGAGGTTGTTTTCTGCTTTCTGATTTTTGATATTTTTGATATTCCTCTTATTGCCATTCTTGAAAGAATAGCCCAGAGGAAAAATGTTATATTATAAAGAACGGCAAAACGTTCACCGATATACTGCGATACACCTGAGAAGAAAAGGGAACTTATAAGAGTATTGATTGCAGAAGAAATGATCAGGGAGGATATAAGTCTGATATAATTCTTTGTGCCTGCATAAAGCCACATTACTTGCTGACTTCTGGACAAGGTGACTGTAAGAAGGTATATGGCTATGGTAACCATCAGGTATAAAACATCAAAATTATCGAAAGAGGTTTTAACGGTAAAAATGTCAGGTATTGAATGAATTGATGTGTTTAAAAAAACCTTGGTAAAGAAATACACTAAGATGGCTACAATAAAATCGTAAAACAATAAATATCTGTTTCTTGTAAATTTTTTAAAGTATTTCATCTGAGACAGCTCCCCTTGCATAGAAATATCCTATATCCAATTTATTATATCATATTGATTAAGGAAAAGCAAGGGGTAAAAAACAAGGGATCTCTACGATTTTTTCTCGAAAACTTAATTTTTGATAGTTAATGTGGTAAAATATTATATTAAATTATTATACTGATTTTTATAGTAGGAAATGGGAAGAGGTGATTCCTATATTTGATACATTGATACGAGTACATTTTTCTAAAAAAGTGTATTTTTCAATTGCACTGTTATTAATTATGTTTTGCGGAATCTTTGAGGTTATCCTTCCCAAGATAATAGCCGATGTTTTAGAGTGCGGCGTAGCCCAGGCAGATTTTGCCGTGATTTACGAAATGATTATAAAAATGATGGTGATTTCCGGACTTATTGCTGTTTTCAGCTATTTTGCATCGGCATTGCTGGCAGTGGCAAAATCCGATTTTGAAAATAACTTGCGTTTGGGGATATTTAAGAAATATCAAACATCCTGTGAGATGGAAGTTACGAGCGGTAAAAGCGTAACGATGCTTACAGCTGATGTTGATAAGGTTTCAGACATTGTGATTTTTGCCGTAGAACTTGTTTTCAAACCCTTCGTGATGACTGTTCTCAGCTTTATAATGATATTTTTCATCGATAAATATGTGGGATTATGCTTTTTGTTTTTCTTTTTGCTGCAGATAGTGCTTATTAATTACTTCTCGAAGAGATTACAGCACGGATTTGAAAAGGTGCAATCTGTAATAGATAAAATAAACAGCCATATTCAGGAAGTTTTGGACAATATAAAATTCGTCAAAATTTCATGTTCTCAGAAATATGAAAGCGATAAGTTCGATGAAATGAATGAAAAAAGATACGATGAAAAAGTGTATATACTGAAAAAAATAAGCTATTTTAATCCTTTGGTTGCTTTTTTTATGAATCTGGCATTGGCACTTACGGTTGTTTTTCTGGGAATAAAAAACAGCTGGTCCGGTACAGAGGTGGGCAGTGTGATAATGCTTATATCCTATGCAGAGCAAATTGTAACGGCTATCGTTTCTTCGGGCAGAGGAATTCAGCAGTTTTCAGAATATAAGGCATCGTACGGGAGAATGAAAGAAATATTATTTAAAGAAGAACCGGCAGATAAGACTTACGGTACGGGAAAAATAAGCCGGGTTACTTTTGATGATGTAACGTGCGTTGATTCAAATGGAAGAACTTTGTTTGAAAATTTGAATTTTACAATAAAAACCGGAGACAGAATTGCCGTAATCGGAAGTACAGGATGCGGAAAAACACTTTTTTCAGGGCTTTTTTCAGGAAGAAGCAAGCCTGATTTCGGAAAAGTTATAATAAATGATAATAATGAAATGGCGGAATTCAGCAGAGACAAAGTTGCGTATGTTGGAGAAGGAAACGGAATATTCTCTCTGAGCATTTATGATAATATTTCTCTCGGTAGGGATAATCTTTCATTAGAGGAAGTTGAAAAGATAGTTGACGTTGTGAGGCTTAATGATTTTGTTGATAGCCGTAAATATAAATTGAAAACAATGCTTACGTCTGACGGAAGCACTGTATCCGGAGGAGAGAGGCAACGCATTGCTTTGGCAAGGGCATTGGCTGGAAAGCCTGATGTACTGGTAATTGACAATTCGACGTCTTCTGTTGATTATTTATCCGAAACGGAAATACTGCAAAATATTACAGAATATATGCCGGAATTAATGATTATTTTTATTACGCAAAGAAACAACAGCTTGAAAAATGTCGTGGAGAAACTTAATTTTAAGGAACAGAAGGTGTTTGCCGTTGGATAAATACCGTTTGGATTCGCACATTGGGAAAAAAGTAATTAAAGAAACGTTTCACACTTATATTTCAAGCGAGAAAAAAACATTGATTTTTGTAACGGCTCTTATACTATTTGCACTCTTTCTGGAACTTTGCATTCCTGTTTATCTGGAAGAAATAATAAATATTTTTGTATACAAGAAAACGGATACAAACGTAACCATTTCCATATGCAAGCTGCTTTGCACATTTGTCTTTTTGGCCATAGCTGAAATACATAAAAATAAAATCATGGCAAAACTGGCAGAAAAGCTTGGAAAGAATCTGCGTGAAAAAGTATTTGGCGGATTTGTATCCATGTCCTGCGGAGACATGGATAAATACAATCACGGAGATCTTATGAGCCGTCTTGTAAATGATATAGAAAAGATAAGCTCGGTTATTGATTTGTACGATATGCTGCTGTCCACTTCTGTAATGACAATAGGTACAATGGTGCTTATGCTTTCTAAAAATATGAAATTGGCTGCTGTCTCCTTGGTTGTGGGGTTGATTTCGTTTCTGCTTATCAAAATTCTCTCAGGCGTAATGAGAGACTGCTACTTTGAACAACAGATAGAAATCGGAGCATTGACAACTGATATTGAAGAAGTCGCAAAAAACAGTAAAACCATTGACAATACAAATTCACATAGCTTTTTCTTTGGCAGAGTTAAAAGGCAAAGTGAAAAGTTTAAAAAAATCAGGCAAAAAACCATGATAATAAATGCTATTCTTCCTTCGGCTGTGTTGATTTTAGGAAACCTTAACTGCATTTTATTGATTTTTCTGGGATACGACAGTGTTGTTGAAGGTATCGTTACAATAGGTGCACTTCAGAGCATCATAATGTATTCAAAGCAGTTTATGGAGTCTGTTAACATGCTTGGGGATACAGCCATAAAGATACAAGGTTTCTTTTCGGGATGTGACAGAATTTCCGAGCTGTTTGAAAACAGCAGTGCGGATTATGAAAATAATGTTTTAGAAGAAAACGGGAACAATAAGTACGCTGTAATGTTTAATCGTGTTACTTTCGGTTATTCCGAGGATAAACCGATTTTAAAGGATTGCAATTTCAGAGTGGAAAACGGGAAAAAGGTTGCATTGATAGGATATACCGGGTGCGGCAAATCTACAATTTCCAATTTGATGATGAAGCTTTATGAGGGCTATCAGGGAGAAATATTTATAAAAGGTAAGGATTTGAAAACCATAAGCGATACTTCGCTGAAAAGTATGGTGGCTGTATCTTTACAGGAACCGAAAATTGCAGCAGGTACGGTTTATGAAAATATAATATACGGTTTTGAAGAAGGAAAAAGGGAAGATGTGGAAGAGCTAATCCGTCTTACCGATTTGGGAGAGTTTGGCCGTTTCTTTCCTGAAGGACTTGATACGGTTGTTTCAAATTCAAGTCTTACATTAAATCAGAAACAGATAATTTCAGTTTTAAGAATTCTCAATGCAGATCCGGATATTATTATTTTCGACGAAACTTTGGCGGGATTTGACAGTAATAACAACCTAAAAATTAAAGAGAAGCTTATGGAAAGATTTTCTGATAAAACGATTATATTTATCGGGCATGACCTTGAAAACTTTAAAAATATGGATCTCATATATGTTCTTGATGACGGATGCATAGAAGAACAGGGAACGCACGATGAATTGATAAAACTTAAGAAAAAATATTATAGCTTGTATAACATTCAGCAAGCAGGAAAGGAAATATGATATGGAAAACAAGTCAATTTATATCAATGTAGAGGATCAACAGTCACTTATTCATCTTGGAAGTCTTGACTCATTTGATATAACCGCAGGGGGAAAGAAAGCGGCAAAGTTGATATTGAGTTACTTAAAGAAGAATGACAAGTCAAAACTTGAAAGAGCTATAAAAGTATATGAAAGCATAATTCCCAATGAAAATTTCGGTGGAGAATATACTGCACTTGAGTGGCTTTGCAAATTTTTCCTTGCTCCTTCCAAGGCTAAAGAGGATTTACTTTCCATTCCCATAAACAAGAGCTTTTACAATTTATTGTGCGACAATAATTATGAAAATCTTATTACCTATTTGAAGTACAAATATCACATCGTTGAATACGGACCCGGAGATAACATTGAAATAAAGGCTCAGATGAGATTCTTGGAAGACTTTATTTTGTTTAACAACCCGGACAGAGAGCGTTGGGAAACCACAAGAGAAAATATTGAGAAGTTAAACCTTAAGCCGGGAAGCAGCATAGCTGACGTGGGTTGCGGTCCCGGATATTATTCCTTTAAGTTTGCGGATATCGTGGGCGAAGAAGGAAAGGTATATGCAATAGAGACAAATCCGAAGCATCTTGATTTCCTCAGAGGCTATGTTAAGGACAATGATGTAAACAATGTTGAAATTGTGGAAAGCAGCTTTGAGGGAATAGGTTTATCTCCCTATATAAGAGTTGATGCCGTATACATATGCTCGCTTTATCATAATGTATATGCGGCATTTACCGATGCCGAGAGAAATCAGTTTGTTAACAGTATAAGAACCGCTCTTAACGATGGGGGACAGCTTATCATTGTTGATAATGACCTTGTTGCAGGACAGGATTTGCCTTATCACGGTCCTTATGTAAACAAAGACATGCTTATCAGCCAGCTTTATTATTACGGCTTTGAGCTTAAGGATAAGTTCCAGTTCTCCCCCCAGAGATATGTGCTTATTTTTGATAAGGTCGACATTCCTTTGGCCAAAACGCCTGATGAAAAAGAGGGAAGCATTTTGGTTAAGTCAACTTCTTCTCTTGTAAGATACAGAATTATCGGAACCTCCACCTCCGGTTATACAATGAGGGGTAAACGTATCGGCCGTGTAATGTATGAAGGATTTACGGAAAATAATGAAGCTAAGTTAAAGGAAGCTTATGAAGGTTTTTCCGGGCTGTGGCCGCAGGAGCGTATTGGCGATGACTATACTGCGTTTATGTGGTTCATTGAATATAAGCTTGCGGACGAAGAAAAGCGTAAAGTTATGACAAAAGACCTTCTGACTAAGTATTACGCCGATTATTTCTGCTCCAATGATTTTGAAAGGTTCAAGACTTATGTTTTCTATAAGTTCCATCTGGAGCTTCCCGACATTGATGACGCTTCCGATGATACAAACTATGAGTATAATGGCAAAGATTTCTCCATCGGAACATTGAACCAGTGGAATGAATTTCTTGTGTTTGACAATCCCAACAGAAATTTATGGGAGCAGACAGAGAAAATGTGTGAATTCTTCAATGTCAAAAAGGGAGAATATATTGCGGATATCGGCTGTGGCGGCGGATTTTTTACATGGTATTTCTCAAAGGCAGTAGGAGAGACGGGATGTGTATATGCAACGGAAATAAATAAGGATGCTCTTTATTACCTTGAAGATTTCATAAATAAAAACTCTGTCTCCAACATAAAACCCATTATTACAAAAATGAATGATGCCGGACTTCCCAAAAACAGTGTAGACACAATATTTATGTGCTCAATGTATCATGCTGTTTATATTACGGACATAGAATTTGTAAAGGATTCCTTTATAAGTACAATTCATAAAGCACTCAGAAAGGGCGGCCGATTGATAATTGTAGATAACAATGTTACCGAGGAGGGTGTGACTCCTTATTACGGCCCCGGAATTCATCCTGACTTAATTGTGAAGCAGTTGAAATTTTACGGATTTGATTTAAAGGAAAGATTTGAACTGATTCCTCAAAGATATGCTCTTGTTTTCGAGAAAAATCCTGACTATAACGAAAAAGAGATGGGAGGTAAGGACAAGAATGGAAGAGAAAATACTGGCGGTATATGGAGAAAACGACTCCTCAGAACCAAAAAGGATGCAATGCCGCACGAGGGGTGAAAACCTTGTCGGAGTATTGCTGGAAAAAGAAGAAGTTCCCGGTGTTTCTGAGCAGGTAATGAATGTGTGTATAGACAGCTTTATGAAAAGGCCTTCCACAAAACGCTTTGCCCTTAATGTGATTTCGAATTTTGTCAATAATATTGTCTATATGAAAAAGAAACCCGGCAATCCTTTGCCTTACACCGCCGCATTACTGTTTTTGTCCGGAGGCAAGGCAAACTGCAATGTTTCGGGAAAGGGCAATGTTTTGTATTTTTCTGAAGACGAAACGAAAATTTTCAACAATGCAAATATTCAGGATCTTGGTGTTAAAACCAGCTACGTCCTTGAAGTAAACAATGAGTTTAAATTACAAAAGGGGACTAATTCATTTCTCCTGTGTACCGACGAATTACTTGAGCAAATTGAACCTGATGAAATTAAAAGGTTGCTTCAGGAATCAGAGTCTCCGAATGAGTGGATGGACAAAATAATCGGCTCGTGCGAAAATAAAGATGTATCGGCAATGGCCTTGATATTGGGTAAAACTAAAAGAGGCGAAAAATTGCTTAAATTTATTCCATTCATTATAGCAATACTGATTGCACTTGGCCTTTTGATATGGAGACTGCTATGAGTAAAAAAAGTATAGTTTTAAAGTGTCTTGGTCTTTTGATAGCTGCATTATCCATTGCACTGTCATATGTAATTACCATTGAAGGATTTGATGCACGGGCAATACACACCGTTGGCGTACTTATTGCCACGCTGGCACTTTTAATCTTTGAATCATTTAACGTATGTATTACGTGTCTTTTATCTGCGGCACTTTTGTACATTAACGGATGCGTAGGAAATATAACGGAGGCGTTTTCCGGTTATACAAACCATATTCTTTATTTTACAATCGCATCCTTCGGTATTTCCACGGCACTGCAGAAAACAGGATATATGCAGAAAGTAATATATTCTCTGATAAAAAGGAAAGAGTGCAGCATCAAGGGCATAATAGCAATTTTCATGATATGCTGTGCCGTAATATCTGCGTTTATTTCAAATGTGGTTGCGGCGGTTGTGCTCTTACCCAGTGCTTTGGAAGTGCTTAAGCTTTATGATGCGGAAGAGGATATGAAAAAGACAAAGCGATGTCTTCTTATATGCATGACGTTATCTGCCATGATAGGGGGACTTATATCCCCGGCAGGCTCAAGTATAAATCTTATTTGTATAGATATGCTTGAAAGATACGGCAATTTGTCTGTAAGATTCATCGACTGGTGCATCATAGGAACTCCCTTGGTTGCAGTTATGCTTCTGGTTGTGTTCTTTATAACAACGAAAATATACAAGCCTGTGGAATTAAATAAAGAGAAAACGGCAAATTTCACGTTTGATGTTAAAGATGATAATGAGGTAAGCGAGGGTAAAAAAATATTTACGGTAACTGTTATACTACTTACTATTCTCGCATGGTTTTTAAGCTCGTGGATTACACAGATAAATATAACTGTTGTATCCCTGATTTGCCTTACGTTGTTTTTCATGCCGAAATTCGGAATTCTTTCATGGGAAGAGTTCTCCGAAGGAATTTGCTGGCCCACATTCTTTATTGCCGGTGCAATGATTACTCTGGCATCTTTGGTAAATGAAACGGGAATGACGACTTACCTCGTAAGCAAGGTATTCCCGAGTGAGATACCTAATCAGTATTTTGCTACATTTTTAGTTGCGGCAGTAACATTTGCTTTTATGGTTTTTGTTCCTGTGGCACCTGCGGCGGCAACGGTGCTTGTCCCGCTGATGATATCGTTTGCACAGCAAATGGGTTGCAATCCCGTTATGCTGGCGATGACAGCAAGTTTCTGTGTTTGTAACTGTTATCTGTTTCCGATTGATACGGTTATGGTTGTTGCCTATGAACAGAAGGCGTTTACAATGTTTGAACTGCCACGTGCAACTGTGTGGATACAGTTGGCGATGATTGCTATTGTCGGCAGCTGGATGCCGTTTATTTTCAATATACTATATTAAGGAGACTGACAGATGAATTCTATCAAAGGTAAAATTGCTTATGCACTTGTGCTGTCTCTTGCTTGCGGATTGTTTGGTTATTTCGGAGCAACGCTTGCAACAAGAAATGCAAAAGTGACCACTGTAGCAGCATCGGATGAGGCTGTTATGAGAGCTGAAGGAAGATTTGTTACATATACAGATAGTCTGGATAACAAAATTTCTGATATTGTTCCCGGAATTGCAAACAGTGTTGTTGAAATATCAACCGAGAGTGTTTCCACGGGAATTACAATGAGGCAGTACATATCCGAAGGAGCCGGAAGCGGCGTAATTGTCACAGTGGACGGATATATCGTAACAAATAACCATGTTATAGAAGATGCCAATAAAATAACCGTAAGATTGCGTAACGGAGCGTCTTATGAAGCTAAGCTTATCGGCACTGATCCTCAGACGGATATTGCTGTCATCAAGATAGAGGAAAACAATCTTGAGGCGGCAAAAATGGGAGATTCGGCCACTCTGAAGGTGGGAGAGCTGGCGATTGCCATAGGCAATCCTTTAGGTCAGCTTGGAGGAACTGTTACTGACGGTATAATAAGTGCTTTGGACAGAGAGATTACCATCGATAATGAGACGATGACTCTTCTGCAAACAAGTGCTTCCATAAATCCCGGTAATTCCGGAGGCGGATTGTTCAATGCAAAAGGCGAACTTATCGGTATAGTAAATGCAAAATCATCGGGAAGCGATATTGAAGGCCTTGGCTTTGCCATCCCCATTAATATTGCAAAGAAAATAGTTGACGATATTATGGCCTATGGCTATGTAAAGGGACGTGTTGATGACGGCTTGACTCTGGTGGAAATTAATGACTACGGAACAGCCAGAATGTACAGAGTGCAGACACTTGGCGTTTATATTTCGGAAGTAACTTCTGAAAGTGCAAAGAGTGCAGGCTTTACATCCGGAGATATTATTATAGCGGTTAACGGCGTAAAAATAAGTTCTTCTTATGATTACGAAACCATCATCAGAAGCAAAAATATTGGGGATACTGTTTCTGTTGAAATACAAAGGCAAGGACAAAACAGCACTATAAATCTGGTTCTTACAGAAGAAAACAATGCACAATAAGGGAGATATGAAAATGGATTTGAAAGAAAAGCAGCAGCTGATACAGCATGCAGAAGAAGTGTATCAGCAAATTGAAAAATTACAAAAACTCGGATTGATATGTGACGACGGAGATTTTGTACCTTCAGTGCATTATCCTCCCATTACTCAGTATCCTGATGCTTCTGTGGAAGAATATCTTGGGGACTACACCTTACCGGAAGACGGTTTGATGGACATTTATGTACATATACCTTTCTGCATTCAGCATTGCATATTCTGTCATTATCCCGGACTTGCAGGAGAATGCAAAGAGGAAAAAGAAAAGTACATATCTTATCTTATAAGAGAAATGGATATTTATCTTAAGCGATTTAATATCGAAAAGATTTCGCCTCGTTCAATATTGCTTGGCGGCGGAACACCCACATATCTTACTCCCGAATTGCTGGATCATTTTCTTACAGAGTTTGATAAGCGTGTTGATTATTCTCATTGTAAGCAGTACAATGTGGACCTTGACCCCAACTCTATCTTGGGAGAAGACGGAACAAAAAGATGCGAAATCATGAAAAAGCACGGAATAACCCGCTTGACCATCGGAGTTCAGTCTCTTGATGACAAGGTACTTAAATATATGAATCGTGCACATTCTGCAGCAATGGCTGAAGAAGCTATTAAAAAAGCCGTTAGCTACGGATTTGATGTTAATATTGAGTTCATATACGGTTTCCCCGGCGAGACGATAGACAACTGGATCGAAGTTATGGAAAAGGCAGTTACAATGCCTGTTAACGAGATACAGATATACAGATTGAAAGTGCAGTCTTATGGTGACAAGCAGGGTATAATCAACAGATATGAAAGAGGCGAAGCAGAAGGTGATATTCCCGATTTCAAGACAACAATGATTATGAAGCAGATTGCGATTGATATTCTTGCTAAACACGGTTATAACGAGACGATAAGACGTGTATACTCCAAAGACAAGAGGATTTTTTCGCACTATGCATATAATCAGTGCTGTAATCAGTATGACCAGGTAGGCTTTGGTCTTACTGGTTTTTCAAGCTACCGCGACAGATTTGACATCAATACACAGAACTTTGACGAATATTATGCGAGAATTGACAAAGGAGAACTTCCGATTACCCGTGGCTACAAGAGACCTCACGATGAGCAGATTCGTTGGGCGATAGTTCTTCCTTTAAAAAATACAGAAGTAATAAAGAAGAGATTTTTCACAAAGACCGGTGTAGAATTTGACAAGGTATTCAGAAAGAAGATAGAAACCCTTAAAGAATACGGCCTTGTAAGAGAAGATGAAAGGCTCTTTGAGCTTACAGAGCTTGGCGGTTTTGTTGCCGATGAAATATGCGAATGCTTTAATTCTGATGAATACAAGCCGTTTCCGAGAGAGAGATATGCAGAAGGACCGTTAAATCCCTATAACGACAACAAAATATTTGAATGATTTTTTATTATCATATTAGTGAAAGGACAGTGTTTATGAAGAAAAAAATCAAGATTGCCATATTAGTGATATGTGCAATAGCTCTTGCTGTACTCATTTTCGGCTTTATGGGAAAATTAAGGGAAAGGCCTCCGAGAAAAGGACCTATTCCGCCAAACGGAGAAATCCAGCAAAGCGGAGAAGTTCAGCCAAACGAAGAGACTCAGCCAAACGAAGAAAATCAACAAAACGAAGAAAATCAACAAAACGAAGAAACTGTTTCTGAAATGCCTGATGCATCCCAGGACACTAATGAAGAGGTGGAGTAAATGTATATAATCAAAAATGCATTGAGAAATATTTTCAGATCTGTCGGAAGAAACGTTCTTATCGGTATAATAGTATTGGTAATTGCGTGCTCAGCTTGTGTTGCTCTTTCAATCAGAGAATCTGCAAATAAGGCAAGAGAAGAAAATATGGACTTACTTGATATAACTGCTCACATTAATGTTGACAGACAGTATATCATGAATGAAATTAACAGCAGCAGAATTGACATGTCGAATCAGGAAGAAATGAAGGAAGCTCTTTCCGGTATATCTGAGTTAAGCCTTGATGAACTTCTTGATTATGCAGAGTCAGAACATGTAAAAAGCTTTTACTATTCGGCTACGGTTACATTAAACGGTGAAAATGAGCTTTTGCCCATTGATACAACGGGTGTATCCAACAGCAGCGACACTACTGATTCAACATCTATGCCTGGTCCCGGTGGTGGCCCCTTCGGAGGAGCTCCCGGACAGCCGATGACAATGATGGGAACACAGGGTGACTTCAGCGTTATAGGATACAGCTCTGACGAAGCTATGGAAGATTTTATAGAAGGAACAAGCAGCATAACTGAAGGAACAATGTTTGAAGAGGCTACTTCAGAATACGATTGCGTTGTTTCTGATGAACTTGCAACATATAACTCCCTTAACGTTGGTGATGTGATTTCTCTTTCTAACCCCAATAATTCGGAAGAAATTATAGAGCTAAATGTGGTAGGTATTTATGACAATACCGACAATTCAGAAAGCTCAACAGGATTTTCAACATCAACAGATCCTGCCAATAAAATATTAATGAGCTACACGGCACTTAGTGAAATCATTGATGATTCTGCTGAGAATGCAACAACCAGCGGTGACGATGAATACTCGAACGAAATAAGAAGTACACTTTCAGGAACATATGTATTTGCTGACATAGAATCTTATGATGCATTTGATGCAGAATTAAAGACTATGGGCCTGGGAGATAAATATGTTCTCACATCAAACGACGTTGCTTCTTACGAAGCAAGCTTGCTTCCCCTTGACAACCTTAAGGATTTTGCGACAACATTCCTTTGGGTAATACTTATTATCGGTGCGATAATTCTTGTTGTAATTAATATATTCAACATCAGAGAGCGTAAATACGAAGTAGGTGTTATGACAGCTATCGGAATGAAAAAATCAAAAGTTGCACTTCAGTTTGTAATAGAAATATTTGTTGTTACTCTTATAGCAATATTCTTAGGTACTGCAATTGGAGCAGCTACTTCAGTACCGGTAACAAATTCATTGCTTGCGTCACAGATTGAACAGCAGACTTCCAACGAACAGCAGACGGAGGCAAATTTCGGAAGACCTGCAATGCCCGGTCCCGGAGGACAGGGAGGACCCGGCCAAGGCGGTCCTTCACAGGGCGGAAGCTCAGGTAAAATGCTCAAGGGCGGAGATGTGGAAGGCCCCGTGGACTACATTGACAGCGTTTCATACTCTGTAGATATCAATCTTGTATATCAGATGATGCTTATAGGAATATTGTTAACAATAGTATCCAGCAGCATTGCAATATTGTTTATCATGAGATATGAACCGTTGAAGATATTAACTAACAGAGACTAGGAGGGCCATATGAGTATATTAGAACTGGAAAAGATTTCTTTTTCCTATGATGGGAAAAATTATGTCTTAAAAGATTATTCCTGCACTTTTGAGCGCGGAAAGATTTATGCAATTATAGGGAAATCCGGAGCCGGTAAAACCACACTGTTGTCTTTACTTGCAGGACTGGATAAAGTAAAGGAAGGAAAAATTCTTTACGATGGCAAAGAGGTTTCGAATATAGACCGCTATTCTTACAGAAACAGTAATGTAGGTGTTGTATTCCAGAGCTACAATTTGTTACCTAAACTTACGGCAAAAGAAAATGTAGAGTTATCCATGGAAATATCTAAGAAGAAAATCAAGGACAAGCGTAAACGTGCAGCTGAGCTTTTGAACAAAGTGGGTCTTTTGGATGATGAAATAGACAGACGCGTACTTAAGCTTTCAGGCGGTCAGCAGCAGCGCGTTGCTATAGCCAGAGCACTGTCTTTTGAGCCTGATATAATTTTAGCGGATGAACCTACAGGAAACCTTGACCCCGAAACACAGAATGAAATATTAAAGATTTTCAGGAAAATAGCACAGGAAGACAATAAGTGCGTGATTGTTGTAACACATTCTGATTCTGTTGCAAGTCAGGCGGATGTTGTATACGAACTTAAAAAAAGATAGGAGGCAATAAAACATGAAAAAAATAATAGGAATATTTCTTACAATTGCGGTTTTGACATGTTTGCTTGGTACAATGAGTTTTGCTAATAACAACATAATAGTTAAGCTTGATGACAAAGAATTGGTATTCGACCAGAATCCTGTTATTGTAAACGGCAGAACTATGGTACCCTTAAGAGTAATCTTCGAGAGCCTTGGTGCAACCATTGAGTGGGACGGAGCTACACAGACTGTTACAGCAACAAAGGGAGATATTAAAGTAATTGTTCAGGTTAATAATAACATAATGTTAAAAAACCAGGAACAGATCACATTGGATGTTGCTCCTCAGATTATTGGTTCAAGAACTTTGGTTCCTGCGAGAGCAATTTCGGAAAGCTTTAATTGTAATGTTGCATGGGATGGGGATATAAGCCTTGTTAAGATTACAACAGAGAGCTACGCTGCTGCTGATACTGCAGCAATAAATGTATATGCAGCAGACGGAAGAGTAAAGGTTATAAAAGCATCCGATGCTGAAATTTATGCAAGATACGGCTGGAACGAAAAGACCTTTACCATGTATGCAGCAGACGGAGGAACAATAGAAGTAAAGGAATCTGAGGTTGAAGCATACGGCCGTGTTGGATGGTTCATGTCAGAGGAAGAAGCTGCCAACGGCGGACAGGGCCCCGGTCCTGATGGACAGGAGCCTCCGGAACCTGAAGAGCCTGAGCCACCGGCAGAGGGAAGCGGACCTATGGGAGAAAAGCCTGAAAAACCGCCAAGACCTCCTCGTCCATAAATATGAAAAGTTCTGCAAATCAAGTTTGCAGAACTTTTTTTCTTGGTGATGAGAGGCGGGACGCATATTGCTTTGTAATCTGCCTGGCTCATCGACCCAATTGCAGAGCAATTCGGTACCCGATTTCGCCGCTTTTTGCTAAAAACGATAATTAATCGTTTTTTTACGCAAAAACCCTCTTAGGGCCGGAGTCCCTTTTATCAATATGCAAATAAAAAAGCCGTATACCTTTGGTATACGACCTTTTTATTTGGTACGGGGGTTCATAACGTGTCAAAATAAACTCACAAAAAGTTGGTAGCGACAGCGAGTCGTCGTGAGGGCGTTTACAACCGAGCAGGTGAGCCGAGCGTGACTTTTTGTGAAAGAGGAGAAGCAAGGAAGCGGGCGGATGACTTTTTTGCATAAAAAAGTCGAAGCAAAGCGAACTTTGCTTCGACGTGGTGCCGGTGGCGGGACTTGAACCCGCACGCCATCGCTGGCAATGGATTTTGAGTCCACCTCGTCTGCCAATTCCAACACACCGGCGTTCGATAAATTATTATACAACATAAAAGGAAAAAAAGCAAGCACTTTTTTTCCTTTTTATAAATTATTTTAATACAAAGGGACTGATAAGATAATCTTCTCCGCTTTCCTTTGAAAGCATAATGTTTCGTATATCCGTTGCCCTGACATCAAGAGCAAAAGATATATTCTCCTTTTCATATGAGGAGTCAGGCTTGGTTATGATTTTTATTGAGGACTCTTTCTTGATTCGTTTAAGGATTTCAGCTCCCGTCGCATTTAACGAAAGAACTCTTGCGTAGGGAGAAAATTCGGGGATTTTTTCTCCGGAATTCAACAAAATATGCAATAATGTTCTTTTTACTCTTGACATTGTATACCTTTTTGATTTAATATTATATAGGTAGGAATGTATATCCTTTCCGAAAGGTGTATTTTTAATGGTTGATATTAAATCCGAATCCGCCTTTCCCCGCACGATGTAGTCTTCCTTTGAAAGATTCATTACGCTGTAGGCTATTAAAGGCGAAAGGCTTTCGTAGAACAAAGGCTCCTCGGAGAAGGAATGGGGAAGATAAGCTGAAACGTCGGTTCCTTCCTTGATTTTATCTCTTATTGCACTTGCACTTAAAAAGCCTCCTGCATCAATAGGAGAATCGTGTGCAACGGTACGCTTTATACATACGGGTGTGATTTTGGAACCAAGTGAATTTATGGCACCGATGTAGTCTGTGGCGAGAAGATCATTAGGATCTTCGGTAAAGGGAAGACGGCAGTTTTCCAATGTTATCATTTTCGCTCTCGGATAGGGCATACCGCCTGCGATAAGGGTTTTTAATATGCGTTTGAATTCTGCAGTTTCTTCAAAGGATGCGATTTTTTTAAGAAACTCGATATCGCCTGATTCCGAGCCGAAGGAAAGCGTGTCAACCACATTTAATTCGTTTAATATTTTAACTGCACCAAAGGCAAAATCCCTGCTTGATGCAGTAGAGTATAAAAAAGGGAGCTCTAAGACAAGGTCGGCACCCGATAAAGTTGCCGCCTTTGCACGGGCAAACTTTGAATAGATGGCAGCTTCACCTCGCTGAACAAAGCTTCCTGACATAATGACGATTACGGCATCTGAAAACTTTTTGGTTTCTTCTATATGGAACTTATGACCCGAATGAAACGGATTGTATTCTGCGATTATTGCCGCAATTTTCATATTGCCACCCCTTTCTTAAATCTGTTTATTATTTTATATCAATATATAATAAAAATCAATATTTTTCTGAAAGAAGGAGAAAAAATGAGCACATTTCTTGAAAAAACAATCGAAAGAGCAA
>JAFXHP010000092.1 GCA_017536285.1 Clostridia bacterium
CAGAAGAAGCAACAGAACCTGGAAAGCTAATGTAAGAACAGTAAGAGCGATTGTTAACGGTTCTCCCAAGACAATCTCAGTATGCTCACGCTGCCTTCGTTCCGGCAAGGTAGTTCGCGCTGTCTGATTTAACGAATAAACAAAGAACAGACCTTTGGTCTGTTCTTTTTTCGTTTTAAAAGCAATCGCTTTCCTACCTAAATGCATTTTATGCATTTCTTGTTACTCCGGTCTTGACAGAAAATATCATATTTATTCAATACCCCTATAGCCATGCTTTTCTGAATTTCCTAAGAGATATAAAAATGCGAAAGCCGGAATTCTGAGTAATTCTTTTCCGCCGGCAGTATTGTGAACTCCGAAGTCAGAGGGATTTTTGGTGACTATAATACCTGCGGAGGCCTCTTCGCACAATTCAATAATGGCATCGTCATCTGCTATCGGAGCACTGTCTCTGTACTTAACCTCAATTAAGATATTTTTGATATTAGGATAATCAACCACAATATCAATTTCCTTGTTTTTTCTGCCTCCGCGAAAATAGCCTATTGAAGTGGCAATTTGATAGTAGAAGGCAGCAACGTGTTTATAGACAGCGGTTTCTACTACCTTGCCCATACCTACAGGATCTGTCATAATGGAATCATCCATTAAAACAGCGTTTCGGATAGCTGCATCGGCAATATATATTTTAGGTCTTGCCTTAAGAACTTTTTTCCCCGCCATATCAACAGGCCAACTTTGGTATATTAGATTTGCACTTTCAAGATACTGAATATAGCTTTCTACGGTTGTACGGGAGACTCCGTTGAGCTCTTTTGTTATTGCTTCTATAGATACAATTTCTGATGACACATTACAAAGATATAAAAAGATTCTTTCAAGTTCTGTTGCGTTGCGTATATTATATAAAGAAGGCAAATCTCTTTTAAGGACTTTATCAACAACATCCTCTCGCATAATTTGCTGTGCCATTAAATCGTTATTGGCAAGAGCAAGTTCCGGAAAGCCCCCAACCTGTAAATATCGCATAAAGTGATTTTGAATCTTGGAAAGCTGAAGCATAATCTGGTTACGTTCAAGCTGCGTTTTACGGAGAAGTGCTGTCGCTTTTAATTCTTTTGGAATGTCAGGTTTGTCAACATTCAGAAGTTCGCAGTACTCATAAAAGGATAAGGTCGGAACCTGAATGACAGTCCATCTTCCTGCACCACTTTCCTGACTGCCTTTCATCAGAGCAGGACTTGCAGAACCGGTTGCAACAACATGTGTATCTGGTCTGCTGTCATAAATTGTCTTCAGCCATAAATCCCAGTCCTGAGCATACTGAATTTCGTCAAAAAAGTAATATACATCCTGTTCGGCATATATATTCTCGTGATAACAATCTAATACGTCTTGAAATTGACTTAACTTCAGCATGGGGTGATCCATAGAAATGAACACAATTTTTTGCGGAGCTACGCCGGAAGCCAATAAAGCTTCAATCATCTGGTATTGAATGGTTGTTTTGCCGACTCTGCGTGCTCCGGTCAAAACAACTGTTCTTCGAAGGCTTTCATCTTTTAAACGTTTCATTGCTTCGTGAAATGCAAATCTTTTGTATGTTTTTGACATTTTTGGATTAACCAAACCGGTTTTCCACCAGGGTTATAAGCGGTTAAAACTTTTAAAATACCGTCTTTTGAGGTAATAGCCATGAAAAATCACACTCCTTTGCAAGTAGTATACACCAAAAATCAATTTTAGTCAACAATAATTGTAAGTATACATATAATTATTTCTAAAAATTATTGATTTTATACTATTAATGTTGCAATTTTTTGTAGTTCTTCTTGCCTTGCCCTACGGTTATCATTACATAACACAAACTAACCTAAGCGTTTTAAGGGGTAATGGGGCTTGTTAAGGGGATGAAGGGGGAAATCGCAATCTCTCTGTCCCCTTAACATATAATATTGTTAAAGAAAAGAGACCATATCGGATGATACAGTCTCATTTTTACAAAATGTATTATTAATCTTTTTGCCCGGGAGGAATAAACTCCAGCAAATCGCCGATTTCACAATCCAAAACCGTACAAATTCTTGCTAGTACATCAATATCAAGCTGTGTTATCTGGTTTCTGCAAAATCTATTGAGCTGAGTGTGTTGCATCATAGCTTCATGTGTAAAACGGTTTTTGCTTAAGCCTTTTTTCTTAATAAGTTCATCCAATTTTATTATAATTTTTCCGTATTCCTGCATACTTTCACTCCAAAAAGTTATTGACAGGTATAGTATACACGAGTTATAATAAATATGTAATATATAAGATGTTATCTGTAAGGTATTGCATAATATGAAGATATTTAAAAGAGATAAACAAACTAATAAAATTGGAATGAAAAAAATAAATAAGCTGTATTATAAAGGCTTTAGCGATGAAGAAGTAGGAGAAATTCTCAAGTCTGCCTACAGTTGTTTCAGGGTGTATAGAATATTGGATAAAATAGAGTTTTCGCCTGAAGACTTTGAAGAAGATATTAAGATAAAGTAAAAGCTGACGCTCATTGTGTTGCGACTTTTTTGTTAAAGGAAAGAGCCTGTCTCCTTGGCAAATAATAAAAAAACGGATGTATTACATCCGTTTTTTTATTTGCAAAAGCAATCGCTTTCCCACCTTAGTACATTTGTGCCGATGTATTCTGCAATTTTTTTGTAGTCCTCATCATTACGGATTATGTGGTCGTGAAAGGAGGATTGGAATAAATGTTTTTCGCCTAAATCATTTTCTTTACAAAGCCTTGTTGTTATTGATTTAAATGCACATACCACATCCGATATTGTAGGGCAGGGAAAGAGCTCCTGCCGTAGGTATAATCGAAAACAGAATATGAATATGATTTGGCATAATCACATACTTATCAACTGTTATATTATTATAACGTTTTTCCAATGCTTCAATCTGTTCTTTTGCGATAAATCCGTATATTGTAAGACGGTTTTCGGCAGGAGCAAGCCCCTGCCCTACGGTTATTTCAGACAGCAGATGCTTTTTATCCTTCGTACAAATTGTTATAAAATATGAACCCGGCAAAGAATAGTCATATCCTTTAAGCCTTGTCCTTTTTCGTTTTGGCAAATCCATATAAAAACACCTTATTTTATTTCCTGTTCGAGATTGTCAAAAACATCGGAATTAAAAAAGTCTTTTACGGAAATTTCAAGCCCATCACAAATTTTCTTTATTGTTGAAATGGTTGTGCTATTATTTCTGCCGCTTATAATATTGTTGAGTGTGGATTGTGTTATTCCGCATATTGTGGAAAGCTTATTAAGGGTTATAGCGTTTTGTTTGCAAAGCTCTGTTATACGGAGCCTTACTGCTTCGCCGATATTCAATTACATCACCTCATTAACAGTATGATGTAATTGTATCCCTTTTGAGTTAAAAACATTACCTCTTTTGGGTTGACTTTAAACTGAAGGTGTGGTAATATATTTTATCGTAGGGGAGGGGCTCTGCCCCTCCCGTTTTTAACATGAAAATGAAAAAACGAATGCGAAAGCATCCGTCTTTTAGAATTCGTAATTACCGATTAGTTTATCAAGAGAAACACCAAAGACTTTTGAAATAGCAAGAAGCTCCAGATCTGTCACGAAACGTTGTCCGCTTTCAATTCTCTGAATAGCGTTTTTATCAACATCAACACCCAATATCTGAAGTTTTTCGGCAAGCTGACGTTGTGACATTTTAGGATTTTGGCTTTTTCTTATTTCATAAACTTTTTCACCGCAAATATTATTTTTGCCTGACAGAGATTTGTTCTTAAACATATTATCCTCCGCTATTTGACATTCTGTGCTTGACAAAAATATTATATAGCGGTATAATTCTAAATATGACATTTACTGAATGTCAAAGTTGAGATATATTTTTTCTACCTTTCAAACCTTCTTATAAAAACCTCAATAAAGGCGGCAAATATATTTTTATGTTAAGGGGGCTTTAAGCAAACAACATTGTTTGCCGATAGGGGATTGCGATTTCTTATAGGCAAAACACGGCGCGTTTTGTCGAAACTCCCTAACACCCCCGTCAGCAAATCGTGTACGATTTGCTTAAGCCACTTGAAAGGCTTAAGTTAGTTTGCTTTTGGACTCGTTAATCTAAGATATGCACATAATCCGGAATACCGTAGGGAAAACAAAAAAACGGATGTAATACATCCGCTTATCTACAAAATGGGGTAGCATCGTACCCTTCAGCATTGTCCTTTTTCGTTTTGGTAAATCCATAACTCTTGTAGTTTAATCCTTAAATTCAAATAATTTTTTCAAAGGGATGTTTAATGCATTTGAAATAGAAATAAGAGTATCTAATGTACAAGAGCAAGCAGCGGTTTCGATTCGCTGTAAATGGTTTTTACTGATATTGGATTTTTCAGCTAATTGCATCTGAGTCATTCCCTGTTCTTTTCTGTAATGAAGAATGTTAAGACCTATGCTTAGCCAAATGTCGAAATTCTCATTTTTCATACTCTCACCTCTGTCATATATTATAATAAATATGACAGTTTTTATCGACAATTAAATCGGGGGATAAAACAATCAAAACGATTGACTTTTCGGCAAAAATGTGATATAATACACTTATATTAATGGATTTTAAATTTGATTGAGTGTTTTTTTATTGGGCTTAGGTTTTTTCTTTTAATCAAAATAAAAAACGGATGTACTACATCCGCTTATTTATGAAATGGAGAAGAATCGTCACTACGCTCCAAAAGATAGTCCAGTGAAACATTAAAATAATCGGCAATGCGAATTAATGTCGCATAGTCTGCTTCATGAGCACCGGATTCGTAACGACTTATGCTGTTCTGATTCATTGAAAGGTCAAGAGCCAGTTTCAATTGAGTAATATTCCGCTCTTTGCGTATTTGTTTTAATCTCATAATAATCCCTCTTGACAATATTATACCGTATCGGTATAATATTTATATCCCGTTTCGGGATATTGCGAGATGTTACGAAATATAATTGGTCTGCCTATCTTTCAAACCTTCTTATAAAAATCTCAACAAATGCCGAGAATATAATTGAAAAGCTTAAAATTTCGGAGGCAACAAATACAAGCTCCTTTGCGGCATAAGGGAAAAGGCCGCCGCCCACAAGGTAAAGCACCAGGGCGAGAAGCGTTATCATAAGCGAATAGACAAGGCCTGAAAAAAACAGGAGCCTTGTATTTTTATGAAGCTTTTCCATAAAATCATCCTTTAGCAAAAGTTTTTACAAAAAACTATGTTTTTCTCCATTTTAACACAAGTGCCTTTATTTTCACAAGCGGTAAGTTATGGTAAAGCGTAAGGCTTTTTAAAAAATATTTAAATCGATAAATAAAAAAACAAGGTCCTTGCGTTAGTGACAAGGGCTTTTGGAGCCTATTAAAATCCCGTACTTACGGGATTTTTTTATATCCGGGAAAAAAGGCTGGACAAAAATTCCGATAAGGCTTAATATTAAAAACCGTGTCCAAAAAACTAAAAGGGGATGGAAAAATGAAAATTTTCACGAAAAAGGCAGAATATACAATGGAACGGTCGGACGCAGGCTTTGTTTTTGCGGTTAAGGAAAGGGAAGATTATTGCAAGGTCAGGATAGACTATATATCGGAAATCGGTGCGGAGTTATTTTTTGCAACTATAAGAAAATATGGTGTAAAAGCCTGTCAACTCACCGCAGTTGCCGAGGACAGTGCTCTTGATGCGGTGACGGAAATATTCAGAGGACTATTGTAATTTGGAAAAAAATGTGCTATACTAAAATGAGATTTTATTTTTTAAGAAGGAGAAATAACTATGGACCTTTTTACAGAAAGACTTATTCCGAAAAAAATTATGGGTAAGGACATTGCGTTGGCGGTACTTTTATTTGTTGTTGCGTTGATAATTTCCGCTGCTTCCTTTGTGTTTCTGGGTTTTGCGGCAATAATCATAACCGCCTTAGTGCTTTACGGAGCATATTATTTTGCCTCCGGAATTTTGTTTGTTGAATACGAATACACCCTTACCAATGAAGAGCTTGATATTGATAAAATCATTGCCAAGAGGAAGAGAGTGAGCCTTAAGAGCTACAACGTAAAAGATTTTACGGAAGGCGGAAAGTATGACGGCAGAAAGGCAGAAATTCTTTGTCCCGACGAAAATTCCGAAAATCTTTATTATCTGGAAATCGGCGAAGGGGCAAAAAAAGAGTGCATAGTAATCGATCCCAACGAAACAATGTTCAAGGCCTTTTCAGTTTATATGGGAGCAAGGTTTAAAAGATGAAGATAAAATCGGGTTGCGACATTGTGAAAATAAGCCGCATGGAAGGCTTTGTTCAAAAAGGCGGCATAAAGCGGTGTTTTACTGAAAAGGAAGAAGAATATATTTTTTCAAAAAATAAACCTTGTGAAACTGCGGCAGGAATTTTTGCCGCGAAGGAGGCTTTGGGAAAGGCCATGGGGAAAGGTCTTTCAAGCTTTCCGTTAAAGGATGCCGAAGTTTGTCATGATGAGGCGGGGGCTCCTTTCTTTTCCTTTAAGGAAGGACTTTTCTCTGATTTTGAAATAAGCCTTTCCATTTCTCACGACGGCGATTATGCCATGGCCTTTGTTGTGGTAGAGGAGTTATAACATGTATGATGTGCTTTTGAGTGCCGAGGAAATGCGTATGGCCGACAGACGGGCCATTGAATTTTTCGGCATCAGCGAAGAAATTTTAATAGAAAACGCCGCACTGGCACTTTTTAAGGAATGTCCGAAAGTTAAAAGTGCAAGGATTTTTACAGGCAGCGGAAATAACGGGGCGGACGGCTATGCTCTGGCACGCCATCTTTACTTAAACGGAACGGATACGGAAATTATTGCCCTTTATGGTGCAACCCATAAAAATGCGGAAATTTGCAAAAAGCTGGGAATAAAAATTACGCCCTTTTCCGAAATGGAGGACAGGGAGACCGATCTGATTGTTGACGCCCTTTTCGGCACCGGTCTTTCAAGGGCAATTGAAGGCGACGGCGAAAAGCTTATTTCCTATATGAATGAAAAGAAAGCGTTTAAAATTGCCGTTGACATCCCATCCGGAATTAATGCCGATACGGGCGGGATTATGGGGTGCTGTTTTAAAGCCGACAAAACCGTTACATTTGGATTCCTCAAAAAAGGTCTTTTCCAGTATCCCGGGTTTGATGCCGCAGGAGAAATTGTAAAGGCATATATATCCATTCCGGAGGAAGGCGTTCAGGCAAATGCATTTTTGGTTGACAAAGTTTCCTTTACGGAAAGAAGGAAGGATTCAAACAAGGGAAACTTTGGCCATATATTGGTAATTGCAGGTTCTAAAGGCATGGCAGGTGCCGCATATATGGCATCGAAGGCGGCCATGAAAACAGGATGTGGCCTTCTTACGGTTGCCCTTCCCGATGCAATACTTGATTCTGTGGCGATGAAAATTCCCGAAGCCATGACAAAAGGATGCAAAGATAACGGAAAAACATTTTCAAAAGATGCTCTTTCGGAAATTTCGGAACTTGCCTTAAAGGCGGATACACTTCTTATCGGCCCGGGCATTCGCAAAACCGACGAAACTGCATATCTTGTTAAAGAGGCAATAAAACTCTTTAAGGGAAAAAACATTGTAATTGATGCAGATGGCCTTAATTGCCTTGCATCTTCTCCGGAGTATTTCCGTGGTGCTGTCATAACGCCGCATCCCGGCGAAATGGCAAGACTTATGGGGACAGACGTTGCCTCTGTGCAGAAGGACAGAAGTCTCTCAGCTTCCCTTTTTGCGAAAAAATACGGTTGTACGGTGGTGCTTAAGGGTGCCATGACCATAACTGCAACGCCCGACGGTAAATGCTTTTACAACACAAACGGAAATCCCGGTATGGCAAAGGGCGGAAGCGGTGATGTTTTGTCCGGAATAACGGCATCTTTCCTGGCTCAGGGGATAGAGGGTGCGGCTTATAAAGCAGCATATGTTCACGGCCTGGCAGGAGATTTGTGTCGGGAAAAATTTTCCGAATTGGCATTTACAGCCACCGATTTAATAAAAATGATACCCGTCGCAATAAAAAAATGTATGGCTTAAGGTAATTTTGAGCAGAATAGGAAGGGGTCGGAAATCTGCACAAAAAAAACCGGGAATGCTGTACATAAAAGGAAGCAGACGGTTAACCTTCCATAAACTGTAATTGACTCGGAATAAAAAAAGATGTATAATTTATATATCTTTTGGTATATCGGGGAGGTTCGGCTTATGAAGAACAAGAAAATTTTAATATCCGTGCCTTGCTCCCTGCTCTCTGAAGTTGACCGGGCGTGTGCTGATGAAGGAGTTTCACGCAGCGAGTTTATAAGAAATGCGGTTAAAAAGGAACTTAAGGAATTAAAGCGGCGTAAAACCGAAGAAATTCTTAAAGCGGGGTATATCGCCATGGGAGATATAAATCTTTCTCTGGCGGAGGAAGGCATCGACGCCGATAATGAGCAGCTTCTGGCCTACGAGCAAAAGTTATCGGAGAGTGAATGATTTGTTAATTAAAAGAGGAGACATTTTCTATGCAGATTTAAGTCCTGTGATAGGATCAGAGCAGGGAGGTGTCAGACCTATTTTAGTGGTACAGAATGACGTGGGAAATCGCTATAGCCCCACGGTTATTGCTGCGGCAATAACAAGCAGGATAAACAAGGCCCATCTTCCTACGCACATTGAAATAGATTCCAGTACCTTCGGCCTTACCAAGGAATCTGTTATACTGCTTGAGCAGATAAGGACAATTGATAAAAAGAGATTAAGGGAAAAGATTGGGCATCTGGATGATGAAAAAATGAAATCGGTAAACGAGGCACTTAACATAAGCTTCGGTTTGCCCGGAAACTGAGGGATAAGAAAGGGGTATATTGATGAAGGGACAAAAGAAAAATATTTTTGTTATTACCTTGATACTGATGTTGCTTTTTACAGCGGTTATAAAAGGTACTGTGGGATCGGAGGATGATCCTTTAATTTCTTTAAGCTATGTTGAAAATGTAATTATGCCCTATATTGATGAGGTCGCAGGTGAAAACGACGGCTTTACCGTGGTGGAAGTTGAAAAGGGAAGCAGCATAGAATTTCATGCTGGTGCAGAAATTATTTTAAGAAGCGGTGAAGGCGTTATTGTAATTCCCAAAAGTGCGGGCGGCGGTTTTACAGATGTAACCTCCGGTGTGGATAAAGCCACAGGCACTTTAGCTGAAGCAAACCATCTTTTAATTTGTCCAAGAAGTGACGGACGCAGAATAAAGGCTAACTCCAAGCTTTATATTATGGTAAGAGGAAGCTATGAAATTATTCAGGGGTGAAGAGAATGAAAAAATTGCTCGTTGCCCTGACGCTCCTTTTGTCTGCTTTGTTTATTAATTGCTCTGCCATGGAAATTCCTGATTTTGTAAGAGTTGGAATAAATGCATCAAACCTGACAGAACAAGTTATTCTTGAAGCAGACGGAGGAGTTTATACGGAGGCTCTCTTTGCCATGCCCGAAGAAGGCGGTGAAGGTTCGGCCTTTTATATAGCGGAAAGGGCAGAAGTTACCGTTTCCGAAAACGGTACATTAATATGTAACGGTATAGAAACCGACGAAACCGAGGTTGACTTTTTAAAGACCTCGGAATTTATCGTGTGTCAGGGAAAAAAATACCGAGGAGCCATAAGGCTTAGTGTAAGACACGGAAAAATTCTGATAATAAGCGTTTTATCGATGGATGAATATCTTTACGGAGTTGTGGGAAAGGAAATGTCTGAAAGCTTTCCCCTTGAAGCGTTAAAGGCACAGAGCGTTGCGGCAAGAAACTATACCGTAATTTCCATGGGACGTCATGAAAGTCAGGGCTTTGACCTGTGTAACGGCATCCACTGTCAGGCCTACGGTGCAGTGGCATCGGAGGGCAGTAAAGTAAGGCAGGCGGTGGACGAGACAACAGGAAAGCTTTTATATTATGAGGGTGAAGTGGTTCAGTGCTACTATTATTCTTCAAACGGAGGCTACAGCGAAAGCTCGGAAAACGTATGGGTATCCGAAATCGGCTACCTTAAGGGAAAGGCCGACCCCTTTGAGGACGGCACAAGAATTCCCGGGTATAACTGGGAAGTAACCTTTACGGCAGAGGAAATAAAAAACAACCTTGCATCCCGAGGCATTGACATAGGGGACATTGTAAATGTGGAAGTTACGGAGTATTCCGAGAATAATCATGTTACGGAAATAAAAATTGAAGGCACAAAGGACGATAAATATTATTATAAGGATAACATCAGAGCAGCCTTTCCTCAAAGCCTCAAAAGTACATATTTCACAGTTTCTTCGGGAAATAAAGAAGCATCGGTAAGAGTTTTATCAATAAACGGTATGGAAACCGTAAAAATAGCTCCGTCCTATGTCCTTAGCGGAAGCGGACTGGCTTATGTAGAGGGAAAAGGACAAGAAGGCGAATTTACATTTACCGGAAGCGGCTACGGCCACGGCGTGGGAATGAGCCAGTACGGTGCTTACTTTATGGCGGAGCAGGGTTACACCTTTGATGATATACTTAAATTTTACTATACAGACACGGAGATTTCAGAATAATGAGAGTAGAAGATTTTGATTATTACCTTCCCGAGGAGCTTATAGCTCAGGAGCCTTTGGCAGACAGGTCCTCTTCAAGGCTTCTTACATTGGAAAAGAATACGGGAAAAACTGAGCATAAAATATTTAAAGACATTGTTACCATGCTTAACAAGGGTGATTGCCTGGTTTTGAATAATACCAGGGTAATTCCTGCAAGGCTTATCGGAACCAAGGAGAAAACAGGCGGTGCCATTGAGATGCTCCTTTTAAAAAGGGTAAATACCTCTGACTGGGAGGTTGCCTTAAAACCCGGAAAAAGGGCAAAGGTAGGGGCGATGTTTGTTTTCGGCCCCAATGAGGAACTAAAGGCCGAAATTCTTGAAATTGTAGAGGGCGGAAACAGAATCGTACGTTTTTACTACGACGGTCTTTTTGAAAATGTGCTTGATAAATTAGGGCAGATTCCACTTCCCGGTTACATAACAAAAAAGCTTGAAGATAAGGAACGCTATCAGACCGTTTATGCAAAGTACGACGGAAGTGCGGCAGCACCGACGGCGGGGCTTCACTTTACAAAGGAGCTTTTATCCTCCATTTCGGAAAAGGGCGTAAAAATTGCATATGTTACGTTGCATGTTGGCCTTGGAACATTCCGTCCGGTAAAGGTGGATAACATTGAAGAGCACACCATGCACTCGGAATATTTCATAATTGATGAAAAAGCGGCAAGTATTATAAATGAAACAAAGGAAGCAGGCGGCAGAGTTATTGC
The DNA here is from genome assembly GCA_017536285.1 of Clostridia bacterium. The sequence continues at coordinate 11,396 of JAFXHP010000092.1, forward strand.
CGTCGGAACAACCTCCTGCAGAACTCTTGAATCTGCGGCAGATGAAAACGGACATATATCACCCTGCGAAATGAATACGTCAATTTTTATTTATCCGGGCTATAAGTTCAAGGCGATTGATGCACTTATTACAAATTTCCACCTGCCAAAATCAACTCTTGTTATGTTGGTTTCGGCTCTTGCGGGAAGAGAAAATGTACTTTCTGCATATAAAGAGGCAATTGAAAACCGATATCGCTTCTTCAGCTTCGGTGATGCGATGTTTATAAAATAAAAGAAATTGTTCGTCCGAGATCCTTCATTGCGTCACAACGCACTGTCATTCTCGAGCGAAGCGAAGAATCCCGCGTGGCGACGCAGTTCAAGGATGACACGGGCGAGGTTCTTATATCCCGTACACATCGGTGATGCGATGTTTATTAATTGAAATTTTATTTGTAATATCGTTTTTCAGAACGGCTTGCCCGTTCCGAAAAACAAAAGGGCAGGAGCTCTTCCCCTGCCCTACAGTATTGCATAAATCAATACCATAGAAATGGAAAATTTTGCACTTAATAAGGGGGCGGCGGATGAAAAGGCACAGATATCTCTTTTTAGCAATAGGATTTTTAATTCTTTCTGGAATATCGGCTTTGTTTTTCACAGAAACCTTTTCTTCTGATTTCACTCTGTTTATGGGGTTCGGTCTTTTGCCGGTTTCCCTTGCTTTGACCATTGGCTTTTTAGCAGCATGGCTATTTGAAATTTTCAAAAAAAGCGGAAAAAAGCCGGGGCTTATGGTGAGTTTTATTTTGGTAACGGCTTCTGCTTTAATAATTGCGGGAATAGCAACATGGGATGTTTTATTCAGCAATGAAAGCTTTTTCCCGGGGCTGTTCGGACTGATTTTATTTATTTTTGCTCTGCCGCCTTTAGCGGTTGCGGCAATAACGCTTCTTGTAATAATGATAGTGAAGAAAACGAGAAATGCAAAATGAATAATTTTGCATAACCCATTTTGCGTTTTACATTTAACAAAGGAGGACAGAAATGTTTAAGCTTTTAAAGACTGAAAACAAGGCGAGGCGAGGTCGTTTTACTACGCCTCACGGTGTAATAGAAACCCCGGTTTTTATGAACGTGGGAACATCTGCCGCAATTAAAGGCGGCTTATCCGCCGAGGATTTAAGCGAGCTTCACTGTCAGGTGGAGCTTTCCAATACATATCATCTTCATGTACGTCCGGGGGATGAAGTTGTGAGAGACCTTGGCGGTATAAGAAAATTTATGAATTGGAACGGACCTGTATTAACCGACAGCGGCGGCTTTCAGGTTTTCTCCCTTGCAGACCTTCGTAAAATAAAGGAAGAGGGCGTGTCTTTCAAGTCCCATCTTGACGGAACAAGAATTTTTATGGGCCCCGAGGAAAGTATGCAGATTCAGTCAAATCTGGCATCCACCATTGCCATGGCCTTTGACGAGTGTATAGAAAATCCGGCACCCAAGGATTATGTTAAAAACTCCATCGCGAGAACTACAAGATGGCTCCATCGCTGTAAGGCGGAAATGGCAAGGCTCAATTCCCTTCCCGACACAATAAATAAAGAGCAGATGCTTTTTGGCATCAATCAGGGCGGAACTTATCCCGACCTCAGAATTGAGCACATGAAGGAAATTTCCGAGCTTGACCTTCCCGGCTATGCCATAGGCGGCCTTGCGGTGGGGGAAACCGCCGAGGAAATGTATGACATAATAGATGCTGTTGAACCCTTTATGCCAAAGGACAAGCCCCGTTACTTAATGGGTGTGGGAACACCTGTAAATATTTTGGAAGGCGTGGCCCGAGGTGTTGACTTTTTCGATTGTGTAATGCCCAGCCGTAATGCCCGCCACGGCCTTTTATTTACCAGCGTGGGAATTATAAATTTAAACAATAACAGATATTTAAGGGACGAAAACCCCATAGACCCGAATTGCGACTGCCCTGCCTGCAGAAAGCATTCCCGCGGTTACATCCGTCACCTTTTAAAGGCAAAGGAAATGCTTGGTATGCGTCTTTGTGTAATTCACAACATTCATTTCTACAATCAGATGATGCAGGATATAAGAGACGCTCTTGACGAGGGCCGTTTTATGGAATTTTATAAAGAAAAAGTGGAGCTTTACGGTTCGAGATATTAAAAAGGACTTGCAAAGTTTTGGAAAATAGTATATAATTAGTAAAAAATATTTTTGGAGGTTTACTTTTATGTTAATGATGATGTTAATGTCCATGCCTCAGGGTATGGGTGACACGGCAACAACAGAGGCTGTTACACAGACAACGGAAGCTGCAACTCAGAGCGGCGGTTCATGGATAACTTTCCTTCCCATGATTATAGTTTTGGTGGCTATGTACTTTATCTTGATTCTTCCTCAGAAGAAGCAGGAAAAGAAGCAGCGTTCCATGATTGATGCCCTTGTTCCCGGTGATGAAATTGTTACCATCGGCGGTATTTACGGTAATGTTGTTTCCGTAAAGGATGATTGCATCGTAATCGAATCTTCTGCTGATAAGACAAAGATAAAAATCGCAAAGTCTTCCGTAAGCAGATGCTTAACCGTTCACGAAGAAGAAAAGAAATAAGTAATTAAAACGCCTTTTCCCGAATAGACTTATTTGGGGAGGCGTTTTTTATGGATGAAAAAGAAAAAAGAAAAGGCCTGGATATGCTTTATGCGGTTCTCGGCTCACTTTTAGCGGCACTTGTGCTTACAGGGCTTTCGCTTCTGATTATTTCGGTAATTTATCTTTCCAAAGATTTATCTGACGAAACGGCAAGAAGCCTGGTTACGGCGGCGGCTCTTGTTTCGGTGTTTGTGTCTGCCTTAATTTCCGGCAAAAAAATGAAAAGCAGAGGCCTTTTAACAGGCTCGCTTGTGGGGGCGGCCTATTCTTTGTGCCTTTATATCACAGGGGTTCTTGCCTTTGGGATAATGCACTTTTCAAAAAGCTTTTTCGGAATCCCGGCACTTTCGGTATTCATCGGGGCCCGGGGCGGAATTGCAGGAGTAAATCTTAAGGGCAAAAAATAACAGGGCAAAAGACTTAAAAAGATGCGGAGTTTTTAAAATATCCGCATCTTTTATTTTGCTCTTTTAACAAATTTTAGTTGACTAAACGCCCCGAAAGTTATATAATAGATATGCTATACATTTTTTAAGGAGGATAAAGCATGAGAGCAAAAAACATTATTGCACTTATCTTAATTGCGGCAGTTATATTCATGATGTGCTTCGTATGTCTGTTTGATGTAACTATCGGCGATTACAGATTCCCGGATGCTCTTGATGAAGAGTACGGAATTAAGCAGGGCCTTGACCTGGTGGGAGGTTCGCTTATTAAATTTAAACCTGATACAGAGGAAACACCTTCTGCAGACCAGATGGCAACGGTTAATTCCATTATGAGAAATCGTCTGGACTCCCAGAGCTATTATGATGCAACGGTAGCAATTCAGGCTGACAATACCATAAGAATTGAAATTCCCAACGTGGATGACCCTTCCGAGGCAGTTTCAATTCTCGGTTCCACAGCAAAGCTTACCTTCAGAGATTATGAGGGTAACGTTCTTATGGAAGGTTCCGAAGAATTCGTTGCAGATGCACAGATGCAGTACGGACAGACTTCCGAGGTTGGTGTGGCACAGTATTATGTTGCACTTACACTTACCGCTCAGGGAAGAGAAGCTTTCAAGGCAGCAACAGAGGCTGTTCTTAACTACACTTCCGAGGGTAATAACTACATCGCAATTTATCTTGACGAAACACCCTTCAGCCAGCCCATGGTATCTGAAGTAATCGATGCAGAATCCTGCGTAATCACAGGTGATTTCTCAAGAGAAAGTGCTGAAACACTTGCGGCACAGATCAGAAGCGGTCAGCTTCCCTTTAATCTTGCCGTTTCTCAGCTTCAGAGCGTAGGTCCCACACTCGGTGAGGAAGCTCTTTCAAAGAGCCTTGTTGCAGCAGGTATCGGTATTCTTCTTGTAATCATTTTCATGATTGCATTGTACAGACTTTCCGGCGTTACTGCGGCAATCAGCCTTTGTGCTTACACAGCACTCGTTGTAATTATTCTTATAAGAATCGGTGCAACACTTACACTTTCAGGTATTGCAGGTTTAGTTCTTTCAATCGGTATGGCGGTTGACGCTGACTGTATTATATTTGAAAGAATGAAGGAAGAACTTCGTACAGGAAAAACCATCGGTGCATCACTTGATGCAGCATTCAACCGTGCAATGGTTGCAATTTTCGACGCTAACGTAACAACATTAATCTGTGCTGTAGTGCTTTACTTCTTCGGTACAGGCTCTATCAAGGGCTTCGCTGTTACACTCGGCGTTGGTACATTGGTAAGCTTCTTTACAGCAATCGTTCTTACAAAGGTTATATTAAAGCTTATCGTTAAAGGCTTTGGAATCAAGAGTTCCGGCTGGTTCGGTGTGAAAGGAGTGGCTATTGATGAAACAGTATAATTTTACAAAAAACAGTAAAATATTTGCCATCGTTTCTCTGGTTCTCATTCTTGCCGGAATCGTAGGCCTTGTAATAAACGGCGGTCTTAACTACGGTATCGACTTTACAGGCGGTACAAACATTCAGCTTTCCATGAAAACAGAAAGCTATGAAATTTCCGCAACAACAGACGAGATTGAAGACATTGTTTCAGAAGCACTTGGCGGAGCTGAGGTTCAGGCACAGTCTCTCGGAACAGAGGCCATTGTTATAAAGACTGTTGAGCTTGGCGGATATTTAAGTGCAGAAGATGAAGCTGAGGCTGTTGAAGGCGAGAGCGATGTTGAAAAGGTTTTCGCTGCAATCGAAGCAGAATACGGCGTTACAATCCCTGAAGAAGAAAGAAACGTAACAACAATCAGTGCATCCACCAGTAAGAAAATCTTAACTGATTCTCTTTCTGCTACACTTCTTGCGGTTGTACTTATGTTACTCTACATCACCGTAAGATTCGAATTTCTGTCGGGTGCGGCAGCTGTTATCGGTCTTATTCACAACATTCTTATAATGATTGGTGCCTATGCACTTTTCGGTTTTCCCATAAACAACTCCTTTGTTGCGGCAGTTCTTACAATTGTAGGTTACTCCATCAACAATACAATCGTTATTTTCGACCGTGTGCGTGAAAACGTTAAGAAGGAGAGAAAGCTTTCCTATAAGGATATTGCTGACAAGAGCGTAACTCAGTCTTTAGCCCGAACAATCAACAGCTCTATTACCACACTTCTTACAGTAGGAATGCTTTATATCATGGGCGTAAACTCCATAAGAGAGTTTGCACTTCCCATCATCATCGGTATCGTTGCAGGTACCTACTCTTCAATTTTCCTTTGTGCACCTCTTTGGGTTAAGATGAAGGAAGCCTTAATTAAGAAAAGATAAAAATGAAAATAATAAACGGCCAAGGCTTGCCTTGGCCGTTTATATTTGACTTTTCATTACGAAAGGTGTATAATGACCTTACAATTTATAAGGAGAGATGACAATGAAAAAGAAATTTTTTGCAGCAATATGTGTTTTTGTGCTTGCCATGGCGGCACTCACTCTTACTTCCTTTGCGGCAAGAAAGGAGATTCTGCCCATAACTCTTCGCACAACGGGATATAAAACAGTGAATGAAACGGTAATTACAAGGTTTGAAGTTACCGAAATTGAATATTACTACAATGGCCAAATAAAACTGAATTTCGAAATGGACAGAATAGTGGTTTCCGGAAGCAATTCAATCAGCATGGAAGTGGACTGCTTCGATGCTGAGGGCGAATATATAAAAAGTGTATACTTAAGTTCATACAGTTACTATTTTTATGTCCCCGACAATACCGCAACAATTGAACTTAAGGCAGATAACCCTGCATCCGACAGCGATAGCTATGTTTACCGCAAATATGTAACATTATACAATATTGACGGGGCAACTGCACAGGTTACTAATATACAGGCAGCTACTTATCAGGAAAACGGCTGGCGTACCGCAGCACAGTATAACAATATTAAGAGAACGCTTCCCATTAATCTGGTTGAGGATAACGGTGACATTACAACCGTAAACAAATTTGATATTACAAAGGTAGAAACCATATGGGATGGATCTCTTCGATTGAGCTATTCGATGGAATGTAATAATATAAAAGGATACGGTTTGCCAACCATGTACATAAGATGTTACAATTCTTCAAGAGAATGTGTTGATACAAAAAGTGTATCAAGGTACGGCTCAAGCGTGGATGTTCCCTATGATACCACCGATATTGAGCTATTTATCAAGTATGGTGCAGCAGACAGCCAAAGCTATCTCATAAGCAATTATTCCACGATGTATTCATCCGACGGAAGAAGCATAGTTGTAAGTAATCTGCAGATATCTTCCTATGAGGCTGCGGGTTGGGCACTTGCGGTTCCCGTTTACGCTTATGAAAACGGAGAATTTACGAGAATGACTTATATAAGTCCTTATGACGTTTCTTCGTGGCAGGCTGTAGGCTGGTACAGCTATGAAGAAACCAGCAATGCCGAAACCTTGTATGCAATGGATGAAAACGGTAAGTTTACGAGAACACTTAAGGTTCCGCAGAGATTGGTTTCTGCATATACGGCGGTTGGTTGGTATACCTATTCTCAGAAAAATGATATTGAAACTGCCGTAACTTTGTACGCACCGGATGCAAACGGAAACTTCACAAGAACCATAAGCGTGCCTGCAAAGGATGTTGCCGCATATACGGCGGTTGGTTGGTATACAAAAGAGGAAGCCTTTAAGAAAACGAGTCTTCCTGTTGTATTCTGCAATGCCAATGGCGGAACAATTACATTCAGTAACTTTACGGTTAACGGCGTAAGTAAAGATGATGACGGCAGAACAAAGATTGAATATGAAATTGGATACACAAATAACAGTAACTCGAATTTTAAGATTTTATATAATCTTTATGATGCGTACGGCAATCTTTACGGGTCCGTCACGAGCAGTCATACGACAAGAGGCTCAGAAAAGGAAAGCTGGACGCTCAGAACAGATAGTAAAATTGCAAAAATTGAAATAAAATTAGACGGCGGAGCAAGTAACAGCCAGACTTATGTATACAGTAATATGATAACGGTATATGCTTCCGACGGAAGAACCATGGAAATTTATGATTTGCAGCTTCCCGTTTACGAAGCTGTGGGCTGGTACTCATCGCCGGAAGCGGCCAATGCTCCTCCTCCTCTTCCGGGTTCAGAGCCTGAAGAACCCAAAGAGCCGGAAGAACCGGCTGTAGGCTCAGGTCCCAAGGGCCAAAAGCCTTCAAAGCCCGAAAGACCTCCCCGCTCATAAACAAAAAGATACCGCATCCGTCGGATGCGGTATCTTTTTTTACTTACTTTAATTCTCTTGCACCATCGCCGATATCGAAGATGTAGAAAGAAGCTTCGTAGCCGATTTTTTCCTTGTAAATCTTACCGACAGTTTCGATGAAATTATCAATCGCATCATTTTTAACAATGCTTACGGTGCATCCGCCAAAGCCTGCACCTGTCATTCTGCTTCCGATAACACCATTAACGGTCTGTGCGGTCTCTGCCAAGGTGTCAAGCTCAACTCCCGTTACCTCGTATAAATCCTTTAAAGAAGCGTGGGATTGATTTAAATATTGACCGAAGGTGGCAATGTCGCCCTTTTTCAAGGCTTCAACGCTCTTTAACACTCTGTCATCCTCGTAAATAACGTGGGTAACTCTGTTTTTAACGATCTCGTCCTTAATTACATCCTTGTGAGCTTCAAACTCCGCAGGTGTGATTTCACCGAGGCAGGTTTTTTCGGGCATCACTTCGTGAAGGAGACGGAAGCCTTCCTCGCACTGACTTCTTCGCTCGTTGTATGCCGATGCACCAAGCTTGTGCTTTTTGTTGGTGTTGGAAAGAACCAACTTGCAGTCGCCGATTTCAGCAGGGACCATTTCACACTCTAATGTATCGCACTTTAAGAACATAGCCATGTTCTTTTCGCCGTTGGCTGATGCAAATTGGACCATAATACCGCAGTTTACGCCAACATACTTGTTCTCGGCACGCTGTCCGATTAAG
>JAFXHP010000093.1 GCA_017536285.1 Clostridia bacterium
AGATGTTCTCTCATTGAATTCCTTTGCAAACTGAGGAGCGCTTACACCGTAGGGACCGAGTGCGAGACCAACGGGGGGAGCCGGAGTCGCTTTACCAGCAGGAATCTGAAGTTTAATGTATCCTACTACTTTCTGAGCCATCTAATTGCACCTCCTTAAAAAAATGTGGTAAAGAGCGGATGCTTTAACATCCTCCCACTATAACAAGCCGCATGCGGCTTATCACCTTTAAAATGTTACCTTATAATGTGTCAACCTGTCCGAACTCAAGCTCAACGGGAGTATCACCGTTAAACATGGGAACAAGTACGGTAACAACCTGTTTGTCCATGTCGATTTTATCGACTGTGCAAACATAATCTCTGAAGGGACCGTCTGTAATAATTACGCTGTCGCCTTCTGCGAAATCAACCTTAACTTCTTTCTTTTCTATATTCATGCGGATGATTTCGTCTTCCGTAAGCGGAACGGGATCGCTTCCGGGGCCAACGAAACCTGTTACGCCTCTTATGTTTCTGACAACATACCAACTGTCATTGGTAATAATCATTTTAATGAACACATAAGACGGGAAAATTTTGTGCTGGACAATTTTCTTTTCGCCGTTTTCCTTTTCTTCTACAATCTCTTCCACGGGAACTTTAACTTCAAAAATCAAATCCTGCATTCCGAGATTTTCGATGGACTTTTCGATATTGTCCTTAACTTTATTTTCGTAGCCCGAATAAGTATGAGCTACATACCATTTAGCCTGAGAACTATCAGCCATGACAAATCTGCACAACCGCCCGTAGGCGATGCGCAAAGCCTCCTTTCGATTCTCTTTACGGGATTTACCAGATAAAACCTGCTACTCCCTGGAACAGTAAGTCAATCAAGAATACGAAAAGACCGATTACTATTAAAAATAACAATACAACAACTGTATTTTTAACAGCCTGATTCTTTGTAGGCCAGGTAACCCTCTTAAGTTCAGATTTTACGTCCTTAAAAAATCTTACGATTCTTTTGAAAATGTTGCCCTTTTTCTCTGCCATTTTAGGTACACTTCCTTCCTTCAGTTAAACAAAATTATTTAGCCTCTTTATGCATAGTATGCTTACGGCAGAAAGGACAGTATTTGCTAAGTTCAAGTCTGTCGGGAGTATTCTTCTTGTTCTTTACTGTGTCGTAATTTCTCTGCTTGCATTCGCTGCATGCCAATGTAATCTTTACTCTCATTGTTAAAACCTCCTGTAATAACGGCCTTTCCGGCCCGTTTTTTGCACTCTAAAAAAGCTCCGTCCGAAGATGAAGCAATACTACTATAGCATAACCTCTTCTTCTTGTCAAGCTTTTTTTATTTTTTTGTACCTTTTGCCCCTTTTAAGCCCGAAAGTGAGTTCTCTGACAGTAAATTTGTATCATAAGAGAAGCTCAATTTCTGTTTTTCACGATTTCTTTTCAATGCTATATCTATGAGTTCATCCAAAAGTTCCGTATAGCTAACTCCCGAAGGCTCCCAAAGATAAAACGAAAGAGAACCGGGAATTGTATTTATCTCGTTTACAAAAATTTCTCCGCTGTCCTTATCAATCATGCAGTCTATTCTGGCTACCCCTGCACATCCCAAAACCCTGAAAGTTTTAACTGCCATGGCTTCAATTGTATTTCTTTCTTCTTCCGTAAGGTCAGCCGGAATTTTTCTCATGGCCGAACTCATGCCCTTTGAACCCTTTGTCCCGCCTTTATACTTATCATCATAGCTCAGGATTTCTCCGGCCGTCAGCGGCTCCTCGCAAACCGAAGCTCTTGCCGTCATATAGTCGCCAAGTACAGAGCAATTTATCTCCCTGAGATTTGTTATTGCTCTTTCCGTAAGTATCCTTCCTGCGAAAAGTGCCGCATTTTCAAGTGCCGCTTCTAAACTTTGTCTGTCGGATGCTACTTTAATTCCCACACTGGAACCCAAGTTTACGGGCTTTACGATTACGGGATAACCTATTTCAAGTTCTATTTTATCAAGTATGTCAGAAGGATCCCTGTAAAAATCCTTTGAGCTAAAGCAAAAACCGGGGAGTACATTTACTCCGGCTTCTTTAAGCATAACCTTCATTACATATTTATCCATTCCCACTGCACTTGATATAACATCACATCCCGCATAGGGTATACCCAAGGTTTCAAGATAACCCTGAAGAATTCCGTCCTCCACATTGGTGCCGTGGACAACGGGCAACGCTGCGTCAATTCTGGCCAAGCGGTTATTTCCGAATTTCTTTGCCGGATAATGTTCAATATAGGCCTCGTCACCGTCTGAAGTAAATATCACTCTTTCGCAGCCTTTTAAAAGAGACGGGATATCCTTATAATTTTCTATATCAAAGAGTCTTTTTCCCGTGTAAAATTCATTTTTCTTTGTCATATACAAAGGAAAGATTTCATACTTTTCTTTATTCAGAGAGTACATCGCCTGAACTGCAGATATTACAGACACTTCATGTTCAACGCTTTTTCCTCCGAATATCACCGCAAGATTTATTTTCATTTATACCAATACCTTTCTTTCCTATATAATAAGGAACATATTAATCAAAGGAAATTGTCCGGCAGATCGTTTTCAAGAAGAACCACCGAAGGCACATCCGTAATCCCATACACATACGAAAGAGCATCATTTATATCCTTCGCAATGTAAAGCCTTTCCTCAGAAAATCCCTCTTCCCTTATTCCTTCTGCCAGAGGCTTTGCCTGTTTTTCACCCACAAGTACTATGTAATCCGCCGAATGAGCCGCCTTTCGGCCCATTTCCTTATTAAGCTCATATTCAGCTTCTCCAAGCTCCACCATTCCGGGGGTGACAAGAATCTTGCGTTCTTCAAACAACGCCAGCGTTTTAAGTGCAGCCGTGCTTCCTCCCGGATTTGAATTATACGCATCATCAATTATCGTATATCTCGGATTTTTCTTAAGTTCAAGTCTGTGTTCCGGGGCCTTCAAACGTCGAACCGCCACCTTTATATCATCAAGCTTAACGCCAAGATGCTCTGCCACAGCCATACCTCCGGCAATATTAACCGCACTGAAGTCTCCGAGAAGTGTAGTCTTAAGTTCTTCGCCCTTTATCGTAAAGCTTGCACCTGAAGATGAACACTTCATATCCATAGCTCTGTAAGTACACTCTTCACTGTTACCAAAAGAAACAAACTTTCCGGAAAATCCGTAATTTTTTATATAGTCGTTGCTGTAATTAAGGAATACCGTTCCTCCGTTTTCGCGTACCGCCTCTGCAAGTTCAAACTTCGTTGAAATTATATTTTCAATTGACTTAAAGGTTTCAAGGTGCTGAGGGCCTATTGACGAAATAACTCCGTATCCCGGTTTTACAAGATCGCAAATCTCCTTGATATCCCCTTTGTTTTTCGCTCCCATCTCAACCACAAATACCTGATGGGTAGGCTTAAGCTGCTCTCTTACGGTTCTCACCACTCCCATGGTGGTGTTAAAGCTTCCGGGAGTCATAAGCACATTATATTTCTCGGAAAGCAGGCTTGTTATTATGCACTTCATACTTGTCTTACCGTAAGAGCCTGTTACGCCTATTACGATAAGATCCTTTGCCGAAGCAAGGATCTTCTTTGCATCGTTATAATAATATTTGGAAATTCCCTTTTCCATGGGCTCCGCAACGATAAGAGCAAGAGAAATTATATGCGGAATTAAAAATGCCCCCACAACAAGCACTGCCGCTTTCCATATGCCATCTTTTACAAAAAAAGCCCCCGCAGTAATTGCTGTTCCAAGAATCATATATACAATAATAAGTCTTTTAACTCTGGCCGTATAAACAAGAGGCTTTTTAGCCTTCTTTTTCTTAAACGGAACAGCCAGAATCATAAGCACGGAAAACGCCACGTATACCGCCGTATCTCCTAAAGCGAAAAGTGCAAGTGATAAAGCAGGCCAGATTGCCCTTAAAGCAAAAATCTTTCCCTTGTTTTCGCAAAGCCACTTACCGTATCTTTCTATTTTATATGAGTTTAACTGAAGCATATGTATGTAATACGTTCCGCTGAATGCAAAAAACAGCAAAAATGCAAAGGCTGCCACCAAAAACAAATAGTTCAAAAGGTTCATTCCTTCCTATATATTAATGTGTGAGAAAATAGTTTATAGCTCCCATAACCTTTCCGGGATTGTCAAGATAGGAAAAATGTCCTCCGCCGGCAACCTCAACGAGCCCCGACCCTTTTATGAGCTTTTCCATTTTGCGACCGTCCGCTATGGGCGTTGCCGTATCAAGCGTCCCCCAGATAAGAAGCGTTTCCGATTTTATTCCCGGAAGCATTCCCGTAAGATCTTCTGAAAGCAAATTACTCATAGTTGCCCGCATTACAGGCGAAGAATTTTTATAATCGTCGCTTCCTGCATTTTTAATTAATTTTTCGTAAAGTCCCGTTTTATTTAATAAAGGAAGTTTTAATATCTTTTTGCCAAGCTTATATGAATATACTTTAGCATAATATATGGGGCCATGCTTTTTCTTTATCCCTGCACTGTCCATAAGAATAAGCTTTTCAGGAGAAAAAGTTTCCGATACTTTAATAAGTATTCTTCCGCCGTTGGAATGCCCCAGAGCAGCAAAGGGTTTAATATCAAGAACCTTTATGAATTCCAAAAGAAAATCGGCATAATCTTTCGCATTCCATGCATCAGAAGGCTCTCCCGATGCACCAAAACCGGGAAGATCAGGAGCGATTACCCTGAAGGAATTTTTAAGCGAATTGAATATCGGCGAAAGACTCTCCTTATTTGCTCCCCAGCCGTGAAGCAAAAGAATGCATTTTCCCTCGCCTTCATCATTATAACATATTTTAATGTTCTTTACGGTTACTTCCTTCATAAAATCTTCCTTTATAAGTTCATTCTCTGTTATTATATACCAGTTATCAAAAATAGTCAAGATTTCTTCTCTTGCATAATCTGCCAAAATAGTGTATAATACTCAGTAACCCCTTTTATGAAACTGCATAAACTGTTTCAGGGGTGATATAATGAAAAGGCTTAATTTAAAGAAAAGACGGTTTCTTCCTTTTATAACGCTTTCTCTTATTACCGTTTTTATTTTTATTACACTTTCTGCGGTTTTTATGTCCTCAGCTTTCAGCGTTCTTGCAGAATCCGGTGCTTCCAACATTGCCCGTGCGGCACTGTACGAAGCTTTAAACTCTGTTTCTGAAAGCGAAGACTTTTCTGACCTTTCGGTAATTTTGAGAGAAAACGGCAAAATATGCGGCATCTCTTTAAATTCTGCCAAGGTTAACAAAATAACGTCATCCTTTGCAAGTAAAGCCAACAGCACGCTGGCAAAGGATGATTATTCGGTTTTTAACCTCCCTTTGGGTAACCTGACCGGAATCCCTCTTCTTTCAGGCAGAGGAATGAAGATTCCTCTGAGAATTGTCCAATTGGGCAGCATAGACGCAACCGTCAGTTCGGAATTTTCATCGGCAGGCATTAATCAGACAAAGCATTCCGTATACATAAATGCAAAAGTATCTCTTCGGCTTATGGCACCATTTTCAGATAAGGTTACGGAGACAGAAATGCTTCTTCCGCTTTCCGAAACAGTAATCGCAGGAGAAATACCTTCCCTCTATGCATCGGGAACAACATAAAAGAAAGGATTTTTATATGTTCAACATAGTTTTAATCGAGCCTGAAATCCCCCAGAACACAGGAAACATTGCAAGAACCTGTGCGGCAACCGGTGCCGCACTTCATCTGGTTCGTCCCCTAGGCTTTGAAATCGACGACAAAAAGTTAAAGCGTGCAGGTCTTGACTACTGGCATCTTCTAAATATTACATACCACGACAATCTTGAAGCATTTTTGGAATATGCCAAAGGGAAAAGATTGTTTTTCGCCACAACAAAGGCAAAAAAGGTTTATTCCGATATATCCTATGAGGATGGAGATTTTCTTGTTTTCGGAAAGGAAACACGTGGGCTTCCGGAAACTCTTATATGGGACAACCCCGACTCCTCGGTCCGTATACCCATGATTGATGAGGCAAGAAGCTTAAATCTCTCAAATTCCGTTGCCATAATGATATACGAGGCGCTTCGTCAGACCGGGTTTTCGGATTTAAAAGAAGCAGGAATGCTCAAAGAAGACCCCGATCACATACCAAGAGAGCTATTATAGAAAGGAAGATTTTATGAAATACACAAGAAAAAACCAGGGGACCTGCTCAAGAAGCGTAAGCTTTGACATATCAGAAAACGGAACTGTTTCAGCCGTTTCCTTTGAAGGCGGATGCCACGGAAACCTTCAGGGTATAGCCGCTCTTTGCGAAGGCAAATCCGCAGATGAGATTATCGCATCCTTAACAGGCATAAAATGCGGTTTCAAACAGACAAGCTGCCCTGACCAGTTGGCGAAGGCATTGCTCGATGCAAAAAACAATTTAGAATAAAAGCTTATTTTTCACATAAACATATAATAACTCACAATAAGGGGTGCTTATATGTTTTTTGTTGTTAAGAAAAGTCAGATTATACTCACCGTTCTTTTGATTGCCATAATTATTACAGCTGTTTTCCTGTCCGTCTTGCCCTGCGATAAAAACGTATCTCTTTGCAGAAAATTTCTGAAAGAGCAAGGGTATTCCTTTGAAAAAAAGCCTTATGAAATTTCAGAAATAAGCATTCCGGAGGGGTTTGGAAAAGTGTACGAATCCTACAACAATCTTCAAAAAGAAGCAGGATTTGACCTTACGCCTTTCAGAGGAAAAACAATTATGCGTTATTCCTTCAGGCTGACAAACAGTGAATATACTCTGGCAAATATTCTAATTTCAGAAGGTGAAATCTGCGGCGGAGATATACTCAACCCCTCCCTGTCGGGAGATATGATTCCTCTTAGCAAAAAGGAGTAAATTATGCGACTTGATAAATTCCTTGCCGACTGTGCCTTAGGCAGTCGAAGCGAAATAAAAAACGCCATAAAGAAAGGCAATGTCACAGTAAACTCGACTATAATAAAAGATCCCGGATTTCACGTTGACGAAAAGGATTCCGTCACTTTTTCGGGACAGGCCGTTACCTATTCCCCCTTCATTTATCTTATGATGAATAAACCCGCAGGCGTAATATCCGCCACAGAAGACAAAAGCAAGAAAACCGTATTGTCACTTATCGACAAAAAATATGACCACTATGATTTATTCCCCGTAGGAAGACTTGATATAGACACCGTAGGTCTTTTAATCATTTCCAATGACGGAGAAATGGCACATAAGGCACTCTCCCCGAAATCACATGTAGAAAAAACTTACTATGTGGAAACAGAATCTTTAATAGCCGAAGATGACAAGCTTGCCTTCGAAGAAGGCGTTTTTATAGCGGGCGGCACAAAGACTCTTCCCGCAAAGCTTTCAATCCTTTCCGAAAAAAGTGCTCATCTTACAATAACCGAAGGAAAGTTCCATCAGGTCAAACTTATGTTTGAGGCAAGAGGCAATAAAGTTGTATATTTAAAAAGGATAAAATTCGGCAAGCTTATGCTGGACGAAAACCTTGAAGAAGGCGAATATCGCCCATTAAAGCCTGACGAAAGTATTTTTTAGATATATTTATGCAATTGTGCCAAAGATACTTTTCTTTTTTTGTTAATAAACACACTTTCTTTTTTTACAAAATTGTGGTATCCTATTTATGCATCGTTAATAAATCTATCATTTTAACAATATTTAGGAGGAAATAATCAGATATGGCAGGTTTAAGTTTAAAAAACATCTATAAAAAATATTCCGGCGGCGTTATCGCTGCAAACGACATTTGTCTTGAAATCGAAGATAAGGAGTTCATCATCCTCGTTGGTCCTTCCGGATGCGGTAAGTCCACAACGCTCCGTATGATCGCAGGTCTTGAAGACATTTCTTCCGGCCAGCTTTATATCGACGGCAAGCTTATGAACGACGTTGCTCCCAAGGACAGAGACATCGCAATGGTTTTCCAGAACTATGCTCTTTATCCCCACATGACAGTATTTGATAACATGGCATTCGGTCTTAAGCTCAGAAAGACTCCCAAGGATGAAATCAAGAGACGTGTTTCTGACGCAGCTAAGATTCTTGGCATCGAGCACCTTCTTGACAGAAAGCCCAAGGCTTTATCCGGTGGTCAGAGACAGCGTGTTGCTCTCGGCCGTGCTATCGTTCGTGAACCCAAGGTATTCTTGATGGACGAACCTTTATCGAACCTTGACGCTAAGCTTCGTGTACAGATGAGAGCTGAGATTTCCAAGCTTCATCAGAGACTTCAGACAACATTCATCTACGTTACACACGACCAGACAGAAGCTCTTACAATGGGTACAAGAATCGTTGTTATGAAGGACGGTTACATTCAGCAGGTTGACTCTCCTCAGGAACTTTACGATCATCCCGTTAACCTTTTCGTTGCAGGCTTCATCGGAAGCCCCGAAATGAACTTCATCAATGCAAAGCTTGATAAGGAAGGCGAAAGAGTTGCTATTTCCTTCGGCGAAAACCACAAGATTTTCCTTGTTGAAGGAAAGGCTAAGCAGCTCATGGAAACACATCCCGAGTATATCGGAAAAGAAGTTATCATCGGTATCCGTCCTGAAAACGTACATGATGAAGAAAATTACATCGCAACAATGCCCGACAGCATGATTACTGTTGACGTTGATTTAACAGAATCTCTTGGTGCAGATACTCTTCTTCACCTTGATATCGACGGCACACACGCTGTTGCAAGAGTTAACCCCAGAACAAAGGCTAAAGCAGGCGAAAAGATTGACGTTGTATTTGATACAAACAGACTTCACATCTTCGACAAAGATACAGAGCTTGCAATTCTTAACTAACAAACTTAAAACTCCGATGCAAATGCATCGGAGTTTTTTATTAGCTTATGAAATCCTCGAAAATCATAAGAGCCTCTTCTAAGCTTTCAACCCTTACCCCTTTAAGAAGCAATGCTCTGTCACTTTCTCTCGCCGGCATATGCCGTTCCCGCTTGATGAGTATTTTTTCGTCTTTTTCTGTCCTGTATAAAACCACGTCATCATCTTCAATTAAAATTACATAGCTACTCTCTTTTGCCACGGGCAAATCAATTTTCCCGCTTGATGCATCATTTACTGTCTTTTCGCTCCCGATAATAAAATACGCAAAAGCAAATGCCACTACCGCCACAGCAATCATACATAAAACTTTTTTCATAAAAACACATCTTTCACAAGTATTCATTTAACATTTTTACCTGTAATCAAAAAAATATGCGATTGTAATACTTTTTTAAAAAATAGCTGATATAATGTAGACTGTATATTATTAGCTATTTTCTCTTGGAAAGGAAGGATAACAGATGGCTAAAAAACGTAAAAAGAAAATTGCCAAAAAGCTTCTTCGCTTTACCTTGGCATTTGTACTTTTGGCCATGCTCACCGCCATCCTTGCAGGCGTTGCAATATGCATAACGACAGAACCAATTGACGCTTCATTGCTTAACATGAAGATGACTTCTGTCCTGTACTACGAGGATGATAACGGTGAACAGGTGATAATGCAGAACCTATACAGCGGAGAAAACCGAAGCTGGGTAAATTTTGACGAGATTCCCCTTGATATGAAAAACGCCTTCGTTGCAATTGAGGATGAACGTTTTTATTCACACCCCGGCTTCGATATCAAAAGACTTACCGGTGCAGGACTAAACACCATTTTACGTCTTTTCGATAAAAACCGTTCCGTTTACGGCGGAAGTACTATCACACAGCAGCTTGTAAAAAACCTCACAAAAGAAGATGACAGGTCCATTCTCCGTAAGTTCAGGGAAATATATCGTGCCATAAGACTGGAAAAGGATTTATCCAAAAACGATATACTGGAACTTTACCTTAACACAATCTATCTCAGTCAGAACTGCAACGGTGTCGGCTCTGCTTCCAAAATCTACTTTGATAAAGATATCAGTGAATTAAATCTGGCCGAATGTGCCTCCATAGCGGGAATAACACAGTATCCCTCTCTTTACGACCCTTATCTTAACCCGGAGGCAAACAAGGAAAAACAGCTTACCGTTCTTTCCAAAATGCTTGAGCTTGAAATGATCACTCAAGAGGAATACGACGAAGCCGTTTCTTACGAATTGATATTTGAGCGGGCGGCCGAGTTTGACACATCATATTACTCCTACTTTGTTGACACGGTTATCGAGGAAGTTTTAGAAGACCTTGAAACAAGATATAATTACAGCCCTGCAATGGCTCAAAATCTCCTGTACACCGGCGGTCTGCAGATTAAATGTACGATAGATCCCGAAATACAGGCAATTCTTGAAAGTGTATACGAAGACGAAGCTAATTTCATAAGAAACGCAGACGGCGAGCTTCTGCAATCCTCAATGGTTGTTATTGAAGCCGTTACAGGCGAGGTAAAAGGCGTTGTCGGAGGCATAGGCGATAAAGGCGGTTCAAGAACATACAACCGTGCAACGGCACCACGTCAGCCGGGCTCCTCAATAAAGCCTATATCAGTATATGCTCCTGCCTTAGATTTTGGCATCATTCACAGCGGAAGCGTATTAAACGACGTTAAAACCACCTTCACACTGGAGGACGGTACGACCTGGACCCCAAGAAACTCCGGCGGCTACTATTCAGGTCCCGTCTCTCTCAAAACTGCAATTTCAAGATCGCTCAACGTCCCTGCCGCTCAGGTTCTTCACGATATGGGAATCGAACGATCCTACGAATTTCTTACAGAAGACCTTGGAATTTCAACTCTTGTTGAAAGCCGCAAAACCGATGAAGGAATCATTTCAGACAAAAGCCTTGCCCCCTTGTCTCTTGGAGGTTTGACCGACGGTATATCTCCCATAGAAATGGCCGCCGCATATACACCTTTCATAAGCAAGGGTTATTATACCGAAGCACACACCTATACCGAAATATATGACTATAACGGAAACTTACTCTATTCTAAGCACCCCTTAAGACACAGAGCCATTAGGTCCTCCACAGCAACCATAATGGCAGAGCTTCTTTCAGGGGTTGTAACAGGAGGTACAGGTAGTTCCGCACGCTTCAGCGGAGTGGACCTTGCAGGTAAAACAGGAACCACCACAAACAACCACGACAAATGGTTTGTCGGCTTTACACCTTCACTTATCGGTGCCACATGGGTTGGTTATGACACTCCTACAAACATTAGTGTTTCCGGAAACCCTGCGATTAATTTGTGGAAAAAGGTTATGTCCCAGATCGACTATGAGGATAAGCCACACAGATTTGAGGATGTTTTAAGCTTTGATAATCTTCAGCGTTGTACTTTGTGTACCGTGAGCGGACTCCGTGCTACAAGCGTATGTACAGCACTGGAGACAACATACAGAGTATATATGGAAGAGGATGTCGCCTACAGTATAAAAAAATGTACTCCCGAAGAGCACATTTCCGAAGAAGAACTCGAAGCATTACCGGGTACCGATGGAACTTTAACTTCACCGGAAAACGGTACGGCTACAGGAGAATCGACAATCACTCCCTCCTCACCCTCTCTTCCTTCCACAAGCGAAACTGCTACCACAGAAACTATAACCACAGCTCCGGAAGTTGAAGCTACCCCTTCCCCGGAACCCCCTCAGGTTCCGGTTCCTGTGCCATCCGGCGGAACTGTAGAAGAAATATAATAAAAAACTGTCATCCGTCAGGATGACAGTTTTTTATTCCTATGTTATTTTCTTAGTTACATTCAGCAACTAACGGACCTGCAAGCTCAGAAAGATAGAAGAGTCTTCCGGGCATTGTAGGCATAAATGTTGAAGGAATGCTGATTTCGGGACCGTAGTGAAGAGTTGTCAGGAAGCTCATACCCTGCCAGCCCATTCCTCTGCCGAGAGCACCGTCGCATCCGCCGATAATATAGTCAGCCTGTAAGAAGAGGCCGGGACCGATTGTGTTAGCTCTGCAGGGAACAAGTGTAGAACGGCTCTTAAAGCTTGTAATAGCGTTCTGCTCAATTGTAAGAGGATGAAGCTTAGCACCGATTCTGTAGCACTGACTCTTCCACTCTTCAACAGAGTTAAAGTCGTCAGCAAAGTGAGGCTCCCAGAATGCGATGTGGCACATTCTTCCGATACCGAATACAAGAACAAGACGTGCACCTTCAGCCTTTAACGCTGCAATCTTTTCGGGATATGTGGGAAGGTTTGCCTTTGTAGCAAAATTTCTCTGAGCGGGAGGAACTGTATTTTCTCCAAGCTTATCGAAAAATGCCTGCTTCATGCTGTACTCGAAGGAAGCGGGGTTGGTGTTTTCAAGAGTATTTCCGTCACCGTCAGCCCATTCGTCCATATTGAAGGTGTAAACGTGGTCGCACTTGATGTTCCATTCGTTGATGAAGTAGGATGCCCACTTGTACATACCCATGGGACCTACGGGAAGAATCATAGCAAGCTTAATGCCCTCTTCCTTTGCCTTCTTAATCTGAAGAGCAATTTCGTGACCCATAAGTGTGTCGAATTCATAGATGTTCTGGCACTCAACAGGATTGAAATCCTTATGCCAGAAATCCTCTCTTGCAACGCCCTTGTCGCAGCAAGCGTCAATTTTTGCCATATCCCATCCCTTGGGATAGAAGCCGTCAAGAAGACTGCCTTTTACTGTTGTTAAAAAATCCATTATAAATCCTCCTTTTATTTAGGTATCTCTTAAATTTACGGTAAGAGTCTCTTTGTTGTGATTCTGGGCCAGGAAAGCTCCTGTGTGTAGCCCTCTGCATAGCCGCAGCTTGCCTGGATTCCACGGAAGCGTGAACAGCTCTTTACAAACTCAGCAAAGTCGATGTGGTCATGGTCTCTCATCCACTTAAGCTGACTCTCATGGCACTCAAGCATCTGAAGCTTTAAGTCGATTTCATCAGTGATATCAACATACTCTGTAGGAATTGTGTTTGTTCCCGCAAGATTGTCCATATAGAAAATAGGAGTTACAGCTGCAGAGCCTTCTGCTCCGTAGTGAGGTACGCTTGCCGCAAAGGATGCGTCAAATACAAGCTTTGAAACCTCTCTGTGGTCGGGCATATAGTCGTTGGGAGCGTGAGTGATGATAAAATCGGGCTGGAACTCTTTCAAGAGCTTAACCATCTTATCGCGCTGCTCCTGAATTGCCGCATTGGGCATAAGGTCTCCGATGTCAAGGGTTGTAACCTTGATGCCGGCAAGGCTTCCTGCCTTTTTAGCCTCTCCTATTCTTATTTCACGAAGTTCGGGGGGCATAATGATAGCATGTCCCATATCGCCGTTAGCCACGTGGCAAACCATAACCTCGTCGCCTCTTTTTACACATTTGATGAGTGTACCGCTGCATCCGATTTCAACGTCATCGGGATGACAGCCAACTGCCAGAACTTTCATAAATATACCTCTCTTTCAAAT